>CAZRLY010000159.1:0-14451 GCA_964601015.1 uncultured bacterium
CGCTACAGCTTTTAGCCTTTGAATTGATTCATAGGCTTAAGTTGATGCGTATGGGGTTTGGGGGGAGGTAACTATCATGAAACCAAAATACAAAGTTGGAATTATCGGATGTGGTAGGATTTCAAACGCGCATTCCAGCGGATACAAGTCGCTGGAATCTGTCGAGATAGTATCTTGCGCGGATGTGAAACCGGAAGTTGCAAAAAGTCTCGCTGAGAAGTTTTCCATCGCGAGGACGTATACCGATTACAGGAAGATGTTGGAGCAGGAAGAACTTGACATCGTCTCAGTCTGCACCTGGCCCGGGTTCCACGCGGAGGCGACTATTGCCGCCGCAGAAAGTGGCGCAAAAGGGATTCTCTGCGAAAAACCGATGTGTTTGAGCTTGAAGGAAGCAGATGAGATGATTGAAGCGTGTGAGAACAACAACACGAAATTGGTAATCGGACACCAACACAGATACAACCCCTTATGGACTGAAGCGCGAAGGCTGATAAAAGAAGGTGCTATCGGACAGCCTACGCTGGTTTACCGTTCTATGTCAAGCAGTTTGCTTGATAACAGCACACACGCAATAGACGGCATGCGATACATCCTGTTTGACCCGGAGACTGAATGGGTAATAGGGCAGGTTGAACGGAATACCGATAGATACATGCACAGACATCGCGTTGAAGATAGATGTGCAGGGATAATCTGCTTTGCCGGCGGTACGCGTGGAATAATCGAGAGCGATATGTTTGGTCCAAATGTCCCTGCTGCTTTCGTTTACGGAACTGAAGGAATGTTTCAAACTGGAGAAAGCGGCGTATTTGGGCGTAGCGGTTTGTTATTGTTGAACGACAAGATAGCAGGCTGGCAGGAGGTACAACCCGCCGGTGAAACTTCATCGCAATATGCCGATTTAATCGCGTGGATGGAAGGTAGAATTGAAAGTCACCGCGGCGAAGCCAAACAAGCCCGGTATACGATGGAAATCATGATGGCTATCTCCGAATCTCTACGCATCAGAGGCGTGGTGCGAATGCCACTGGAAGCAAGGGAATCGCCTCTGGAAACTATGATTGATGATGGGATGTTGCCTGTGCTTGAGCCTGGCAAATATGATATTCGCACTCCGTTTTAATTGTCGTTTGCACCATCCTGTGGTCAAAATTTTATCAAGTTGGAAAGTTGGACTAAATGTTACAACAGTTGAAACGTCGAAAGCTAACGTTTTTGTGAACACGCTCTACGTGGGCGTTTGGAAGGAGGTGAGTATATATGTCTCAACGAATTACCTTCGTTATGGTTCTAATCCTGGTTCAGCTTTTGCTGATTTCAATGTTTGCAATTGCAAAGGAACCTATAGAAGGTGAAGACTTCATCTGGGTTGACCTGGGGAAGGAAAACAAAGGGCTCCTTTTGACTCAGTCAGAGCAAGCGGATGGCATCACAGAGCCGGCTAATAAGGGCGGCGTTGATTGTCGGGAAAACCCGTGGCCATATAATGGGCCGGGGAACAATCATATGTACTTCAAGATTGATGACAGCTTTTTAGTTGGCGGGAATCATGAGGCATGGATTGTGATGGAGTATTTCGACTCCGTTGCTAGTGCGCAAATTGATTGTCAGTACGACAGCAACGGTGCCGGTGCCGTAAACGGCGCTTTCCGCGGCGCTGGTGATGGTGCCTTTGACATGCTGAACCCCGAAGGCACCGATAAGTGGCGTGTCCATATATGGCACATTGAAGATGGTAAATTTGAAAATCGAGCAAATGGCTCTGATTTTCGTTTTTCCTCTCACGGAAATGGACCAATTTGGATTAATCGGATTTGGTTCAGTCTTATTGAGCCGCCGGACCCATTTGACCCGGAATGTCCGTTTGTTGCTTGCTCCGTCGATTCGGTTATGAAATTGGCAACGACATGGGGTAGTATTAAAAAGTAAAACGCTTAGGGCGCACAATCCATTAGAAACTGGAAGATTCAGTGCAACAAGAAAAATAACCGTTCAAATAATGTCACTTCAAACATAGCAGGGCAGGGATAGGTCATTGATATTCCTGTCCTTAATTTTTAGGATACATAAAAACCTCAAGGAGAATATCAAAATGGAAAAGTTTGCTGTTATTATAATCATTCTCTGCTTCGTTTTTTCTTCAGCAGAAGCGTCTTTTGACAGTGACGATGGGAACACGTCACAGGCGAACGAAACGCTAGACAAGCCCAACCACGCGCTCGTCTTCTCAAACGACGAGATTCTCTCATTCCACATTACCGTTGGGCGCGATGAATGGTTGCAGATGTGGAACCGCCCCTTCAAATACGTCAAATGTGTTATCAGATTTGGCGACGAAATATACAAAGATGTTGGGCTCAGATTCAAGGGAAATTCCTCATTTGGTACAAGGGGACTGAAAAAGTCGTACAAATTTAAGTTTGACGAGTACAAAACACAAAATCTCCACGGCTTCAAAAAACTGAATTTCGTCAACGCATTTAAGGACGCATCGCTCCTCAGAGAAACGCTTGCTTATGAACTCTTCAGGGAAGCGGAAGTGCCTGCTTCGCGGACCGCATTCGCCAAACTCTATCTGACAATCCCCGGCGAATATGACGAGGAATACATCGGGCTTTACACAGTTGTCGAGCAAGTTGACAAAAGGTTTCTCGAAGATAGGTTTGGAAATTCCGACGGATACCTCTTCAAAGGTGAAGGGATGGCTGACATTTTGCGCTACAGGGGCGACAACCAAAGGGAATACACAAGAGGCTACGAATTCAAACTCGGCAAAAATGAGTCTGACTATTCGGAGTTGATAAGGTTCATCAAAATAGTCAATGAGACTCCAGAAGAGAAATTTCCAGAGGTGATGAAGAGAGTTTTTAACGTGGAAAATTTCCTTTCGTACCTTGCGGTGAATACGTTGCTTGCAAATCTTGACAGTTACGCGGGGACGGGACATAACTTCTACCTCTACCTCAACACGGATACAAGCAAGTTTGAATTTATTCCCTGGGATGTGAATGAAGCGTTCGGCAATTTTAAGATGGGTAGCGCTGAGGATATGGTGAATTTGGACATATACGAACCCTACGCCAAACCCAAAATTTTTCTCGAACGCATCCTCGCCGTTCCTGAGTTCAAAGAAAGTTACATTGAAGAGATAAAAACTCTCATAAACGGGACATTTTCGGAAGGCGAAATGTGTAGCAAAATTGACGCCCTCTATCACAGGATAGAAAAGGATGTGAGGGAAGATATGTGGAAGGAGTATTCGACTGAGGATTTTGAAAGGAGCATTGAATTTGACCTTCAAGCAAGGCGTTTTGACCCACGCGGGGGGGATGTAGTCAACGGGCTGAAGCCGTTTGTTAAGGAGAGGATAGAATCCGTAAAAGCGCAGCTTGCTGGAGAAAGGAGGGGGTTCATACCGCGCTCGCGTCGTCCGCGAGGCAGAAGAGGTTTTCCGTCTCCTGAACTGTCCCGCCGGTTGTCAAAAGCAGGGGAGTTGCTCACCAAAGATGTGAAAGAGAGCGCATTAGTGTTAGAAAAAACGATGATGGTTTTCAAAGATTTGGGCATGCGATTGGGAGGGGAAAAAGGCAAGAAAATGGAAAAAGCATTTCAAGAACTCCGTCGCATCCATGAGGAAATCCGACGCTCGATTCAAACAGGACGCCCACTCCAAACACAGCGGGTTGATGAGATAAGAAAGTTCTTGACTGAAACCAGCAAAGCGGTGGAGAATACAATACCTCAACCCCCGCCGAAAGACGCTGTGGATGAACTGTCGCGCAAAATAGATGAACTTCACCGACTGATGAAAAAAAGGAGTGTTGAGGGAATTGATGTGAGCAAAGCAAAACGGCTTGATGAAAAATCCAAGGAGTATTTTGACAGGGGAGATATTAAAGGTGCTATAGAGTGTATCAAGAAAGCCATTGACTCGCTAAAACGGTAATTCGATCCAGTAGAGGAAAGAAACCGAGTTTCTCTGAGAAACTCGGTTTCTTCTGCACAACACCACATTATTTTTGGAGGGTTTTAGCATATCAGAGTTTATCCCTCACCGGTTCTAAGATTTCTTTGAGTTTTTTCATTGCTCTGTGATGGTGTACTTTGACGGTTCCTTCGGATATGCCCAGCACTTCTGCTATATCCTTTATCTGCAATCCCTCGTAGTGATATAAAGTAAAAACATCCCTTTGCTTTGGGGACAGTTGGGATAAAGCATTTCTAATATACATTCCTATCTCTCCTTCCCGCGCTATTTTTTCTGGGTTGCTACGAATACCGGTAGCAACGGGTATATCAATCTGTTCATCATCATCAAGAGAATAAGTTGTACGTCTTGAGCGGGCGCGAAAGTGGTCAATACACCGGTTGCGGGCTATCGTATATAGCCAGGTTTGAAAAGTAGCCTTAGGTTCCCAATTGGGGAGTGCTTTGAATACCTTTACGAATATATCTTGGGTTATATCCTTCGCATCTTCATAGTTTTTTACCTTGTATCTGACATAACTGAATATGCGCACATTGTATTTTTTCATAATCTTGCTAAACGCATTTTGGTCACCGACTTTAAATTGGGCTACAAGAATTTTATCATCTATCTTATTAGGCAAAGTATCCAGCGTTGTTTGGCATTTAGGTGGCGTGTAAGTAGCGAGCATTTGATAGTTCATCTGCAATTGCTGGAGGTATCGTTGACAACGAACGCATTTTTCCAAGTGTTCTTCTACTTCACCTTGTGCTTCTTTCTCCAATGTGCCTTCGACTAAACCAACTAAGTAAGATTGCCAACGTCTACACCTCACAGGACTCATCTCCCTTCGCATATAGTGGCTGAAAATACGTTTGTAGTTTTTTGGCTAATCGGGCGTGCGCTCTGAACAGCCAGGTGCGAATGGTTGTTGCAGGCCGGTCCAATATCTGAGCGATTTGCTCGCAGGAATAACCTTCAAAGTAACGCAAAACGACGACAAGGCGATATTTTGAAGGCAGACTGTCAACCGCCTCGCTAATTTGTCGGTCGCGTTCCCGCCGTTCTATCTGAACATCGGGTTGCATTGTTCTGGGGTTGCTGAGAGATTCAGCTAAATCCGACTCCTCAAGTGAAATTTGCTTGGGTGTCCGCCTCCGACGCTGCTTGGCACAGTAGTTGATGCAGATGCGCGTCAGCCATGTACCAAAAGTGGATTCCCCTCTGAACCTATCCAGTCCGAGATAAGCGCGCAGGAATATCTCTTGCGTGACATCCTCAATGTCGCGCGTTGAAGATAAAATACGCTGTGCCAAACGCGCAATCCGCTCCTGATGCTTCCCCACAAGCACCCCGAAAGCGGATGCATCCCCATTTTGCGCTTTTGCCACAAGTTGCGCATCTTCATCAGCGGCGTCGGCAGCCTGCAAACTATCATCCCCCCCTCTGAAAGGGGAAAGGCGAAAGGGGAAAGTAGTAGAGCCATGATGAATTCTTACTTTCGCCTTAAAAATTCCTTCCCGATTAGCAGTTTCATTACCTATTTGACCCGGAGGTTTGTAAAACGTTTCATAAAAATTGTGTTTGTGTGGAATAAACCGAGTTTCTTGCAGAAACTCGGTTTATTTTCGCTCCATACGCATCAACTTAAGGAATGAATATGGTTTTAAACGCCAATCGAATAGTCCGCAGTGCCGGTTGAGTAGACACGAAGTGTCGTATCCGCCGGGTTGAGTGCCGAAGGTGTATCGAAACCAAACCAAGCGGAGAGCGGTCAAAGCATCCGACCAACGCTCACTTGGTTTCGATACGTCTCTCCACTTCGTTCCGAGACTACTCAACCGGCGTTCGCTCTGTTAAGTTGATACGAATAACTCGGTTTATTTTCGCTCCTTTGCACTTACTTAGCAAAGTGGGATAGCAACAGTCCCGCTATCTCTTCCCGGAGTTCTTCCTCTTTCAGCGGGCAACTCCTGCTTTTCTCGGTGCCAGGTTTGGTTATGGGTATGCGAATATTCATTATCCACTTTTTATCTCCCCAGATGGCGTTGACATGGCGATTGGGGCGGATAGGGGAGCGGAATAACCTCATCGGCGAATACGGGTGGTCAGAATTGAGTGAACAAGAGGTACCCTGCTGTTTTGCAGTCCAGTAAAATTCACCCGCCTCTCCGTAGGAATCAAACTTGATTAAGTCGATACTCGCCTTCTTTCCCCTCGGTCCGCGGTATTCTAAATGAACGGAGTTATCCGGCAGAGACAGAGATAACACGCCGAACATGCTCGCATCCTTTGTTTCACTGGATACAAGTTTGAATCCTAAAGCGCTCAGGTCAATTTCCCCGATATCCTTGGCGGAGGCGTGTTCGGGAGGACTGATAGGAAACGCATTAGCTCGTGCCTCGGCAAATTTCAACCGGAGTCCGTAAAACGCTCCACTAAAATGACCTTCTTTCGGCGGATCTTCCTTCAACTTTCGATACGCTTCCTTCGGGTCAACTTCGCGCCAGCGTCCCAACTCTTTTTGCCGCTCATGCAAATCCCGCCATCGGTGCCAATCAGTCGAGTCAACTTTGTATTCCATCCGCTTCTTCCGCTTTTGTGGTTCAGGCGGCGCAGGGGGATAATCCAACCGGTCAGCGACGACGTTGAAAAAGGACTCCACCACCCGCGTAATGGCAAGCACTTCCTCTCTCTTCTCAACGGTATCTGCCCCCTGCAGAACCGGAAATCCCAGCGGACAATAGAGGGAGATGTATTGCCCTGTGTGCGCCCAAACCGCAGTGACCGCGCCGTTTTCCTCTGTATACGGATAGAATGTGTACGCCTTCCTGAAGCCAACGCCACTGTGCGTAACCCCTCCCTCGCCGGGACTAAACTCAAGGAATTTCTCCTGGGTAGTTGGGATGCCGACTTCCAAATAGATGTCCCTTCCCGTCTCATGTTTGAATTGATGCTGAATTACAGTTTTGAAGAGATTCGAATTTACCCATCGGTGTCCCATGCGCAGATGAGGTATTTCCCGTTGAGCTATCTTTTCAAACCCCACTTTCTTCAAGTCTTCCAGAAAATCTCCTCCAAAAGAAACTGGAATATAGGCAACCTCAGGTTTGCCGTTATCATCAAGGGTAGGCTGTTTGTCATGGTAAGCGTAAACGTTCACAGAATGGCTAACCGGTCCACCGTCCCTCTTTTTCAAGAGATATGTATACGCAAAGGAATCCCACATCTCCTTCTCGCCCTTCTCCGCTTTAATCTCGGCGTCGTCCTCCTCCGTAGCGAGTCGCCAGAACTCTGGATTGCTCACTATCCTGCCGCTTGGCTGGAACACAGGGGCGTCCCAAACTACTTTAACCCACTGTCTACCGCCTGTCTGGGTAATAGTTCGCCTGTTGATTTGCACTATCCCGCGCTCGCCTTCGCCTATGCGGCGGGACATTCGTCCAAAAGCCCCCATAATTTCGTCACTTAGCTTCTGTGCCACCTTTTCGCTGAGTTCCGGTTTTTGCGCTTTCAAATCCTCTTTTACCATTTTTATCACTTCCTTTTTGAGTTTTTTTCTGGCGTCATACAACCGCCATTTGATGGTACTCAGGGGCAATTGAAGAAAATCCCCGACTTCCCGATAAGAAAGCCCGTCCGTATAGTACAATGTCAAAATTAGCCGGCTTTCTTCAGGTAGCGTATGAATAGCTCTCATGACAGCGTCGTGGAACTCATTTGAGCAAGCCTCCTGGTGTTGGAATACAGTTCCGTCTTCGTTGATTTCTTCCAATGAGATGAACGTCCCCCTTTTTTGACGCAACCACATCCTGCATAAATTTGCCGTAATCTGTCTCAGCCAACTGGCAAATTTATCCCGTTCTTTCAGTTGATTCAGATGCAGATAAGCCTGAAGAAATGCTTCTTGTGCCAAATCCTCGGCGTCTTCTCGGTTGCCCACCAAGTGATAGGCAAGCCCGAAGACTGCGCCCTGATATTTCCGCACCAGGATGTCATACGCTCCGGAGTCCCCTTCTAAAATGCGACTGATAAGCGTTCCATCAGGTTCTTTCACTGGCATAATGAGTACCTCACACTGTAGGTTGATTTTCCAAAATCAGCACCACTTCGTTCCGAACTGGTTTCGATACGACGTATCGAAACCAACAGAAATCGAAATCTGAAAAGCCGCTTCGCTACGGGAATTTCGACCTACTGATTGATAAGATGCAAAAAGGACGTAAAAGTTAGAAGAAATTCTTGATTTTCTCTTCTCTCTCTGGTATCATAGAACCGCAGAAAAATTTGCCGTAAGACGAAGTCGCCGTAAAACGAAGTCGGCGGGCTTTATCGGAGGTTTAGCATGAAAATCACCATTCTCGGTTCAGGGACTTCGACAGGTGTGCCAGAGTACAAGTGCGATTGCGGGGTGTGCGAGGATGCTAGAACTATTGGCTCAAAGAACCGCAGAACGAGGGCTTCGATTCATATTGAAAACGACGAACATCATTTCCAATTTGACGTCGGCCCCAATTTTATTGACCAGATTGATAAGAACAGAATTCACCAGATTGATGCTGTGTTGTTTACACATTGCCATGCTGACCACATTAGCGGGGTGAATGACTTAGTAATGCCATGCAGAAAACAGAGTATGGATATGCCCATCTATGGGCCGGCTGAAACTATCAAAATCATCCAGCGAAATAATGATTATATGTTCGATAAAGACAGGTTCAAAGGCGGGGGCATTGGGCATTTGATGCCCCATGTTGTAGAAGAGAGGTTTGAACTCAACGGCTTCGAGGTTACCCCGATACCCGTTGAGCATGCTGTTGTGAGTACCCTTGGATATCGCATCAATGGCGTGGCATATATCCCCGATGTAAAACGCGTCCCTGAAGACTCGAAAGAGTTGCTTCACGGGCTGGATGTGTTAATCATAGACGCCCTTAGCTTCAATCCTCGCCATCCAACCCATCTGTCCGTTGGCGAATCCGTGGATATTGTGAACGAATTGCAACCTGAAAAAGCCTATTTTACCCACATCATGCACAGGCTTGACCACAGACATTTTAGGGAACAGTGCAAGGAAAACAATGTGGAAGTACCACAAAATACCGATTTAGCGTATGATGGACAGATTATTGAAGTTTGATATAGTAAAGAGTAAAAAGTAAAGAGTAATTATTTTACTTATTACTCATTACTTTTTACAATCTCACTTGTTCGTTCTGTCCCACGATAGCGTCAACAATTGTATTCCCATCGTCTATGTTCGCATTTTCCAATAGTATTGCATTCTTCAGCTTGACGTTCCTACCGACAAAGCAATTTCGGCAGAGTATAACATTTGGTCCAATTATGCTGTGTTCCCCAATTTTGGCGTTCTCGCCTATGTAGACTGGAGGATTGATGATGTAATTTAGTCCATCAGTAGAATATTGGGGAGTATCTTTCAGCATTTCCACGTTCGCTGCCAGAAGTTGTTCGTGGCTGTTGACATTCAAACGCCAATGAGCGAGCTTATCATAACTAACCTTGTAGCCCTTATCTATCAAAATCTGAATGGAATCGGGAAGGAAATACTCTCCCTGTGGACTTTTTGGGGTTTGGGCAATTGCATCGAAAATGACCGGCTCAAAGATACACATGCCAGCAAAGGTGAGATTTGACGGCGGAATCTCAGGTTTCTCGACCAATCTGACGATTCTATCCCCTTCGATTTCCGCCACTCCATGTTTCGTTGGGTCAACTACTTCGCGCAACGCCATAGTAACAACGGCTTCATTCCGCTTGTGTGCATCCATCAATTGATTGTACGGGTATCGGCTGACGTTATCTCCATAGGCGAGAAAGAAATTCTCATTCCCAATAAAAGGTTGCGCCACGCTGACCGCGTGCGCTGTCCCCAGTTTTTCCATCTGTTGAACAAAATCAATTTTAATGTTTGGGTAGCGCGGTTTTATCACAGCTTCAAAAACTGCCTGCGCATCTTTGGGTATGACAATGACTACCTCCTCAATGCCAGTTGCACAGAGCTTATCAAGATTGTGTTCAAGCAACGTTGTGTGAACTAACGGCATCAAGGGTTTAGGGGTTGTTTGTGTAAAGGGTAGGAGACGTGTGCCGCCTCCAGCGGCTAAGATTAAACCTTTCATATTTTTCGTCCTATAAGCCACTTTTTAATCAAAGCAGGTTGTTATCCGCAGTTCTATGAAATAAGATATTGCCCTGAAAAACGGCAACCGCAATTTATAGTTGACAAAAAAATTCATGAATGTTATCATCTAAACTAAATTCAGGTAAGGTTCAAAAATGTCCAGACTCTACATCTGGATTCCCATTCGTAGCGGACTTTCTCCGCCCGTCCACTAAAAATTTTGTGATTTTTTAGCGAGTAACAACAAGAAAATTCTTAGAAAGTGAGTAATATTTGTGGGAGGTACAGAACACCGATTAGGTGGTATCGTAGCTTATAGTGTTTTTTTTGTCATAGCGTTAGCTGTTACCTTAACCTTAAAATTTTGGCAGCATTGGGATGTGAGCAAGGTACCCATTATTTCTCTAAATATTTGGCAAATAGCCCTGTGTTTTTTAACAGCTATGTTAGCCGGACTTTGGCCTGATGTGGACATCAAAAGCAAAGGTCAAAAAATATTTTACAGGATTTTTATAGTTCTGAACATAATTTTAATGTACTTAGGTTTCTATCGAGGCGAGAGACAATACATTAATATTTCAGCTATATTAGGGCTTTTTGCAATGATGCCCTTGATTGGCAAACACAGAGGTTGGACACATTCATGGATAACGATGTTTCTTCTACCTGGAATTTTTCTGTTAGTTCCGATGTGCAATCTAAACTTAGATAACCTTAAACTAAACAATTTTAATGACATCGCCCAACCCGATTATACGCAACTAAGTGGTTTACCGTTTTACATAGCTGCTGTGCTGGGATATGCCAGCCATCTTTATCTTGATGGAATCCTTTTCAAAAGTCCCAAGTTTCTGAAGAGAAAAAAGCGACGAAGAAAATCCTGATTTATTAGCGAGGTACAAAAATGCCAGGAAAATATGAAACCGTCATCGGTTTAGAAATACATACCGAATTATCCACTGACAGCAAATTATTTTGTAACTGCAAAACTACTTTCGGTGCAGAGCCCAATACGCAGACGTGTCCGATTTGTTTGGGCATGCCCGGGGTTCTGCCAGTATTAAATAAAAGAGCTTTAGAATATACCATCAGAGCGGCTCTGGCTATGAACTGCAAAATCGCAGAATTTAGCAAATTTGACAGAAAAAATTACTTCTACCCCGATTTACCAAAAGGTTATCAGATTTCCCAACTGCATTTGCCTTTTTCTCATGATGGCTATGTGGACTACGAATTCAATGGCGATATAAAACGTTGCGGCATCAGGAGGGTTCATTTAGAGGAGGATGCGGGTAAATTAGTCCACGACGGGGTTAGTGACAAAGCTAACACCAGTTATGTAGACTTCAATCGCTCATGTGTGCCGTTGATTGAAATTGTTGGCGAAGCTGATTTGCGTTCTCCCGAAGAGGCGATTACATACATGCGCGCGGTCAAGGAGATTCTGGAATATTTGGGCATCAGCCATTGCAAAATGGAAGAAGGCAATTTGCGTTGCGATGCTAACATCTCAATTCGTCCAATTGGAAGTCAACAGCTTTTGAACCGGGCAGAGATGAAAAATATGAGTTCCTTCCGATTCATTCAACAGGCCTTGGAATTTGAAGAAAAACGACAGGCAAAGCTCGTTGATGAAGGCGGTGTGGTGGTTCAAGAAACCCGGCTTTTCGATGAGGAAAGAGGTACTACACGCTCCATGCGTATGAAAGAGGAAGCACACGACTATCGGTATTTCCCCGAACCCGATTTAGTCCCGATAGAAGTTAAGCCGGAGTGGGTGGAGGAGATTTGTGAGACTCTACCGGAACCGCCGTTAGTTCGTAGAAAACGTTTTGTCAAAGATTATCAGATACCCGAACATAATGCTAACGTCCTGACGCAAACAAAACAGATGGCGGATTACTACGAAGAATGTGTAAAACTCAGCGGCGATGCAAAAACAGTCAGCAACTGGATTATGACTGACTTGTCACGTTTGTTAAACGAGTCTGGGCAGAATATCGATGAGTGCAAGCTAACTCCACAACACCTGAGTGATATGATAAAGATGGTTAAAAACAATACCATCAGCGGAAAAATAGGCAAGACAGTTTTGGAGAAGATGTTCGAGTCCGGCAAAACGCCTGAACAAGTGGTCAAAGAGGAAGGGCTCGCTCAAATCAGCGACGAAAGTGAAATAGAAAAACTAATAGAGCAAGTCATAACGGATAATCCGGAACCCGTTGCTGAATATCGCGCTGGTAAAAAGAAGGCGATAGGATTTTTAGTCGGCAGGGCAATGCGAGCTACCAAGGGCAAAGCTAATCCGCAACTGGTCAATAAAATTTTGCGGGAAAAATTGGAAGGATGATAGGAATTATGAGTTTTCAATATCAGTACTCCGCAAATGCTCCCGTTGGGTTCCCCCCTTTCCAAAAGGGGGGTAAGGGGGGATTTGCAAATCCAACGGAATAATCGGGATTTGCCAATCCCGATTGAGCGTGTTTAAGGAATGCCTGTAATTTTCCATCGTTTGGTCAACCTACGGTTTACTGGTTATTTTCTTTATCAAAAAGCTCGAAGAGTGGAAAAGTCACGGTTGCTTGCGGGGAAATTTCCCCTTTTAATGCTCTTTCTATTGTTTGCATAACTTGAGCCGGATAATATACTTCTGAACAATCAAGAGACTTCTTCACAGGCACATTATGAAGAATGATAGTGCCTAATTTTGGATGGTTATCTGTCTCATATTCAACAACGGCATCCTGTAGGTGGCCTCCACAGAAATCACATTCACCTTTTTCAATAGCCATTTTAAAATCTCCTCCTTCTTCTCCTTCTTTACCCCCAAGAACGGGGCACATTCCAATCCACAGTAATATAAACAACATTTTTGCCAACCCCGCAGACAACGTAGAGATTTCTCATCGCATCTTCGATATATCCTTCAACAACACAAGTCGGATGGGGTTTTCTCCTTGGACGCTCATCGCAAATCCGACCGGTTGCAATGGCTTTCTCAATCATTTCTACATTGATGTTCCGGTCTTTCATGCGTTGTCTACAATGTTTGCTGATGCGATACAAGCCATTTTGAACCATCATACGGATGGTATCAATATCCATGTCCGACTTGCCCTTTCATTAACTTAGTTGTCGCAGCAATATCAGCGCCCGGTTGGAAAATGCTTGAACTGCCGCCCACGAACACGTTAGCACCCGCCGCTTTTAGCAGTTTTATTGTTCTTTCATTGATGTTGCCGTCTACTTCAATGTCGATGTTCAATCCTCTTTCCTCTACCAGTTTTGAAAGCTCTTCCACTTTCTCCACCATAGCAGGAATAAATCGCTGACCGGCGAAGCCAGGATTTACGGTCATTATCAGCACCATATCCACATCCTCCAGCACGTATTCGATGCTTTCCAAAGGCGTGGCAGGATTCAGAGCTACCGCGGCTTTAGCACCTTTTTCTCTGATTTGGCTCAAGGTACGATGAAGATGAGTGCAGGCCTCTACGTGAACGGTCAAAATATCTCCCCCTGCATCTACAAACATCTGAATGTAAAGTTCTGGGTTTTCTATCATGAGGTGTACATCTTTTGTAAGGGTGCTTATCTTGTCTACCGCCTTCAGGATATCCGGACCGAAAGTAAAATTGGGGACAAAATGCCCGTCCATAATATCGAAGTGCAGATAATCTGCTCCACCCTCTTCCAAATATCGAACTTGTTCGGCTAAATTAAGCAAGTCAGCGCACATTATAGATGCTGAGATTTTGCTTTGTTTCATATTCCCTTACGGCGGAGTCCCCGACTGATTCTATGAATCAGTCGGGTCGGAATTTGTTTTCATCGCTAAATCGGATTTGTTTTCGCCGCTAAATCGGAATTGCGGCGAAAACTTGGAACATTACGACGCAAACTGGGAATTGCGGCGAAAACTTTAGACTGCCGTTCTCCTTTCTCTAAATATTCATCCTGCACTTTATCTATTTCTGTCTTGAGTACCTCTCTGGTAATCATGAGATGACATTATCTCACCTTCCTCAGATATTCGTTCACTTGGTCACCCACCTACTCAGTTTTCCTTCAACAACGCAGACAATTCTAAAACAATTTTAGCAATTTTTCAGCTTCATGTCAACAAAATTAGGGATTTTTCAAAATGCTTGAATTTGAATGTGAAGATAGCTTGACATTTTTTACGGGAGGTACTTCTGAAACCTTATGGCATTGATGTTTCATTAGCTAATACCTAAAGGTCAGTTGCTTGACTTTTAAAACGGATTTTACATAATAGCGGTGGATAATGCAAAAAATAATTGACATATTATCACAGGATAGGGTAAAATAATGG
>CAZRLY010000160.1:0-14282 GCA_964601015.1 uncultured bacterium
CAACGTTAAAAACATCTACCTTTCTATTTATTCTCCGTACCATCCCCGACAAAACACGCCCCGGTCCGATTTCGACAAACTTTGTTATTCCATCTCCTATCATGTTGCGGATTGACAGTTCCCATTGGACAGAGTTTGTTACCTGGGATACTAAAAGTTCTCGGATTCTCTCTGGCTCATAAACATAATCGCCCGTTACGTTTGCAATAAACTTTATCTCAGGTTTGGCAATCGGCACATCTTGGATAACTTTACGCAGATTATCCTCTGCGGGTTTCATGAGAGCCGAATGGAAGGCACCGCTTACAGGAAGGGGAATACATTTTTTAGCTTTCGCCTTTTGCGCAAGGGAAATGGCTTTTTCGAGAGCCGGGAACTCCCCTGAAATGACTATCTGACCGGGGCAGTTATAATTTGCTATTTGGACTATTCCGGCGGAACTGGCTTCTTTGCAGATTTCGGCAAGTTTATTTTCGTCCAATCCGATAACCGCTACCATACCAGATGGCTGTTTGTTTGAAGCATCTGCCATGAACTGTGCGCGAAGGAAGACAAGATTGAGCGCGTCAAAAAATCGCAACGCCTCAGATGCCACGAGTGCAGAATATTCGCCAAGGCTGTGTCCCGCTACAACTGTCTCTGTCTTGAACGGGTGTATACCATCGTGAGAGACAAAATTCGGGGATACTCCTTCGTCTTGGAGTACGCGAAAAGCTGCTATGCTATGCGTGAGCACTGCTAACTGAGTATTTTCTGTTTGACGTAATTCATCTTCTGGCCCGTCAAAACAAAGTTGGCTGAGACGCATCCCCAAAATGTCATCGGCTTCTTCAAACGTCTTTTTAGCAACGGGATAATTCTCTACCAATGATTTACCCATGCCAACCTTCTGTGAACCTTGACCGGGAAATATGAATGATAGTTTTTGCATTTTTAGTCTATTAGTTAATGATAACACAGCTATGTTTCCAATGTTTCAGGTGAAAGTATAATATGCTCCATATCTTGGAAACTAATACTCATTTTGCTTCCGCTGCCGAGTTTTAGGGCATTGATTATTACGTTCGGAATAGGAAGGACAAGTTCACTGCCTAACTGGGTTATTTCTGCTGAAAATAATTGTTGTTTCAGCTTATTTGTAAGCAAAATTCGCTGGCTTTGTTCCGGGTCCAAAAATTCTTCCCCACATTCGCACCTCCACCCATCTATAATATATCCATTGAATTCAACCTTCGCAGGTTTTGCTATTTTACCGCATCTATGACATCTTATCCCCTCTGCCATAATTTAACACCTCATCTTTTACGTCTCGAAAATTCCCCGGCATGAATTACCAACCAAACGTCCTGTTGCATAGAGTAATTATAAGATTTAGCCACGACGACTTTAGTCGTCTTGCGCCCTTTATCTACACACTTTTCAAGAACGCCTTCTTTTCTTCTACTAATTGCACAATCGTATCCGTATTCCAAGATTTCTTGAACATCAAACAAATCTAGTCCAAGTTCTAACAATTCCCTACCTGCTGTTTTGGATGGAATAATCGGCAGACCGCGATATAAGGGATACAGCGTTTGTATTTCCATAAGTACTTCACTGAAATTGCCTTCAAAGTTTTATGACTGTCCCTGCCCATGTCAATCCCCCGCCGAAGGTTGCCATCAACACGATGTTTCCTTCTCCAAGGGTTCCTTCTTTTCTGGCTTCATCAAGAGCGACTATGGTTGTAGCACCTGAGGTGTTGCCGTATTTGTGGACGGTGATGTAGACTTTTTCTGTCGGCATTCCGAGTTTTTCGCCTACTGCATCAATGATGCGGATGTTTGCTTGATGGGGAATAAATAGGTCAACATCGTCAATCGTCAACTGTGCTTTTTCGAGAGCGCGAAGGGCAGATTCCGCCATTGTTCTGACACCTAACTTGAACACTTCTCTGCCGTTCATTTTTATGTAGTGCATTCGAGCGTCTATGGTTTCGTGGCTTGCTGGATACCGTGAACCTCCCGCTGGCATAGCAAGAAAGTTGATGTCAGAGTAATCGCCATCGGCACCGAGGTAAGATGCTAAAATGCCTTTTTTCTCGGTTGTCGCCTGCAACACTGCCGCACCTGCCGCGTCGCCGAAAAGTATACAGGTACCTCTGTCTTTCCAATCTGTTATTTTGGACAAAACGTCAGTGGCTACAACCAGCACGGTACGATACATCCCGGATTTGATGTATCCATCTGCGATGGCGGCAGCGTAGGAAAAACCTGAACAGGTAGCCAATATATCAAAAGCGAAGGCATTTTTTGCACCTAAGCCGCTCTGTATGAAACAGGCAGTGGAAGGAAAGAACATATCCGGGGTTATCGTTGCAACCACTATAGCGTCGATATCCAACGGGTTGATTTTTGCCTCTTCAATAGCCCTGTGCGCTGCGCGAAGTCCTAAATCTGAGGATGCTGTATCTTTGTCAGCAATCCTACGCTCTGCTATTCCAGTGCGACGTTGTATCCACTCGTCACTGGTATCTACCATCTTTTCTAAGTCAAAATTTGTGAGTACCTTCTCAGGTACATAAGAACCTGTACCAATTATTGCTGAAAATCTATTCATCTCTATTTTGGGGGAGACAAGCCTTTTGGTTTCGATACGGCTCTTCACTCTGTTCCGAGCCTACTCAACCGGCACCACTTCGTTCCGAACCTACTCAACCCAAGCCCCCAAACCCCCTCTTTCTTTTTAATGGGGTTCAACCCTAACCACGGAAACCCCGTCTGATTCCTTAAATCAGCGGATGAAGCCCCTCCGCTTCGCTACGGGCGGCGAGCCAAAAAGTGTAGGCTTTGCCTGCACTTTTTGGCTCATTCATAATTCCAATTCATAATTGGTCATTCAGCATTTCTTTTAATGTATAAATCCTTTGTAAGCTCACCCCTATGTAGGGTAAACCTGGAGGTAAGAGGGCAAGAGGCAATTGCTTATAGTCCCTTAGCCCTTACTAATTGTCTTTTGGACTTCTCATAAGTTCGCCGAGTTTTGCTTCGATATGCGCATTTACGTTTTGAGTAACTGATTCAAACGCAACCCGGACGGCGTTTTTAATAGCGTTGGCGGAGGAACCCCCGTGAGCTATGATGAGTGTACCATTGATTCCCAACAGTGGAGCGCCGCCGTATTCGGAATCGTCAAAACGCTTTTTTAATCTACGCATCAGAGGTTTGGTAAACGCCGCCCTCAATTTTGACTTGATATCACGGGTAAATTCCTCTCTTATCGAATCCAGAATCAATGTGCAGTAACCTTCGACGCTTTTCAGAAGTATGTTCCCTACAAACCCATCGCAAACGACGACATCAACTCGCCCACTTACAATGTCTTTACCTTCAACGTTTCCGATGAAATTTACTGGTGTTTCAAGTAAGAGTTCATGGGCTTTTAATGTCATTTCATTGCCTTTTGACCTTTCGGTGCCGTTACTCAAAAGCCCGACTTTCGGGTGTTTTTTCCCAAGGACGTCCTCCGCGTAAATTTGTCCCATTACAGCAAATTCAACTAAGTCATTTGGTGTACAATTCGCGTTAGCTCCCGAATCCAAAACGGCGGTTACATCAACCCGGTTGGGCATGTGGGTGGCTATTGCGGGGCGTTTAATGCCCTTGAGTGTTTTCAAAATGCTTCTGGCGGCTACCACAGCGCCGGAGGTACTTCCTGCGCTGACTGCTGCAACGGCTTCCCCTGTTTCGATTAGTCTGATTGCTACTGCTATGGACGAATCCTTTTTCTCTCTTAGAACTTTTATGCCAGGCTCATCCATTTCCATAACCTCTGAAGCTGGCACGATGTCATATTTTAGGTTAGCAGGAATTTCATTTTTCGACAGTTCCTGCTCTATAACATCGGGTTTGCCGACGAAAGCGAGTTCTATTTCGTATTCTTTAGCGGCAAGGAGTGAGCCTTCGATAACCACTGAAGGCGCTCTATCCCCGCCCATGGTATCAACAGCAATTTTCATCTAATCTTCTTCCTCTACTTCAAACACTTGACGTCCTTTGTAGTACCCGCAACTGGGACAAATTCTGTGCGGTAAAACCCTTTCTGAACAGTTAGGACACGTTGATAAGGGCCTTCTTGAAAGAGCATGATGGCTTCTTCGCATGCGTTTTTTTGACTTTGATGTCCTTCTTTTTGGATTTGCCAATTTGTCTGTCTGGTTATAAAACCAGAGCTACACCTCCTTTCGTAGGAAGAGGGAAGTATGGAGAATGGATTGATTTCAGTTGCCTCTTACCCCTCTTGTCTTTGCTTTGTAATATTTTCTATGATTGCCGACGCAAACTCCGCGGTGCCGACTATTTCCTTCCGCCTTCCGTTGTTTTCCATCTGTCTTTCCAAATCGCAAGTTATACGCTTCTGCAATATCGTATCTCCGAGAGCTTTTTGTAATAAATCAGCGGCTTCTTGCCAACCGAGATATTCCAGCATCATTACGGCGGACAGGATAAGGGAACTGGGATTAGCCATGTTTTTGTCAGCGTATTTTGGTGCGGTGCCGTGGGTTGCTTCAAAGAGAGCGGTACCTTCGCCGATATTGGCACCTGGTGCCATTCCCAGTCCGCCTATACAAGCGGCGCAAGCATCGGAGAGATAATCGCCGTTGAGATTTGGCGCTGCTATTACGTCGTATTCGTCAGTTCTGGTCAAAATCTGCTGAAACATGTTGTCGGCGATTCTGTCTTTTATTAAGATTTTGCCCCCGGGCATTTCGCCATTGCATTCGCTGTCAAGTTCCTTCTCTGTAATGGTTTGGGCTGGAAATTCTTCCTTCGCTACTTCATATCCCCAGTCTTTGAATGCGCCTTCGGTAAACTTCATGATGTTGCCCTTGTGTACCAGCGTGACGCTTGTGCGGTTGTGTTCGATGGCGTATTTGATGGCTTTGCGGACTAAACGTTTTGTGTTTTTTATGCTGATGGGTTTTAGCCCAATGCCCGAATCCTTAGCGATATTCACCCCAAAACGCTCATTGAAAAATGAGATGATTTCATCAGTTTCCTTTTCGCCCTGTCGCCATTCGATACCCGCATAAACATCTTCCGTGTTCTCTCGGAAGATAACCACATCCATCTTTTCAGGGTGTTTGAGTGGACTGGGTACGCCCTTGATGTATTTTACAGGACGGACACACGCAAAAAGGTCAAGTGCCTGACGCATTGTAACGTTCAAACTTCTGTATCCGCCGCCTACGGGGGTACTAAGCGGGCCCTTTATGGCAACGACGAAGTGTTCTATCGCTTTCAAGGTATCTTCTGGGAGCCAGGGTGTATCGTTTTCGTCGCAATTCCGAGAAGTGCAGGCGAAGCCTTCACTTCTTAGCGACGAAAACAAATCACCGTACTTCTGAAACGCTTTCTCGCCTGCGTAGATTTCAAGCCAGACTATCTTTTTGCGCCCATCGTAGGGCTTTTTGACCGCCACATCGACAACCCTGCGAGTAGCTTTCATAATATCCCTTCCGATGCCATCACCTTCAACGAAAGGAATTATGGGGTTGTCCGGCACTGAAATTTCAGTTTCGTTTTTTTCTATTTTTTGCCCTTCTTTGGGTGCAGAAAGTCTGTCGAATGTCATTGGATTGACTATTGAAAATCATTCTTCAATATTCAATCTCCTTCGCTTGCATCTTCCTCTAACAAAACAACCAGTTCTTCAAATTTCATATCCAGCCCTAAGACACCGACTGGGCGTTCAGTAGCATCTCGAATGGGTGCTGAGACGGTAATGCAAAGTTCATCGGTGATTTTGGAGATATAAAAATCCATAACGTGGGGTTTGCCGTCTTTCAATGGTTCGACAAACCATTCCCTATCGGAGAAATTGGCGCCAAAGTCAAAACTCTCGAATTTCGCTCTGTCATAGACTTGGGTGATATGTCTTGTAGTTTGGTTACCATTTAAGTCGGTGACATAGGCGAACTGGATAAATGGTTCTTCGTCCACTAACTTTTGCATGATGGGTTCCTGGTGTTTTGGGTCCATTGATGTCATATCCGGCGTATCAATTACGCTTTCTATCAATTTTATCGCAATCTCGCCAGCTTTTTGTTTCAATGTATTGAAAGTATGTCGTGGGATGAATATTTCTGGTATGTGCCTTCTACATTGCCGAGCCACCTCTTTATCGGATATGGCGGTAGTCCTACCTACTTCCTCGTACTGTTCTTTAACCCAACTGTAAATTTTAAATATTCCCGGATGTCGTTTGTCCACCATCTTATCGCCCGTCAATTTTAAATGTTTATTTACCCATTGTGCAATGCCCGCTAACCCTGATTTGTCGGTGATGGCTACATGAGGAGGGCGGTTCAGGAGGAGTTCTGTGTTGAAGATGTTGTATATCTCCTCATCTTTTAGAGTACCGTCAGCGTGGATGCCGGCTCTTGTGGTGTTGAATTCAGCGCCAACGAGCGGATAATTTGCGGCTATGTGCGTTTTGACTTCGTCTCTGAAGTAGTCGGCAATTTCGGTGATGACGGTTGTGTCTATACCATCATTATCGCCCCTCAGTCCGATATATTCTATTATTAGCCCTTCGATTGGTGGATTTCCCGTCCTTTCACCGAATCCTAACAGGGTGCCGTTGACGCTGGAACAACCGTATAACCACGCTGTAGCGCCGTTGATGAGGACTTTGTGAAAGTCGTTATGCCCATGCCATTCGAGTTGTTCTGATGGAATACCGCCCTCGTGTCTCAAGTGCCATATCAATTTAGGTACGCTTCTGGGCAAACTGGCACCCGGGTATGTGATGCCGAACCCCATCGTATCGCAGGCCCTTACCTTTATCGGCACTCCGCTATCATGAGCGATGTCCATGAGTTGTTGAACAAATGGGATGACAAATCCGTAGAAATCAGCCCTTGTGATGTCCTCCAGATGACACCTGGGTTTGATTCCAAGTTCAATTGCCGCCCTTGCAACGGAAAGATACCACTCCATCGCCTCTTTACGCGTCTTTTTAAGTTTCCGAAATATATGATAATCTGATGCGGACATCAGTATGCCGGTTTCTTTCAATTCCATATCCAAAACATAATTCAGTTCGTCCTCTACAGCCCTAATCCACCCGGTCAACTCAGGAAATTCGTATCCACGCGCTAAACATTTTTCAATCGCTTCCCTGTCCCTCTTGCTGTGTACGAAAAACTCAGTCTGCCTGATAACCCCATTTTGACCGCTTAGTCTGTGCATCATATCGAAGAGGGTTACTATTTGCTCGACGGTATACGGAGGACGTGCTTGCTGCCCATCGCGAAATGTCGTGTCGGTGATGAACATTTTCTCAGCGGGTTCAACTGGCACTAACTTGTGGTCAAATGCTATTTTAGGTACCTCGTCGTAAGGGAAAATATCACGCATTAGATTAGGTTCTTCGACTTCCTGCAACTGATATTCTGGATGTATTTCGTTTAGTATGTTCTTTTTGTGTTCAGATGTTTCCATCTCTTTCATTCTCCAACCACCTGCTTTCGGGACAATAAATTGGCAAGCGCCGCAAATGGGGAAGTTTCGTTGCCCAAGCGGGAACAATCGCAGGCACCTAAGTTTAGATTATGTCCGCATTTATGGCACAATCCCTTGCAATCGTCAAAACACCGCGCCCAGAAGGGGATTTCAGCTACTATGGCACCTACAACATCATCAGATATGTCAATCTGTTCTTCGCCATAGTACTTTGTTTCAGCAGATTCATCCAGCCGGTCAGACTTTTTTCGGTCAGACGTTGGATAATATTGCACCTCAAAGTGCGAGTCGAGTTCGATTATAAACATCTCCAAACACCTGCTGCACTCAACTTCCGCCTCATTTTTTATATCAGCAGTAACGTAAAATTTCATACCTTCTCTGAAAAGTTTGACGGATATATAAATTGGACAGGTAAAGTTTACATCCTCTACCTCCAGATTAATGTCTTCAGCCATGCAGACGACTTCGTTGTTCAACGTCGCGCCATCTTCAATATCCTTCACTTTGAAATGCAGTTCATTCATCTTTCATATTCTCCCGAAACTAAGATTTAACGTGGATTATCCCGCCTGGTTATTGCGATTTCATCTGTGTTGTCGCTTCCACAACTAAAGCACCCGTCTGTCAAAACCAGTTTCTGCTTCTGTTGCTTTGAACTGAGCAAGCAAATTCACTGTAATGGGTTCGCTTTTTATGCTGAATCGCCTGAGAAAATTAATGATAGTGAAGCCTATTACATCCTCTGTTTCTTCATCGTATCTTATAACAACTCCGCTATCCAATGTATCACATATAGCGGGCTTAGGATTTCCAATTGACACGTAAAGCACATCAGTGTTACTGTCGTAAGCGATTCTCAAGTCATCGCTTGGGGATTCAGCCATATTATTTTTCCCTCCTTCAACCTTCGCTCAATATATGCTGTTTTGATAAACTTATGAGTGAAACTCGTCACTACTAATCTATAGCCACGTCGCCTTTTCTGTTGTAATACAAGTTAAGTATCCGCTTCCCAGTTACTTTCAAAAATTGCATCGGGTACTCCCAAGACATCACTGACAAATGCTATTGGGTCAATTATACGATGCTCGCTCCTGATATGTTCTACCGTGGAATCCCTCAATTCAAAACTATTACCGAAAACATCTTCAATAATTTCCATTTACTACACACTACCCCTTAATAAACCATCCCATCAATCGAAACCCCTCTTCATAGCGTATTTGGCTTTTTGCTGCTTCAGCTTCAGAATACTTTGCAAATCCGTTGGGGGTGATGTTTGTTCCGTAAGCGACGAAGGGTATTTGTCCATGAGCATGGGTTTTCAGGGGGATTGGCGTCAAGTGGTCAGGCAGTGCCAGTATTCGATGTTCAGGATAATCGCCGATTTTACTTGAGATTGTACCTATCACCTTCTCGTCAATTGCTTCAATCGCTTTGATTTTCTCGTCAATGTCTGCGGCGTGACTTGCCTCGTCGGGCGCTTCAACATGAATATAAACAAAGTCGTGGTTTTTCAGTGCTGCAATAGCGTATTCAGCTTTGCCTAAATAGTTGGTATCCAAATAACCGGTAGCGCCGGGGACGTTGATAATGTCCAGCCCCGCGTAGTACCCAATTCCGCGCAAAAGGTCAACGGCAGTTATTACAGCGCCTGTAATGTTGTATTTCTTTTTGTACGTCGGCATTTTGGGGGCTTTGCCAGCGCCCCAGGGCCAAATGCTATTGGCGGGGTTCTTTCCATCTGCGATGCGTTTTTGATTGATAGGATGTCCCGACAACACTCCCCAGGATGTTTTGATGAGTTCGACGATGAGTTCTTGTCCTTCGCCTTTCGGGAAATAGTTTACGAATTTTTCACCGGGGATGTCATGCGGTTGAGTGCAGTTTACTGTTTCCGAACCGCCTTTGTATACCATGAGATGCCGGTAGTTGACGCCCGGATAGAAGATGATGTCTTCCGTTCCCAATTCTTCGTTTAATACTGCAATCAATTCCTCCGCTTCGGCAGAACTTATGTGTCCAGCGCTGTAATCCTTCATTACGTCACCTTCCAGAGTGACAAGATTGCAACGAAAAGCGACATCATCATCTTTCAACTGAACCCCCAATCCACCGGCTTCGATAGCGCCACGCCCGACTAAGTAAACCTCCGGCGCATAACCAAGCACGGAAAGATTTCCCACGGTACTGCCCGGGGGCAAGGATTCAGGAACCATTATTGCCGTTCCAAGTATGCCGTTTCTGGTCAGAAAATCTAAATTCGGAGTATGTGCGACTTCTAATGGTGTTTTATCGTTGAGTTCTGGCAGTTTGTAGTCTGCCATCCCATCGCCAACTATGACTATATATTTCATCTTTTTCTACTCAATGCCCAACTGCTCCATCACTGCTTCTTCAGTAGCGGGAATAGTAACGGGTTCTTTAGACGTTGCAATCGCCCTATTTGGGTCCTTTAGTCCGTGTCCCGTCAGTACGCAAACTATCGTCGCGCCTTTTTTGAAATAACCTCGTTTGTTCAATTTGATTACGCCCGCCACCGATGCCGCAGAAGCAGGCTCAACGAAAATACCTTCCAAACGAGCTAACATCTGGTATGCTTCCAAAATTTCATCATCGGTTACAATGTCGATTAGTCCACCTGATTCATCCCTTGCAGTTTCAGCCAATTTCCAGCTTGCGGGGTTGCCTATTTTTATTGCAGTGGCAACTGTTTGCGGTTGTTTAATTGGGTATCCCTTTACGATTGGAGCGGCACCTGCGGCTTGGAACCCCAACATTTTGGGCAGTGAATTTGTAATACCTCGTTCCTTGTATTCTTTGTATCCTTTCCAGTAGGCGGTGATATTGCCGGCATTTCCGACGGGGATGGCGTGAAATTCGGGAACATTGTTGGGTGGGAAAGTCGGGTGTCGCCCTTTCACTTCGTGAAACCCCGACTTTCCCACCCACCGAGTGTAACGAGGAAAAGGGCGACATTCGCCAAGTTGGTCGCATATCTCAAAGGCACCTGTTTTTTGTCCCTCTATCCGGTTTGGATTGATTGAGTTCACGAGGGTTATCGGATGTTGTTGGGTGATTGTCCGGACGAGTTCTAACGCATCGTCGAAATTTCCTTCGACTGCCAGCACTTTTGCGTTGTACATGAGTGCTTGGGCAAGTTTGCCCATCGCTATCTCACCTTTTGGAATCAAGACTATGCAATCTATTTGGGCTTTTGCGGAGTATGCAGCGGCGGAGGCTGAAGTGTTGCCCGTTGATGCGCAGATGACAGCACGCGTTCCATCTTCAAGAGCTTTTGAAACCGCCACAGTCATTCCTCTGTCCTTGAACGAACAGGTGGGGTTTAACCCCTCGTATTTTAAATATATCCTCAAACCCCCGCCGATGGACTCGCCCAAATTATCAGCAGCGATGAGCGGAGTATTACCCTCTTTGAGGGTGATTACGGGTGTTTTTTCTGTGACTGGAAGATAGTCACGATAGTGAGCTATAAGTCCGTTCCAAACCATTAGCATCTCCTTCTTCGATGCGAATCAGCATCGTCTTGTCCCTGACTACTCCTAACTGGTCAATCTGAGAGATTGCTTTCTGCATGTTCGCCTCGACTGCTTCGTGCGTCAACATTATTACATATACCGTGTCCCGTCCATGTTGTTCTCTTTGAATAACGGATGCGATGCTTATATTATGGTTGCCTAAAATCCCGGCTATTTGTGCTAACACGCCGGCTCTATCCACCACTACATAACGAAGATAGTATTTTGTACGACATTCGCTGATGGGGCGCAGGGGGATGTTTTCAGATTGACCGTTTTTATAGCAGTATGGAATCGGCATCGGAGAGTTGTTGGCGATGTCCTTTGCAGTGTCGATGATGTCAGCTACCACGGCGCTTGATGTCGGTTCCCTTCCAGCACCGCGCCCATAAAACATCGCATCTCCTACCTCGTCGCCAACCACGTAAACCGCGTTGAATACACCGTTGACACTGGCAAGCATACTGCGTATCGGAAGCATAGTTGGATGAACCCGCATTTCCACTTTGCCCCCGGAAAGCTTGGAAATAGCAAGCAATTTGATGGCGTAGCCGAACTCTTTTGCATATTGAATATCCTTTTGAGTAACTTCCGTAATCCCTTCGGTGTAAACGTCCTTGAAATTAATATCAGTTCCATAAGCCAGTGAGGTCAAAATGGCAATTTTTTGAGCCGGGTCAAATCCTTTAATATCAGCAGTTGGGTCATTTTCTGCGAAGCCGGCGTCCTGGGCTTCTTTCAGAGCAGTGTCAAAGTCTGTTCCTTTGTCGCTCATTTGGGTCAGTATGTAATTGGTTGTCCCGTTGACGATGCCGTAAACAGCCTGAATGCGGTTGGCAGCGAATCCCTCTCGAATTGACCTGATGATTGGGATACCGCCAGCCACGCTTGCCTCGAAGCGAATACTTACGTTCTTTTCGTGAGCGGCTTTGAATATTTCGCGTCCATGTTGGGCTAATAGCATCTTATTAGCCGTTACGATGTGTTTTCCGTTTGCAATCGCTGTCAGAATGTATTTTTTGGCATCGTCTATACCACCTATCAGTTCTACTACAATGTCTATTTTCGGGTCAATTATGACATCTTCAGGGTGTTTTGTCAATCTCTCAGGTTCGATATTGACGCCTTCTCGGGTACAGGGGACATTCCGGTCAGCAATTTTTAGCAACTCCACATCTACTCCTGTTTTCTTCTTAATCAAAGAGAGCTTATCCACAAGTATTTTGGATACTCCCGTCCCTACAGTTCCCCAACCAATTAATCCTACGTTGATGTTTTCCATTCTCACAACCCCCCTTTCCCTTTTCGAAATTTCGTTTTCAAGCGTCTGTGCCATGCTTAGGTAATTTTCAAAAATAAACTCGCGCTTTTGGGGTAGCAGTTGGGTAGCAGTAGTCCCTGACTACTGATGACTGCCACCGCATTGGTCAGGGACCAACGCTACCTGGAATGTAAACTTTAATACTGAAAATTACCTAACAGATTACTGAATTGGTACCACCAAATATTCCTCTAAATCAAACTCGGCTTTGATATTTTCGCCAAAACTTTGAGCTTCAGGTCGAAATTCATATCTACCAACGCGCACTACATGGAAGCGGCAGTGTTCTGTCGGTGGGTTTATCCGCACGGTATAGCCTTTTGATTTAATTTTTGCCGCCAGTCCTTCAGCATTGGAGACATATTGAAAAGCCCCCACTTGAACTGTATACCCTTTTTGGGGATGTGTCGGTTTTGTCGTTACCGTTTTGGTTACAGGCGTTTTTGTATTTTCAACCTTTTCGGGATTCTGAATGTTTTCCTCTGACTCTCCCTTTGAAATATTTTGCTCTTCTTCGACTTCTGGCTCAGGCGATGATGTCACTGCCGCCCCAGGCACGCTATCTGCGTTATCTGGTGTTCTTGCATTGTTTGACCTTCTGCCAAGGTGGTATCCTATCAGAAAGACGAAGGCGCAAGCTAAGATAAGTGTCACAGCGATAGCAATAGTCTTGCTGGCAACTTTTGGGATGTGTTGTGTTTTTTGCATTTTTATCGCCTGTTTCCGTCTGTTCAAAATGAACGGCTGGGATGCGCGATGGAAGCGTGAATGTCTCATCGCTGTCAAGGATAGATATTCACACCGGGATTCTCAGGATAGGTAGGTACTCAGGCAAGAAATCAAAACCACAAATTTCAGACAGCACAAAATAGACACCTATCGGGCGGCGACACAAATTATACGCAAACCTAATCAATACAAATTTGGTCGGGGCGACTGGATTTGAACCAGCGGCCACTTGAACCCCATTCAAGTGCGCTACCGTACTGCGCCACGCCCCGACACTAAAAATTAATTGCTATATATATTAGCATTACTTTGGTGTCATGTCAAGGAAAAAATGAATTTAGGCGTTCTCCTTTTGACCAATTTTTCTCTCCTCGCCCTTCAATAAACGTGCGATATTTTCCTTATGCCTATAAATAGCCAAAATAGCGGTAAGGATTGCTGCTACGAGAGTCGCCGTCGTTTGAGTATCCCAACCTGAAAAGTATCCCAGGATGGATGTTGCTACGGGTAAAGAGAGAACCAAAAGAACCGAGCCGAAAGAAACATAGCGCGTTATGATAACAGTTGTGAACCAAACGGCAACTGATATTAATGTTGCTATATAGTTGAGGGCAAGAAATGCGCCTATGGTTGTGGCGATTCCTTTTCCACCTCTGAATTTTAAAAAAACTGTCCAATTATGCCCACAAATGGCGGCAACCCCGCACAATACGGGCAATATATTTGCGCCGCTCAATTGGATTTCGCTCAAGCGCGCTACACCCAAAACAGCAACGACACCCTTCCCAATATCCAAAACCAATACAATTACGCCAGGGACTTTGCCAATAACCCTGAGCACATTCGTGAATCCAATGTTGCCGCTTCCGTGTTCCCGAACATTGACGCCCCATAATCTCCCAATTATGTCCCCAAATGGTATTGAGCCTACCAGATAACTGAGTATTATCGTTATGTATGTCATGGTTTTCTCCTTTTATCGTGAAATTTCCTTGACTCAAAAATCAATTGCATTCACCACAAAGGCACAGAGAATACAGAGGGAAACTATTTGAGTGTAAGATGTCTTTGACTAATACAAAATTATCAAGAAAGGGGTATTTTACTTAAATCGAATTACGAATTACGAAGTAAAATTGGAAGGAGATTTCAACTCCCACCAATTTTTGAAGTACGAATCGGCGA
>CAZRLY010000161.1:0-14228 GCA_964601015.1 uncultured bacterium
GTCTGCTAAGAGTAACAAGGGGGCGTTTGCCATTGCCCTTGCGATTGCTACCCGCTGCTGTTCCCCGCCGGAGATATCTTCCGGAAGTGCGTCTTTGCGATGTACTAAGTTGGTCAAGTGTAAAAGCTCCGATACGTTCTTCCGAACCAAAGCTCTACTAACGCCGGTAACTTTCATCGCCAGGGCAATGTTCTCCGTTACTGTTTTGTTGGGCAATAATTTGAAATCCTGAAAAACGACTCCCATCTTCCTTCGGAGGTATGGAAGTTGAGATGCTTTAATTTTGGACAGATTTTTCCCCGCCACTACGACGTATCCTGATGTTGGTATCAATTCACGATAGAGCAGCCTTAAAACGGTTGTTTTGCCAGCCCCGCTTGGTCCAACGAGGAAAGTGAATTCACCCTTTCGCACCCCAAAAGTTATATCATGCAGAACTTGAACATCTGATTTATAACTCATATTGACATCTTTTACCTGTATCATAAAGTCCACCTTAAGAAGATTTTCACCTATCGAAAACACTCATGATACCTCAAAACGTCTTAACTTGATACGCATGACTTCCGTCTTCCGCATACCCTATTTGATAAGTTCAGAAACCGTTACCAATTGAACGCCGCGTCGTTTTAGAATAGGGATTTCAACTTTAAGCGCTAAAGCTGTAACAGTGTTCACATGCCCAATACCAATTGCTTCTCCATTGCGGATGGCGATATCTCCTAAGAGTTTGATGCGTTCAAGGACGTATGATAACTCTTTTTTGTTATCCAAAAACACACGGTTTGTCTTCGTTTTGACACCGAAATCCTTTGCAACTTTATTGAGTACGGTTTTCGACGTTGTTTCCGAATCTATAAAAAATAGGTTTCGTTCTTTGAATACCTTTAAAACGGCTGTCAGTACCCTTTCATCCTCCATGGCTTTTGACCCCATGTGGTTATCCGCGCCGGCAGCGTCGGGGACGGCATCCAACGCCTTAATTACTGTTTTGCGAATCTCCTCATCAGTCATGTACGTCCAGATAGCAAGTTTGCCTGGGTTTGTGATGTGAGAGCGATAAGGTTCCATTGGAAGGTGAAGCATTATCTGGTGTCCTTTTTGTTTTGCGCGTTCTATGGATTTTTTGGTAAACGGGCGTTTGGGCAGAAAGGAACAATTCAAAGGCCCGTCCAAATCAAGAAAAGCATAGGCCGTTTCGGTGTGATGTCCGAAGTCGTCAATTATGATAGCAACTTTGGGTAATTTATATGATGTTGCCTTGTCATTGTTATTTGTACCGGGTGAAGGAGTTGAAGGGTTGAGGGGTGAAGGCTTACTTGCCATTTTACCTTCTTGCCTTCTTGTTTTTTTGCTCTCCTGCCATTTTGCCCTCTCGCCATTTTGCTCGTAACGAAGCGAGGAGTCGAAGCGGGTTTTCACATCTTCGTCGCGGAATAGCCTGGGAGATAAAAATCCTACTGAGCATACTAACACTATTTCAACACTTATGATAATCATCAATGGTATATGGGTTTTCTTTCTGAAAAGCTTGGTGAATCGACCGGTTGGTTCACCTTTTGTTTCTCCATTTCGTTCCGAGCTAAAAATTTGAGAAAAATTTTCAGATAACAAGGTTACCTCCTTTATATTGGCGATTTGCAATTGAAACAATCTTCAATCCAATCACGCCCTGAACAGTTCTCCCATTCTTTTGCCCAAAAATCTGCCGGCTGTGACCAAACTGGCGGACAATAATACCATTCCCAATATGCCCATTGCGCTGGATATGTACGGGCCATCTTCTAAACGCCCGAAGAGTTCATAGATTGTCTTGGTGATAGGATTAAATTGGTCTTTCATAGAGAGAATCAAACTACTGCTGACTTCGAGCATGGCAAACGAGAAACACAGGATACCACCTGCCACTAAATTTGCGATGACGAGCGGCAGGGTGATTTTGCGCAGCGTTCTCAACGGGCTTGCTCCTAAATTTTGCGACGCTTCTTCAAGGGTGATGCTGGTTTGCTGGAATCCCGCGTAAGCGGCTCGCACCATGTAGGGCAATCGGCGGACGGCATAAGCAATAATCAGGAGTGCTGTAGGATTATCGCGTGGGTTTAACGGAGTGTTGGCAAAACATCCGACGTATCCGAAAGCTAACACTATCCCCGGCAGTGCCAGCGGCAACATCGCTGTGGTATCCAAAATATTTTTGCCAGGGATTCGTTTGCGAGTAAGCAGATAGGCGATTAAGACACCTAAGAATATATTCACAGACGTGCTGAGTGTGCTGTAAAACAGACTGTTTTTGATGCTGGAAAGGGTATTATCATGGGTAAATACAGCACCGTAGTGACGCGATGTAACCGCGGATGGTAAAACCGTCATAAACCATTTTCCTGCGTTCGGTGTAAGAGATGTAAGAACAACGCTGATGTGGGGCAACAGGGCAATGAATATAAGAGAGCCTGCGAATATATAAATGATTCCGGCCATAAAGGGGGTTGCTTGCACTTCGCGTGAACCCGTATGCCCGCGCGCCATCATCTCGTAACGTCTGCTGCCAACTACATTCTTGGATAGATAGAAAAATAATAAGGTCAACACTATTACAAGCACTACCAATACATATCCCATCGGGTTCGTGTGGATATCGTTGACGTGGTTGAAGATTCGGACAGGGAGCACTTGACGGTATTCAAAAATCAAGGGTGTGCCTAAATCCGTGAACGCCCAGATGAATACGATAATCGCACCTGCAAAATAACCGGGTAGCATCAGCGGGAAGGTAACAGTTCTGAAGAGCCTAAGCTTTGTCGCGCCTAAGTTCTCAGCGGCTTCCTCTAAATTTGGGTCAACATTTGCCAGGGCCGCGGCAACGTTCAGATACATAATCGGGTAAAGGTGTAACATCTCCAGCAACACTACCCCCCAAAACCCACCGCCGCTCCAATCTATCGGGTTCTCGAAACTCATCAGGCGCAACTTCATCAAAAGGAGGTTTATGCTGCCGTAAGGAGCAAAAAATTGCTTCATGCCGATAGCCCCTACAAAGGGAGGCATAACCATCGGTACTAAAATTAAACCTTGTAAAATGCCCCTGCCAAAAAAGCGGAAACGAACAAGGAAATAGGCGAGAGGAAGGGATAACAGCGTCGTAAGGATGGTTACCATGATGCCTATCTTAAAACTGTTGAGCACACACACCCGCTGACTTGGGTCAATTACCATCAATTTGAAATGCGTCAGGTCAAATTTTCCCTCAATGCTCCAGCAAGCGCCTTTGAATACATAAGCAAGTGGAAAGGCTAAAAACAGAGCAAAAAAAACTATTAAAAAGATGAGAGATATTGAGACACTCGGTGTTAAATCGTATTTTCTTAGAAAGGATTTTTTCATCTTTATGTTGAGGGAGTAAGGAATAATGAGTAAAAAGTAATAGTTTACTTATTACTCATTACTTCTGGAATGTGATTTCCTATTTGGCCAGGCTCTCCGGCCTTCTCGTTTTCGACGCCTCAGAATTAAAAATGGCAAGAGTATCACGAGTGGTTCAATTCCCAAGAGGCCGCACCCTTTATTCCCTTGCTAATTGTTTCGCTCGCTCATATTTTTTCACGGCGAAGTTATTCCATTCAGAAATTTTCTGATTTCTAAACGCCGGGTCAATTTTCCATATTCCCCTTGCTAATTCCAGTGCTTCCTGTTCGGTGATGGGTATTTTATTAAACTCCTGGAGAGCGACTTCTTTGTGTTTGCTCTTAACTATCGCCTTCCAGGCGGCGACAAGCTTCTGGTGTTGGTCGATTATCAAAGCGCCGATTAAGTCGTTCACAATCACCCATCGGTCACTTCCCTTTTGGAAGTCATGTCTGAAGGTGCTCTTTACTTTAAACGGGTTAATGCGTACCATGCTTTTATCGCCCAATTCGTCATGTAGACTGGGCAACACGCTGGCTCTATTGAGGTTGAACTCTTTGGGGCCATCTGGTTCGCCTTTTTGAAGCATCCAGAGTTTTTGTCCTGGTTCGGATAAGACAAAGCTGACGAATGTCTGGGCAAGTTTTAAGCTGGGCGCGCCCTTCAGAATGCCCATTGAATCCGGCGTGAACACAGCCGTATCTTCTGGTATGACATAGCCAATTTTGTCAGCGCCGGTTTCTGTAATTGTCTGATAAGCGTAGAAATCTATGGCGTGCCCGTATACTACCTCGCCGGTCGACACGTCCTTTGGCACCTGGCCAGCAGAAGGTGGGAATCTTCTGATGTTCCCGCCCATCTTGGTAATCATCCGCAATCCCTTCTCCCAACCGTATCCCTGTAAAATCAATTCGTACATCATGTGTGCGCTGCCGCTTTGACGCAAATCAGCAGCACCCACGCGCCCTACCAATTCCTCCTTCGTCAAATCCTGCCAGCTTTTTACTTCTGGAAGTTTCAAGCGTTCGCGCAAAACCTTATTGTGCATGATGCCAAAACCAGAGATGGCTGCGCCATACCAATGATATTCGACATCATAAAGCCTGTTTCCGAAGAGCGTTTCAGGAATTTTTTTTAGTTGTTCGTCTGGCAATTTGTAGGGCTGTAGCAAACCCTCTTCACTTAGTGTAAGGTAGGTATCTGTCCCCCCTCCGAAAAAGATGTCAATGTCAATCCCTTCAGGGGAACGCTGAAATTCAGAGCGGACATATCGCACCATAGCAGAGGTACCCCCGCCTATATCTGGCCACTCCAAGGTTACATCAATATTCAGATTTGCGCTACACCACTCTTTAAAAGCGGCACCAAATTCTTTTTGTATGCCTTCATGATGAGGCGAAAAAATAACCAGTTTGTTCTCCCTCGCTACTTCCTTCTTCTCACACCCCATAACAGCAGGGAGAATAACTACCAGGATACATAAAAGTAGACTAATTTTGTTTAGAATTTTTGTTTTCATCTTTTTTACGGCAGGATACCCCTTCTGATTCTTTGAATCACTCGGGGAGGAATGCCGCCCTCCTTTCTCTAATAATTAGCGTAAAAATCCTTTTCCAGTTCTACACGAATAAAGTGGACATATTCGGCGACGCCGATTTGTAGCGCATTTTGCTTCGCTGAGTGCAGTTCAAAATCGCCTGTTGCTGCTCCCAGGGATGCCCATGCCTCAGTCATTTCTCCCACCTGTTTTGCCAATTCCTCTGTTGGGTTCCACGCGGGTTCATAGAGGGCATAGTTAGCGGTTCCTGTTCCTGAACCAGAGACTGAACCGGTGACACCGGTTATATCGAATGCAGTTTCCACCTCTTTAAAGTGAATGGAACCGGTTATTTTAGCGTTTGCCTTTTTGGGCGAACTTGTTGTGTAGAATCCGGCTGCGATAGCTTCACAAACACCATTTAGGGAATTTTGTGCTTGTTCTTGCGTTGCTGCAAGAGCAATAGACGCCGATTCCGCTCTTTCCAATATATGGTTGCGCTCAATGAGCAAATCGCGTAGCCGTGTTGCGCACGTCCTAAAAAAGTTTATGTTGTCGGTTTTATCGGCTAAATTTTCTATTTTGCGCTCAAATTCTACAAAAGATGCGGATTGTATAACGTTGATAATGTTATCTTCTATTTTACTCCCCAAGGCAAAGATTTCAGCTTCACAAGATTTCCTGCGTTTTTCCAGTTCTTCCAGTTCTGTCTGTGAACTATCGCCGGTTTCTGAAAGTCCGTTGTGTTCCTCGCGGCGTCCGTTTAGCGTTCTTTCGGTTTCCTCAATCCTTTGCTTCAATTCCACTATCTTTGTCTCCAATTGGGCGAGTCTTGCTTCCTCCTTCTTCTTTTTTCGCAGAATGGTGGCGGCGAACATGCGCAACTTTGAGGCCAATCTGGCTTCAACGTCTGCTCTCTCGAACAATACGGTTTCGTATTCAGCCCGCATAGCGTTTATCTCTTTTTCCATACGTTGGATGGTGTCACTATATTTTACAAGAGACTCACTTTTGGCGGATTGTTCAATGTTCAGTTTCTCCATTGCCGCTTTCATTTGAGATTCAATTTCATGCAATAGTTTTTGCTTGTCCGACAATTGCTGATAGATGTCTTTTACAGATTCTATATCATCTTGAAAGAATATCAGCATTCGTTCACCGGGAACATACTGGGGTTGAAACCCCAGCCTATCGGGTTGAAACTCCAACCTATGAGGCAGTTGTTCACTATTCTCATCGGTAATTTCAATCTCAGTTGATGAATCCTCTTCCGGTGTTTTCTCCGATATTTCCTCTTCCGTTTCTTTCTCCGAAAGGTCAAGAGGTTCTGTGGGGTTTTGAGTCTCTTCTTTATCAGACGGTGTGGATTCACCTTCCTCGGAAATCTCCAAGGTAGTTTTATCCTCTTCCTCAGTACGCGTCGTATTGGGAAAGTTTGCTTCGCCGCGCTTAGTTGGCCGTATGGAAGCGGCTTCACGCTTCGTTACGGGCAGAGGGATTTCCTTGCCGCCGGTTAAGAGCATAAGGCTTTCTTTAGCGGTAGTGCGGACAGTGATGAGCATATCGGATGTAATCTGTCGCAACGGCTCTATAGCGCGTTTATCCCCTAATTGTCCCAGTGCGGCGGCGGCATTTTTCCGCACATAGTTATCCTCATCCTGCAACGCCTTTATTAACGGCTCAACTGCTTTTTGGTCACCGAGTTTTCCCAGCGTGGACGCGGCAAGACGTCTGATAGCACGTTCTTCATCAGCAAGCGATTCTATGAGCGCTTCCACGGCCTCCGCACCGCCAATATTTTCCAGATACTTAACAGCGTTGCGACGCTGGGATGAATCCGTATTTCGGTTATTCAGTTGTTCTATAAGTTCATCTATCTCTGGCATAATATCCCCCCCTCCTGAAAGGGGAAAGTGGAAAGGGGAAAGTTAGCATGGGCATCCATCCATCCTTTCCTTTCACTTACTCAATTTCATTGACACGAGTTTTGATACCCCTGCTTTCTCCATCGTCACGCCGTACATGACATCTGCGATTTCCATTGTGCGTTTGTTGTGGGTGATGATGATAAACTGGGTATCTTTTGCAAATCCGCTGATAAGGTTGGTAAAACGCAGGATATTGGCTTCATCTAATGCAGCGTCTACTTCGTCAAGTACGCAGAATGGGCTGGGCTTGATTTTAAAGATGGCGAAGAGCAATGCTATGGCTACCAGTGCGCGTTCGCCTCCTGAAAGCGCTGTGACACTCTGCGGGCGTTTGCCAGGCGGACGGGCGATGATGTCAATGCCGCATTCAAGTATATCGTCATCAGCGGGTATTTCCTTGTATCCGATTGTTTCTTCGACGAGCGCGGATAATTCATCATCCTGTCCTTTCGTTTTTCGTTTTCTTCCTCCGTTTCTCATCAGCACTAAATCCGTTTCCCCTCCCCCGAACAACTGCGCAAACACATCCTGAAAGTTTGCCCTGATAAGGTGGAAAGTATCCAAAAAACGCTTGCGGGAAGTTTCGTTTATTTTCTGTATTGCCTTGTAGGTAGCGTTGAGCGATTTTTCCACATCACTTCGTTGTGCGCAGAGGAATTGACGCCGTTGATGGTGTTCTTTGTAATCGTCTATCGCCATCAGGTTGACCGAACCCATATCGGCAATCTGCGCTTCCAACTCGTCAATCAACACAGCCAATTGGTCATCATCTTCCTGAACGTTTTCATTTTTGGTGATGTCATCAACTGATATTTTGTATTTATCAAAAAGTCTGCCGCCGATGGCGCTCATTTCCATTTTCACTTGAGTTTTGGCGACTTCCAGTTGATGTTGATGTTTGTTGTGTTTGTTCAATTTCCTACGAAGGGAGCGCAACTCTTTTTCGGAGGTTGCCATTTGGCTCAACATCTCCTCCCGTTGGGCTGTCAGTTTCTCTACTTTCTCCGTAGCTTGAAATTTTTCACCTTCAAGGGAAAGAAATCTATTTTGTGCTGTTGCAATCTGAGCGGTCAATTCCTCTCGGATTTTATTGTCTGATTTGATATGTTGCTGGCGTTCGCTGATATTCTGCGCAATTTGGGTTTGGTCGCGGTCAATGGTTTTCAGGGTATTTTCTATGTGTTGGATTCTCTGGCGTTTGCCTGCCAATTCGATTTTCAAATCAGTATGTAATTGTGTCACCTCATCAAGTTTGCGTTTTTCGCTGCTGTTTTGTTCTGTCAAGCGTTCTATCCGACGGCTTAGTGCATTTCTGTTTTTTTCTGAGGAATCCAATTGGCTTTGGAGGTACTTCTGTTTCGCTTCCAGTTCCCCCACTTCCATCTTCACTGATTCTTCTTCGTTTTGGGTATCGGCGAGTTGTTCGGTAAACCTCTTGTGTTGTTGTTTGTATCCTTCTAAATCTTTTTTGATGTGTGCCAGTTGAATCTGTTTTTCCTGCAGCCTTGAAGACAAAGCAAGCCCTTTTTGTTGCAACTCAGCGACATTTTCGCTTGTATTTCTTCGCTTTTTATCTTTGCTTCTAAGCGTATCTGACAGCTTAGGGACTTCCATCCCAAGTTCATCAATCTCCCGCGCTCTTCTGAGCAAACCACTTGTTTGGGTTCTGTTAGCGCCTCCTGTGATAGCGCCGGAAGTATTTATCAGTTCACCCTCTAATGTTACCAATCGGGAACTACCGCCGCGCGCGGTCAATCTGCTCTTGCGCGATATTCTAATGGCAGTATCCATATCCTCTACGAGGAGCGTATTTCCGAGCAGATGTTCGATTGCCACCGTATATTTTGGGTCAAAATAAACAACCTCTGATGCGATTCCTATGACGCCCGGCTCTCTTAGCAAATTGTCACCACCGCTGTATTGCCTTGCCCTGAGTATGTCCAACGGCAAAAAGGTGACGCGGCCGGCCTTTGCCCTCTTCAGAAACTCAATAGCCGTTTTTGCGTATTCAGCCGTTTCAGTGATGACATTTTGGATGCCGCTCCCCAAGGCGACTTCGATGGCGGTTTCGTAGGATGTGGCAGTCTTTATCAACTCCGCCACCACACCACAGATTCCACCGAACCGTTCAGATTCAAGTTCACTTGCTTTAAGAATCGCCTTAACCCCCATATAGTAGCCTTCGTAATCTCGCTGCAACTCCTCCAAAGATTTCAACCGTGAAACGCTTCTCCCTAATTCGTCCTGCAATCCTTTCATCTCCGCCTCTAATTTTCTCAGTTCTTTTTGAGCGGACTGGGTGGATTCCCTTGTTTTGGTTTGTTGGTTTGTAATATCAGTTGCGTCAATCTCCAGCGTTTCCTTTCGTTTCTGTGTGCTCTCCAGAGTTTTTTCCACTTTCTCCAACTCTTCCTGAGAGCGAGTTGTATTCGTCGACAGGTTATTAAGTTTGACGGTAGTATATTCCAGTCTGTTTGAAATGGTAGACAGTTCGTTCTGGACTTTGGAAGTGGCGTTCATCGCGTCAATGAGCCCGGTTTGCGAGTTTTCTATCTGCTCCGACGTTGCGCCAATCCGCTCGCTCAACCCTTGAACCACCCGCTCCTGCGCGATAAGTTTGTTCTCACTAAGTTTGATAGAGTTTAAGAATCCATCGCGTTCCCGCTCACTTTGTTTTCTCTGTTCATTTAGCTCTTCCTTTTGTTCCTCCAGTCCCTTAATTTCATCTACGGCACGCTGTCGGCGTTCTTGAGAACTCAACTGGCGTTCTTTCAAAAGGGCTATATTGCTTTCCGTCCGTTCGATTTCGCTTTCCAGTTTGCGTACTTGAGTTTGAGCATCGTTGATGGCGCGCTCGTATTGTTCACGTTCCCCGCGTTGTGTTTCCAATTCCATCTCTGTATCTTCGATGGCTTTTGAGTTTCTTTCTATCTCCTCTTGAACTTCGCCGATGTCCTGCTGGATTGTGGTAAGTTGCTGAGTGAAGCGGTTGTGTTGTCGCCAACTTAATTCCACATCCAAAGATTTCAGTTCAGACTGGCGTTGCAGATACAATTCCGCCCTTGTAGCTTGCTCTTTCAGCACAATTGTCTCACGTTCCAGTTCATGGATAACATCGTTTATGCGGATGAGGTTGCCTTCTGTCTCCTGAAGTTTCCTCAAGGCAGTATTCTTTCGGTGTTTGTATTTTGTGATACCCGCTACCTCGTCGAATAGGAAACGCCTGTCCTGTTGATGGGCATTCAGAATCATGTCAATGTTGTTCTGTTCCATCAAAGAATACGCGTTGACGCCTATGCCCGTATCCATAAAAAGCTCTGCGATGTTGCGAAGGAGACAGTTGTCCTGATTGAGATAATATCGACTTTCACCCAAACGGTCAAGTTGCCGTTTTATTTCAATATCGGGAGATTGTAGAGGCAGTATGCCATCAGAATTGCTTAACCGGAGGGAGACTTCCGCTAACTGACTCGGCTCCAATTTAGAACCGCCGTTGAAGATTATATCCTCCATCTTTTCGCAACGTAGCAACTTAGTTTTCTGCTCACCAAGGGCCCACCTTATCGCATCGGCAACGTTGCTTTTGCCACAACCGTTCGGCCCTACTATCGCCGTGATGCCCTCTTCAAAGAGCAATTCCGCCCCTTCCGCAAAACTCTTAAAACCACAAATGGTCAATTTTTCCAGGTGCAAGTATTTTCCCCCCTTGTCATGAATGATGTGGGATAAAACGCCTCAAATCTCCTCCAAGTTTCATTTTGTCGTTAGTATGAAAGTTTATCAGAAATATGCGAATGTTGCAAGGGAAAAATTGCTATTTGTTTAATTTCCCTTGACAATTTTATTTGTGCGTGTTATTCTATGAACGAAATAGAATCGCCACCATAAAATTTGACGGGAGGTATCTCATAATGAGAGGCATATTTGTTGTTCTATTCATTTTGATGTTCTGCTTAACAACCCATCTTTGCGCTAAAACAATACAAGAGTTCGGCAAATGGGAGGTAGGAGAGAATCTACTTGAAAATAGTGGGTTTGAAAACGATACTAATGCGTGGACTCTGGAAGATGGCGCAGGAGGTGACCGGAACTGCGTCATTTCCTGGGCAGTAGAGAAGAAGAATCCACATTTAGGAAAGTGTTGTTTGCATCTCACTTGTAATAAGGTATCAGGTGTGGGTTGGCATGCTAAAGTACGTCATGATAGTTCTTCGATGGAGGCTGGAAAACAGTTCACGATAGCCTTCTATGCTCGTATTGAAAAGCCTCGCACTGTTAGTATCAGTGTCCAGATGCAACGCGACCCGTGGACATTCTACGAAGGCGGGGACATCCGGCTCGATAGCGAAGAATGGAAAGAATATTCGCATACCTTCGCTGCAACAGCGGATGTGACGAATGATATGTGGGTAGGGCTTGCAATTGCACAGGAGGCCGTAGATTTCTGGTTGGATGATTTCCGGTTTTTTGAAGGCGAGTTGAAAGATGAACTCGAACCGCCGGGTGGTGAGCCAGAGACAGTCAATCCAGCAGGGAAACTAACAACGGTATGGGGTAGATTAAAAAGAGCGGATGAGCAGTTCTTATCAACATTCTTAAAGGAGTAAGAAATGGACAAAATCAAAGTCGGAATTATCGGCAGTGGAGGCATCTTCAGGGGTTCTCACGCACCATATTATGAGGTAAGCGAGAGGGCGAAGATAGTCGCCGTTGCTGATGTAAACGAACAGAACGCAAAATCGCAAGCTGAACGGTTCGGCGCTGAGGCCTATACAGATTATCGGCAAGTCCTCGATAGGCAGGATATTGATGCGGTTGATGTCTGCACGCATCCCGCTCCTCATTGTGAGGTTGTCGTCGCCGCTGCTCAAGCGGGAAAGCACATTTTGGTCGAGAAACCGATGTGCCGAAACGTAGCGGAGGCAGATGAGATGATTGCGGCGGCAGACGACGCCAAAGTCACCTTGCAAGTCGCCTATGTGATGCGCTTCGACCAGAATCGTATGAAGCTAAAACAACTCCTTGACGACGGTACTCTCGGAGAGATGCACTTAGCTTATTGTAATCAGGTAGGCTGGTTCAATCCTGACCGACATCCCTGGCTCTTCATCAAGGAACAGTCAGGGGGGATGCTGGTAGAGCAGGCTATCCACAATCTTGACGCCTGGTTGTGGTTGTATGGGGGCGTTTCGTCCGTTTATGCGCAGACGAGCCATGTCCAGTTGGGCGGCACCTATCCAGAACAGGAAAAAGCCGTGGAGAACAATGCAACGATTATTTTCAAATTCAAGAGTGGCGGGACAGGCATGCTCATCAAGAGTTGGGCGGCGGAGATAGGACATGGGGGTGAAGGACTCGTCTGTTCAAAAGGCTCTGCCATTCTAAGCAGCCCAGGACTGCGATGGAAACTTCACAGGCAAGATGAGGAAACATTCTCACCCGAAGGACGGAAGTTGTCATCGAAAGGCTACAGCATTGAACACTGGCTGAAATGCATCGTTGGCGAAGAAGAACCTACTACTTCCGGCAGAGTCGGGCGTGCAGGCATCGAACTCGCTGAAGCCGCGTACCGGTCAAGCGCAAGCGGTGCGTCCATTGCGTTGCCATTGTAAGGGGGCAAAGGAGGATATATGTCTATCATCATCACAGTCAAGGACGGCGTATGTCATGGTGGCGTCCATCAGGTTGGACAGGTTATCAAGGTGGAACGTACAACTCCGGGCGGTATGTGTTTGGGTGCCTGGAACGCCATTGCGCCGTATCTTATAGCGTTGCGCCACGGCGCAAATTTTCCTTGGGAGAAAGAAAAGGGCGTAGCAACCATCCACTGTCCTGACCCAAATGGCATCACGCTGGAGCTACGCCGTAGTGAAGAGTAGTACATTTTCAGATTGTCCAAGAATTCTAATGAAGGAGGTGAGGACAAATGCCACATATCAGAGTAGGAGGACCAAAAATTGACCTTGAACGCAAACGAAAGCTAACGGCTGGTATCACCGATGTCGCTTGCGAAGTCTACGGAATTTCCAAGGAACACATCGTTGTGGTAATTGACGAGACAAATCCTGAAAACGTGTCAGTTGGCGGAAAACTCATTGCAGACAGAAAAAGCCACGAATGAAACCCTGTAGGTCAAAAAACAGAAATTGACATCTCTCTATCGAAATCTGAATTTTGACCTACATATTAAGGAGATTGCATGGTAAAAACGATATGGTTTCAGATTATTGTGTTATTTCTTTTGCTTGCTGTTTTGTCGTTTTCCTACGGCGAGACAAACAAAACGATTCAGGCGGTAAAAACATCTTCTCCACCCATAATTGATGGCGAATTGGACGATGTTTGCTGGCAGAAAGCGGCGAAAGTATCCGATTTCATTCAGCACGAACCAGTGAAAGGCGCGAAGGCGACCGAAAAAATGACCGTTTATTTGCTATTTGATGAAGAGAGACTTTACGTCGCCTTTGAGTGTTTTCAATCGGACATGGAGAAACTTCAGGCTTCGGCTACGCGGCGGGATTCCGAATTTTGGAATGACGATTACGTTGAGGTGTTCCTTGATACCTTTCACGATAAACGCAACTGCTACGCGTTCGCTGTCAACCTGCTTTCAGCGCAAGCTGACCGGCGGATAGCAAATGAAGGGCAGAATCAAGGCAGACGCGGGGGCGGCAAGAGTTGGGATTGCAATTGGGACGGCAAAGCGGCGAAGGGAGATGGAAAGTGGGTAGCGGAAATGTCCATCCCATTTTCAGAATTGCGTTTCAAGAAAAAATCGGGTAGCGTCTGGGGAATCAACTTCAGACGAAATATTGAATGTATCGACGAGAGCAATACCTGGGCAGATACTGCGGGTAGGCGTTATGCCGTTTCTCGATTCGGAGAGTTGGTAGGGCTTCCCGTCACAGAACTTGCCACAACCCGCCCTTTAGAATTGAAACCCTACGCGGTTGCAAAACCCAGAAAGATTTCAGAGAAGAAAGTAAACGAAGACGGTGAATATAAAGAGTACGATGCGGGATTGGACGTGCGGTATCCTTTTTCCAGCATCACTCTTGACCTGACGCTCAACCCCGATTACGCCCAGATAGAAGCTGACCCGGCGCGCATAAATCTTTCCGATGTGCCAGAGAGATTGTCAGAGAAACGCCCGTTTTTCCAAGAGGGCTGTGAATTGTTTCGCACGCCCATTGAAATTTTTTACACAAGGGAAATTTTTGACCCGTTGGTCGGCATCAAAGCTGTGGGCAAGATGGGCAATTACAATGTGGCGTGTTTGGACGTCCAGACACAATGCACACAGGCAGAAGAAGATGATGAGCAGATAGAGTGCGAAAACGATTTTGGGAATTGGAGGGGGG
>CAZRLY010000162.1:0-14183 GCA_964601015.1 uncultured bacterium
TCTGCTCCAGTGGGCAGTAAGTTTCCACCCCGACAATGTTAGAATAGCTTGTTGGCAATGACCAATCGTCCCATGCTCGCTTCGCTCGGTGGTTTACAAAAAAACGTAAACCACAAAAGCTGTTGACTGTCCCTACCTCTCAGGACTGTTTACAGAGCCACTACAGAGCCTAATTACTTCTGTGGACGGTGTATCGTTTTCATCGCAACTCCGAATTAGCGATGAAAACAAATGGTGGAGCATCCAGTCGTCATTCATTTTTAAATCATAGATTTACAGAAAACAGGCAAGAAAGCTCCCGCATTCATGCGTGGAGATGAATTGCCGAATATTTTGATGAGTCGTGGGAGACTTAAATCTTTGATTTAATCTTTTTTTTTAACCCGACACCTTAATGTAAAAGGAAGCTCCCGCTTTAAAGCGTGGGGTGTCTCGTTTTCTCGTTTTCCCGTTTTCTCGTTTTCGTTCTTTTTTTCACTTTCTGACGACAAAGGGTGTAATAACTATTCTAACGTAGAACTTGTGTTGGCTGCAAAAGAGACCGAGCCGTCAATGGCAGTAAGTGCCATTTAAAGCTCCCGCTCAGTTGCGCCCAACACGAAAACTTGTCTAAGTCTGTCAATATAAGGAACCCCTCACAGGTTCCTCGCCTTTTAAGGCGGGGGTTATTGACATCCATATCTACGCACGAAACACGCACATATTTACCTTTTTCGACAACAAATGGTTAAGAGTTCGTTGAGATAGTTTTTATCTCTATAGATTCCCCGTTAAATTCTTTTTTATCATCACTGGGGTAGACTACGCGCGAATGATACATTCCATCTAAAACACGCAGGAAGCTATTTACAATTACAGTTAGGTTATTTAGTGTCAGGTTGCTTTCATCCAACTGAAAATCAGAAATTTTCATATTTACTATTTTCAGTACAAGTTCCCTCAGTTCTTTATAGGTTGGATTCTCCTTGTTTGACAACATCATTGAGCGAACAGCCGCTTCCACGGAATCCGCCAGCAACATAATCGCAGATTCCTTCGTTTGCGGTTTTGGTCCAGCATATCTAAAATCATCTTCCGCAACAGTTCCGTGTTTCTCAGTTTCCTGCGCCTTTCTATAGAAAAACCATATCGGCGTTGTTCCGTGGTGTTGTGGAATCATATCCTCGATAACCTGGGGAAGCTTATGTTTTCTCGCCATTTCGATACCATGTTTAACATGGTTTGTTATAATTTTTAAGCTGAGGTAGGGCCCGATAGTATCGTGTATGTTCTTTCCGTTCTTCTGATTTTCAGAGAAACATTCGGGGCGTTCCATCTTGCCGATGTCGTGGTAGTATGCCCCAACCCTGGCAAGCAAAGCATTTGCGTTTATATCTTCGGCGGCGGCTTCGGCCAGACTGCCGACATTCATGCTATGATGATAAGTGCCTGGCGTTTTTTCCTCAAGTTCTTTAAGCAAAGGGTGATTCAGGTCAGAAAATTCCAGTAATTGGATATCCGTTGTTGTTTTCATCAGATATTCAAAAACCGGCAGCAAACCGGGGACTAAAATGACAACTATCAACCCGCTGATGATTCCCCCAATACTATTAATGGCTAAGTTGTTGGATGGGGCATTTTGCGCTAAAGATGTGCCAACCACTATTATAGGACTTGCCAAACAAACATACAATCCGCCTACCATCATATCCCTTCTACGCCTGACGCTGGACGACAACGAAAATATCGCCACCATACCGACGCAAAAAACTAAGGTTAAACGCTCGAATAACACGTCAGCGTTGATACCGCTCATTACCCCTATGAAAATGCACATAGTAACAGTAACTAATACTGCTAATTGAGGGCTGATGAGAATAGCAACCATTGTTGAGGTAATAGCTGCGGGAATAAGCAGGACGGGGTAGGGAAGGATAAGTTCGTGGATGCCGTAAATAATGAGAAACTTTTCTGCAATCACTGACAACAAAATGGTAATGGAAAGCGCCACAATCTTTCTGTATTCGGAAAAAATGTCGGGTTCGTATTTTCTAATATACAGGAGCAGCACGGCGAACAAAAAAATTACCATCGAAATGGTTCCAATTGCCATGCGAACAAATGCGGCTTTTTGCAAGGGTTTTATTGCTTTCAGTTTTTCAAGATGCGTGGGGGTTATTTTCTCACCCTGGCTTACAATTTTTTCGCCTTTTTTTATGAAGTTTGTTTTGGTTATTGATGCCGCCGCTTCCTGGCGTTTTTGATTTGTCACCTCTTCATTATAAAAAACGTTGGGACGAATCAAAACGTGGCAAATTTCACTCACTACCTCCGGATTAGCTGATGATGTAGCTTGGGTTGCAGCGACTTTTTTTGCGTCAAGCCATGAATAAAGTTCTTTTACCTTGATGTTTTTAAGGAGAGGAAGCAAGTCTATGTCTATTTCGCTTGCAACTTCCACATCGGTTGGGGGACGTTTCTCCTCCTGTTGGAGTCGTTCATAAATCTCCCGCCAATTATCCCCTCTGGGCATTTTGGAGGAGATTTCCTCTGCAAAAATGCCTGTTCCGCCGCCTCTAACTACGCCGTTGCTTAGGATGTCATCTAAAATATCTGTCGCGTTCCTCTCTATTTCATCTATTTCTTCATCCGTTATGGTTGCGAGTTTTATGCGGGTTGCCTCTAACAAAAAATCTACGATGAGATTACTCTTCATCTTTGCGATTTTATCTTCCACAGAGATGGCTTCATTCCTGATAGAGCGTATGCCTGAAAACAGGTTTTTAGCATGCTGGAGCCCTTCTTCTTTCTTCAAGTCAAAGACGAGCGGTACATTTAATTTTACTCTTTCCTTTTCCCTTTGAGTCGCATCCACATCGTTGTAGTTCGTAGAGCCGGGTGAAATAACGCTATATGAACTTTGTTCGCCAATCGAAAAATCTTCAATATCGCTTGTATTCCACTGGATAACAACGGGCATAGCAGCCCAACTCAAGAGTCCGGTAAACAGTAAACCACTAACCCACCATTTGTTTGCGCCGTTAGTAAGGAATCGCAACGCAAACGATACACCGCATGTTTTAAGTTTGACAAATAAAGACAGGGAAGCGTTTTTGGGTGTTTTTGCTTCTAATTTTTTTCCCTTCCGCTTTTGTGGCTTAGGGAGCTCCATTCTTCTCACAGTTTCGCTTTTCCGGTGCTCGTGAGGACGAGCCGTTACGGGCACTAAAAAAAGCAAAAACTAACTCCTAAGAATCCGTGTGGATATTTTCCGCAGAAGATTTACCACGAGACTCGTAAGCCTCGATTATCCGCTGTACCAATTCATGCCTGACTACATCTTCTCCAGAGAGGTATATAAAAGTGATTCCTTCAACATCCGAGAGAACAGCCTGCACATCTACCAAACCAGACATCGAATTTTTAGGCAGGTCAACTTGAGTGATGTCGCCGGTGACGACTGCTCTAGAATCAAAGCCAAGTCGAGTTAAAAACATCTTCATCTGCTCAATGGTAGTATTTTGCGCTTCATCCAGCACCACAAAGGAATTATTCAGCGTTCTTCCCCTCATAAAAGCGAGCGGTGCCACCTCAATAATGCCGCGTTCTATGTGCCTCTCCATGCTTTCAGACGGCACCATGTCGTAGAGGGCATCATAAAGCGGCCTGAGATATGGGTCAATTTTAGCGGCTATGTCGCCGGGCAGGAAACCGAGTTTTTCGCCGGCTTCTACCGCTGGCCGCGTCAAAATGATGCGGCTAACCTGGCCGCTTTTTAAAGCAGAAACCGCCATAGCCATAGCTAAATATGTTTTGCCTGTGCCTGCCGGGCCGATAGCAAACACTAAGTCATTTGTCCTCATGGCTTCCACATACCTGCGTTGTCCGGGAGTTTTAGGCCGAATTACGCCACGCTTGGAAAACACAGGTATGGCTTCAGTGACAGCAGTGCCCAGCCCTATCGGCTTACCACCTTTTGCTGTGCGTATGGCATATTTTACATCATTAACACCCACATTCTGTCCACTCCGCAGTAAATTGAGCAACTCTTCAAGGATTCCAGCAGTTTGTTGTATCATTTCCTCTGATTTGCTTAAAATCTCTAATCCATCATCCCGCAGGACTATCTTTACATCGAACTTTTCCTCAAATAGTTTCAAGAATTCATCCTGAAGTCCAAGAATGTTCCGCGCTTCTGAAATGCTTTGGAGTGGAACTTTAAAACTTCTTTGTGTTTGCAAAAAAATATCATCTCCAAATGTCTAATTGTCGGCATATATTTTAACTGAACATTAACCAAAATGCAAGTTTATTTTAGGAAAAAACCAAGTTCCCGATATCGAAGAGCCTGGAAATATTATTCAGGTTTGATGATTGCCAGTCTATTTCTCGTTTTACGCCAAGCGAGTTGAAATGTTTCGATTCGGTTTTTCTGAGGAGCATCCTCAAAATACGGATCACTGATATAAACATAATCACTATCATAACCAACAACTACTACCGCATGCGGAAAATCATTTTGCCAATAGTCCAATTCACCAGTTCTGACGAATGCGATGGCGGGATGCCCTGCTTCTAAAAATGCTCTGAGTTCTTCTAATGAAGAATATCTTAAATCTACATTATATCCCAACCGAATTACGGAGTTTACACTTTGCGCAGTTGCGCCAAACAGGGTACAACCTAGCAAGCGCTCCAGGAAAACTTCAGTTTGTTTGTCTCCATAGTAACCAATCACCATACGCACAGACGTTGGAACGCAAGTATATTCCTTACTCTGTTTAAAATGTTGCAACCTTGTAAAGCATTTCGGCATTTGATTTGATTTCCTCTAAATCTTTAATAGTTCGGACAATTTCCCCTGTTTGTATGTCCACCAAAAGAGAGCCGACGATTCCCAATATTCCTTTTGACGGAATTGTATAATGCACAGGCACCTTCCAAAAGATACCATATTCTTTTACAAAAAATTCAGGTTCGCCTGCACAGAGTAAATTTCCCACAGAGTTAAGCAGAAAATCATCTATAGACTGCTTTGCCACAAATAGCGTAATGTTTGCTTTAGCAGAAATTTCAAACTTGAAAGAAACTTCGGCTTGTTCCGGTATTTCTACTGCGATGCTCATAGTTAATCCCGTCCTTTCATAAAGATTGTAACTTTTTCTGGGTACTCCTCTCCAACCTGAAAAATGAAACGCCGCTGTGGAGATAGTTCTATGGAGTTAAGTTGTTGAAGGAGTTCTTCAATCGTATCCGAATCGGCCGCTTGTTCTCCTCTCACTATCGCGATAAATTTTCCTTTATGGGTTTCTGCAAGCTCGCTCTTCAACCGGTAATAGGCAATGTGATTTAAGCCACGTTCTTGCTCTAAGGTATACATAATTTCTCTCCTCACTGTTTACTGGTTCGTTTCATAAATCCGTCTTGGGGGTTTAGTGAATCTGGACGGATGGAACGCGTCCGCTACAACGGGGAATCAACCCTGTAGTGTCGCCGAAAGTCTGCGATTTCTTATCCCCCCCCTACTTAAAAAAGATTGAAAACGAGAAAACGGGAAAACGAGACAGCCACTTCCCAGTTTTGCTCGTAATTCCGATTTAACGAGCGAAACAAAAGCGGGCGAAATAAATTCCTACCCTTAGTATTCTCCGAATACTTTGGGGTATCCGTGGGTATTTTTTTGCCCACAATAGAAAGCCCAAGCCCCCCTGGTAGTTGATTTTTGCCCTTGAACCTTACTTTTTTGGCTTGACCGAAGGCGATGCGTTGACCGGCTTTAAACGCTCTGGATGCTAATTTCTGGGCAGTTGTACTATCAAGATGATTACCTATCCAAGAACGTCTGATTTTGGTTGCGTAGATATGAATGTCATATTCACTAAAACCAAACTTAGCATTAAGTGCCTTAAACGTGTACTATCACTAAATACTTGATAATTCGTCGGTTCACTTCGTACGGAACGCTACAGAGTAGCATTCCTCTCCGTCCTTTTCACGATTCCTTGTGCTGAAGTATTGGAGGAAGGGAAGGCGCAGGGATGGATAAATGGAAGGATGGAAGTAGGGAATTCATCCAACCATCCATCCTTCCAACCGTGCGCTTTCGCTCTCATCCCTTCGATGCGTGTGTTAATCTGAATTATCAAACAATATGTGATAGCACAAACTCATCTATGGGCCAGTTTTTCGGATGTGTCAACCCTTTTGTGTAAACTCGTCCTCCCTGACCTGGAGTTACAGATATTTTGCCACTCTCTTCTCAAATGAATTCCTACTTTCCCTTGTAGTTGCCAGCTCATTTCGTATCTTGTCCGTCAAGGACGCGTCGCCGCCATTGTGAGTATGCGCCCTTCCATCGATCAGCCGAGATTCTAATCACTGATATCTCTATGCCATGAGCAATGCTTGTACCAGCATCAGCGGTGACTCTCAAGCCTCCTAAGAAGACACGGTCGCGTCGGCTTTTCTCTTGCGTCCACAATTCTAGCATTGCTCGAGCAACCTGCTCTGTTTTCACAACAGGACACTCCCGAGAATAGATGCTCTCGGTACAATCATCAGAAGAGTTGTGATAGCCCCCAAGAGATATATCACCACTGTCCGCGACAATTGGCATAGATTTAAGGAACCTCACAAAATGGTCAAAATCCCATAGTTCTGGATATATTCTTCTTGCCTCAGCCGCGTGGCTGTCACCTGCCAATTCATTCCGTATTCTAACTCCGCAACCTTTGCATAGACGTCCAATGCACTCCGTACCATATACAGGAACGATAGCTGTCAGAATCTCATTGACCTCGGAACGCCAACATACTATGCAATCTTGCTTACGCGATATCCATGGCATCTGACCTGCGAACTGTTTTAGTTCGTTGCTTTCCAGCCCAAACGTCCTGACCATAAGTTCATAGATGAAGCGCAAACACGCTGAAGGAATGCTTCGTTCATTGGATACCTGACGCAAAACTGATTGTGCAAATAGTCTCTGGACTTCTGGCGTCGCAGGCTTCATAAAAGCAGATGGACCGCGCTCTTCTCCAGTTGGCGCAAACTTGTTTATGATTCCACGAGCTCGGTAGAAATCTACCTCCTGCAGGAGCAGATTGGTCATCGGTTGTATAAGCGACTCTGTTGATTCGGCAAACAAGTTGATGATCCGCTTCGCCAGATGAGCAAACTGCTCGTCCTTGGCGTCTATGTACGGAATGATTGGAGTAACATCACGTTCAGCAATTCTCGCCAGACCCTTCCATACTGCTGTCTTCAATCTGGGATAAGCTGCAAAAAGAGCTTCAACTGCTTTTGGAGTCGCACTTGAAGAAACTATCGACACGCATGCTTCCGCAACCACACGGTTGTCATTAGAAAGGTTTTCAATAGCCTTGTTGATTGCAGGAACCCCACCATGTCTAGAGAGAGAGGCAACTATAGACACCCTCAGCTCTTCTTTATACAATGCTACGAACAAAGTGTCCAAGGCATGTGGGGTTTGCATTCTGCTGAGGGCATTTATCACGCCATTTATGTTGCGCCGTTTATTGGCTTTCTTGAGAATTTTGGATAATTGTTCAATGGCTATAATTCCCATAGTCGCCAGAGCATCCTCTGCCTGCCGGCGAACATCAAAATTGCGAGAATCCAATAGCTTGCAGAGCTTTTCCACTCTGCCATTAGCTTTCAGCTTTGTAATGTTCGGTCTAAAGAACAGCATTTCTGATTCACCTCCATCCCTGTCGTAGCTATGATAGTAATGTCAAAAATTAAATCTGCAGCAGTTTCTGCTGCTGTTTTTAGATTCGTCAATTCGAATTTTAGCACACTTTCTCCGTAGGATTAACAAAAAATTTCCTTATTCTTGGATTTTTCACAGTGATTTTAAACAGTAGATGACCAGTGACAAGAGGCGAGTGATGAGTGGGTATCTGAGCAAAAGCTGAACTATTCACTATCTTATGAACCATTACACCCCCACCCCGTTGACGAATTATTGAGACCAGTAGGTCTCTCTCACAGAAAAACCTACCCTTATCAGGGGTTGGGGGGGAGGAGAAGGTATTGCCCTCTCCTTTGGCTTGTCCCCCCCAACATAAAGATGAATCAAAAAAATCAACCACGACTTTTCGCGCGTAACGAGCATTCTCAAAATTGTCTGAGAATGCCCGCTACGATGCGAAATTATATATACCTTAGAAATTGTATACGGTATCCAACTCTTCATCAGGAACATCGAAAACTGCATTGTGGGGTGCGAGTTTCTCTGTCTTGAAGAAGTGCGGCAATCTGTCATCCGTGTTTGTGAATCCTGCGGCAGCGTTGAATTCTCGCTCGGTTTTCAGTATGCGTTTGCCTAATTCGGTTACATCATCACCGGTTAAGTTGGTTCCGTATCGAGCGTTAAGCATGTTCACGATAGCGTCATTGGCGTCGGGTTCGTCAAGGACGCAGAATGCTACGAACAGACAGAGTCCCGTTGAGTCGATAGCGGCTGTGGCGATTTGCAGGTTTCTGGACATCTCCACCTGTCCTTCCGGACTAAGTGGGTCAATATCGCCTCCTACCTTCAGCACGTTGGGCGCTACGGCATACCCAGCCGTGTGGTCACCGCCCATCGTGGATGTAGCATAGGTTACGCCGATACCCTTAACTGCCCTCGGGTCATACGCTGGCAAGCCCTGTCGTTTGACAACGGGTACGCGTGAAACGCCGAAAGCCTGTCCCGTAACGGCTGCGCCATTGCCGAGAATTCTGCCCAAGGGAGTACCCTTGCCCACTTCATGTATCAATTCGATTGCGCCCTGCGCGTCGCCAAATTCTTTGACGCCAGCCTCCATCGCAACGCCCAAAGCTACCCCCGTCTCAATGGTATCCAAGCCGTAGTCGTCGTAGAGCCTATCCATCATGGCGATAGCGTCCAAATCGTCGATTTCTAAGTCAGCACCGTTAGCCCAGACCGTTTCGTATTCTACCTGTTTGGTCAGGTAGTTGCCATCTTTGTCCAGGTAAATGCCGGAACACTGAATCACACAACCGGGATGGCAGGCATGCTTGGGAGAACCGCCGCGAGCGATGATGGTTTCTCGTTGGGTTTCGCCGCTGATGCTATCTATGTTCCCAAATTGTCCCTCGCTGAAATTGCGTGTCGGGTATGCGCCGGCTTCGTTGATGACGTTCGCCAGGGCGTTGGTCCCGTAGGTGGGTAAAGTTTCGCCTGTGACTGGGTGTGCCGCCAACAACTGGGCGAACTTTCTCGACGCGGCTCTGAAAGCGCCCGCATCCTTCAGAGGCGGACGACTTGTTCCCGCGTCATTTATGACGATAGCTTTCAGCCCTTTTGAACCCATCACCGCGCCCATTCCACCTCTGCCTGCGTGCCTTGTGGGGCGATTCTCCGGGTCAATTACGGCGATGGACGCCGCTGACATCTTCATCTCACCCGCCTGCCCTATGGAAATAACCGATACCTTTTCGCCGTGTTGCTCACACAACTTGGCAACGGTGTCGTAATTTCCCAAGCCCTTGAGCTCTGAAGCATCCTTTAGCTTAACACCATCAGCAGATATATTCAACGTGAAGAACTTTCCGTCTGCTGGTTTGCCTTCCACGATGATGCCAGCGATGTCAAGTCTGGCGAGCTTTTGAGCTGCCGTGCCGCCGGCGTTGGACTCTTTGATTGTCCCGGTCAGCGGACTCTTGGCACCCACAGATAACCTTCCCGAACACGGCGCTGCTGTGCCGGTGAGCAACCCGGGCGCTATTACCAACTTGTTAGCTTCACCCAACGGATGACATAAAGGCGGAACTTCTGCGTTGACAACAGCCGAAGTCAATGCCCTGCCGCCCAAGCCTGCATAAGCTTCGGGCACCTCCTCTCTGGTGATTTTCATGTCTGTCATGTTTATTCGGTAAATCCAATCCATTTTTATTGCCTCCTTGTAGATTGAGTTTTTACCCTTAGAAACCGGGTAATCCTTTTCATTATAACATAACCATGAAAAACTTTCAACAAAAAATCGTTACTTTTTTCTTTACAGATGGCGTCGGATTTGATAAAATAAATGTGTTCTTTGAGTTGGTTCAAAAAGCCAAGAAAATTATTTTACAGAAAATAATGACGGATTAGGAAAAGTAATAAGTCAGGCAATGGGGGATGAAGAAGAAAATGGGATAAGGAAGAATAATCAGACAAAAAAAAAAATTCTTATCGAACATTGACTGAAAGGAAGGTATTGAAAATGTTACATTTTAGAAGAAACTGGTTGTTTGTTTTGTTAGCAGTTCTGGTAGGTTGTGTGCCTGCTACTTTTACAAGGAAGTCAGAAACTACCCAGGTTGCCCAAACGGGAGCGCAAAAGGCAAAATCCGAAGCTACTGGCCTGGCTGTTCTACAGCTAAAGTTGCCAAAGCCCAATTTCGCTGTGGATGAAAAGATTCCCGTTAATTTAGTTTTAAAAGCGGGCAAGTTTGCCAATATCTGGATACCTACATCTACTATAGAAGGCGTGGGGGCTTTCTCTGGGCTTGTTGTCAAAACGGCTGATGGCGAGGAAATCACATCACCTAAACCCATCAAAACCACATCAATCACTAAAAAGTTATACAAGGAAGGAGAACCCGTCAAGTGCATACTTGGCACACAATTTGAGCAAAATTCAGAACTGGAAGCGTCGTTGGATAATCTGTTAGATTACTTTCCTTTGACGCAACCGGGGCGATATTCATTGCAGGTTATTATGAATCTGAAGGTATATATGTGCGAGGAAGCGTTGGAAGAACAGTCACAAGAGGTACGCGATTTGGAGGAGGTTATTGCAAGTTACCGAAAGTCCACAACCCTCGCTGCGGGAGCAAAACAAGACGCAATATCCTCCCTCCAAACTGAGTTGGCAGAGGCGAAAACAAGGGCCGAGCCGTCCGATGAAAAGTATATACCCCTGGATTCTTTCAAGGGGGAAAGGGACACCAAGTCGAATATAGTCGAATTTACCATTCTTGGAGAATAGGGCATAGAGCATTTTACCCGTAGCCCTTAGCGCTTCGGTTTAGTCCGTATACCCGGGGATGGACTGGTAAGGCATTGACCAGCCTGCGTCCTGTATTAACAACCCCTCATCTGGGTTAGTGGATATGGAAGGTTTCGGGAATAGTTTCCAGCGATTTTCCTCAATTGGTTCGGTAAAGCCTTCACTTCTGTAGAATTCAAACAGGTTGTTGCGCATCTGCTCAAGGGTATGGCGGCAAAGGCTGAGTCCTGCTCGGTTTCGCGTTTCATCCGGGTCGCGGATTCGGTCAAAGAGGAATTCCATTTGGTCTGGCGCGGAATAGAAATATTTCCATTGGCGGTTCGCAGCCATGTAGACACCCAGAGCGTCGCGCTGGTACTGACTGTAGACGGTTCTGTCGTTCTGTTCGCTTGCAGCGACATCGGCTAAATCAAGTCCATCCAGATTATAAGCCGTCGTGTCTACTCCCGCAGCCGCCAGAAGTGTGGGCATCACATCCACAAGGTTGACAGGTATATCACAGTTCTGACCAGCAGTAAACCGCTCCGGATACCGCACAATCACAGGTATCTTAGCGGCTGCATCAAGCATGCTGCGTTTTCCAAAGCAGTTGTAATCTCCAAGGAATTCTCCGTGGTCAGAAGTATACATAATCAGGGTATTTTCAAGCTGGTTAGTCTTTTCAAGTGCCTTGAGCATCCTCCCAACCTGAGAATCAATGAATGAGATGCACGCATAGTAGTAAGCCTTCATCACACGCAACAGGTTATTGTCTATCCCATTGTCCCTGTATTTGTATCGGTTCTGGTGGCGGTTCATGTAAGTCTGTAGTGCTTCGCAGTTATCGGGGCGTTTCGGCAGGGGCATTAGCGGGCCGCGGTACAATTTATTCCAGGGTGTCGGTGGTGAAAATGGGGGATGGGGATGGATGAAACTGGCAAAAAGCAGAAAAGGACGCGGTGATTCAGCCTCATGGATGAATTGCACTGCCCTGTCGCCTACCCAGTTAGTTCCGTGAAATTTGGCTGGCATCTGCGCTGGCTGCGGAATATAGTACATCTCTCCACGCGGACCAAATGGGTCAAATACGTGTTTGTATCCGTTAGCGTGCAGGAATTTCAGATAATCGTCATCCTCAACGCTACGACGCATCTCCGCCTGGTATTCCCGACTCTGAAAACCGCGCAACGCCTGCGGGGCGGGGTTGAAGTGCATCTTACCGATGCCATGAGTCCTATAGTTTGCTTCCGAGAGTGCTTGCATGAAAGTCGGCCTATCCTCTGGCATGCGGTGTCCATTGTCAGCGCATCCTGTATTGTGGGGATACTGCCCCAAAATCAGCGAACAACGTGCAGGTACACATACCGGCGAGGGGGTATAGGCACTTGAAAACAGCGTCCCTTCCCGCACAAGTCTATCCAGATGCGGTGTCTTGATTACCGGATTTCCACCCGAATGGATGGTGTCACTCCGCTGTTGGTCAGTGAATATGAAAAGGATGTTTGGATTTGGCATAATTTCCTCCATAATATAAACCCCCCTCAACGCTACGTTCCCTTTTGGGAGGTTGAAAGGTTTTGTATTATACCTTTCCACAGAATATTTTGCTGCTAAAAAACCGAGTTTTTCCGAAAAACTCGGTTTTTATTACCCTAATCTTTTTTGTGGATTGGTATATCACCTGAGTACATGACATTACTTAAACATAGCATATCACATTCTCCGTTCGTTGTCAAGATGAGGTGGCTATTCGGAGGAAAAGTAAAGATTTTTGTTGACCCGAAGGGAAAAATGTGGTAGAATTCAGGCTGACGGATTTGAAACTGTCAGCGGAAGCCGACGTAAAATTATGACGTTTGTGATTTAGTAAAAGCAAAACGAAAAATGCAAAAACTGGACAAATTCTTTACCTTTGGAAAAACTCAATACTGGAGATAAAACCATGACAACAGAAACAACGAAAGAGAAAGAAACCTCTGTTGAGAGGTGGGTGTCCTACCGTCCGGAGATCAAGATTCTGGACTGTACCATGCGCGACGGGGGGCTGATGAATGACCACAAATTCGATGATAAAATCGTGAAGGGCGTATATACGGCTTGCGTTGAGGCAGGCATCGACTACATGGAACTCGGATACAAGGCTTCCAAACGCATCTTTGCCCCGTCGGAGTATGGGGCGTGGAAATACTGCACCGAGGACGATATTCGCCGCATCGTCTGCGACAACGACACACCGTTGAAACTTTCGTGTATGGCAGATGCTGAGAAAAGCGATTACCGTGAGGACATCTTGCCCTGCGATGAGAGTGTGCTGGATATGATTCGGATTGCTACCTACATCCATCAGATTCCCATAGCCTTGGACATGATTAAGGATGCCCACGAAAAGGGCTATGAAACCACGCTTAATCTGATGGCTATTTCAGTCGTTCCAGAGCGTGAACTGGATGAAGCACTGGAACTCTTAGTGGAGTCGGATGTGGATGTCATCTATCTTGTGGACAGCTTTGGCGCTCTCTACAGCGAACAAATTCAATACTTCATGCAGAAATACCTCCGGTATGCAGAACCAGCGGGTAAGATTGTCGGGATGCACGCCCACAACAACCAGCAGTTGGCCTATGCCAATACCATTGAGGCAATCATCATGGGAGCAAATTTGCTGGACGGGAGCATGGCCGGGCTTGGACGTGGCGCAGGCAATTGCCCCATCGAACTGTTGATTGGCTTCCTGCACAATCCTAAGTTCCACCTCAGACCGGCTTTCCAATGTATTCAGCAACATATCGAGCCGCTACGCGAGGAGCTCCGCTGGGGATTTGATATTCCCTATATGATTACGGGGTTTCTGAACGAACACCCGCGCGCTGCCATGCAGTTTAACGCCAGCGATGACCGAGGCGACATCGTCAAATTCTTCGATTTGATGACTGAAAAAGAATGAGCGGTTAGCACTACAACGAGGTTTTGTTGGAATCGGTATTAAAGACAAAGGCGAAAGTAGAGGATTGCTCCTTCTACTGGTCAATTTCTTAAGTTCGTATAGGGTTTTAGGGGTGACCACATAGGGGCGCTGCTACAACAATACCCTATACGGATTTACGAAACGAACCACTACTTTCCGCCTTCCGAAAGGGGGTTTTGGGGTGAAAGCTGTCTCCCCAAGATAGAGATGAAAGTAAAGTACGAGGAAATGTATCCTGA
>CAZRLY010000163.1:0-14165 GCA_964601015.1 uncultured bacterium
TCGAATAAAAGCGCCCAATACCACCGAATTGCTCATAGAAGGTTTGAGAAATCCATTGCCCGGACTAACAGGGACTGAAGTAAAGTCCAGACTAACAAAGATTGTAGGAAATATGAAAGATGCTGCGGATTCGTGGGAAAGGGTACACATCGCATACCTCTTAGCAAGAATAGGGGATGCAAAGGGAATGGAAATTTTGATTCAAACACTGCATACTAAGAATGGCTTTACGCGTTACCTCGCTGCCGAAGCTCTGGCTGAACTCGGCGATTTGAGAGCTGTGGAACCTTTGATTTCCGTTTTGACTTCGAAATACAGATATGGGCACGCCATTCGTAACGAGGGCTATAATGAAGTACGCCCCCATGTCGCCGGTATTTTAGGTGAACTCGGAGATTTGCGAGCATTCCAACCTCTCATTGGTGTTCTGTCAGACGAGTACGATGGGTTGCGGTGCAAGGCTGCTTATGGATTGGGGGAATTGGGTGATGACAGGGCTATCCCTTACCTTGAAAAAGCTTTGGAAGATGAAAGTGAATCCGTGCGCGATGCTACTCAAGAAGCGATGGAGAAACTCAGATGTCCGCGTGAGGATACATAGAAACCAAGTTTTTTCAAAAAACTTGGTTTCTTTTTTCGCTTGACATTTGCGTGCAGTATGGATAAACTATTCAAAAGGGTGTGTGAACGATGAAAACGAAACAATGTCTAAACGCCATAGTAGCGTTTTCCCTGCTTATGCTCAGTTGCAATCGGGGAAAAATGGCGCAGAAGTCTGTTTTAATCGTAGATTCGCAAAACGTTGTGGAAGAGTTTCTCCATGCGTTTGAACTTGAAAAAGAGGGATATGTCGTGGGTGCCGCTACCACCGTCAGGGAAGCGTTAGATGCACTGGAAGAACGAGAATATGATGTCATCCTGATGGAACTGGGTTTGGAAGGCGGTCAAGGTGTGAGTAGGAGCGGACACATGGCTGGCGTCCAGATATTTGAGGTAGTCAAAGAGAAATATCCCAATACAAAGATTATAGTTATAACCCAGTATAACAATCCTGATTATGAAAGAGCAGCAATAGAGTTGGGCGCAGTTTCATTTCTCCCGAAACCTGTTTCTGTTGGACAGGTGAAGGCGGCCATAAAAGACGCTTTTGAGACTCCAGCCTCGAATAAATGAAAGCTGGAACAAAGATCTTTTAATATACCGATATTCCCAAAAAAGGAGAGGCCTATGAACGAAAATTCAGATGTAAAAGTAAGAGAACTACCTGCCGCGTTAGGCGGCGCGCCAGTATTTGTCCAGACAGGACAGTCGCAATCTGATTTAGACAATTGGAAGCAGGTAACCGAAGAGGAAGCCAAAGTTGCTTATGAAATGACGTTGCGCAACGAGCTATCGGGCGGTACGCCCACTGTAAGAGAGTTTGAAGCGCTGTGGCGTGAAAAAATCGGTACCCGATATGCCATCACAACGATGAACGGCACATCCGCGCTGTACAGTGCATTTTTTGGGGTTGGCGTCGGGCCGGGCGACGAGGTAATCTGTCCTGCCTATACCTGGATATGTAGTATTTCACCAGTGCCTTTGCTTGGCGCACGTCCGGTTTTCTGCGAGAGCGCCCCGGAGACGCTGATGATTGACCCGGAGGATGTCCGCCGGCGCATCACTGAACGCACTCGCGCCATTGTCGCCGTCCATTTGTGGGGCAACGTCTGCGACATGGACGCGCTCATGGAGATAAGCAACGAAACGAACATACCAGTCGTTGAAGATTGTTCGCACGCGCACGGCGGATTTTACAAGGGGAAACCGCTCGGCAGCATCGGACAGGTTGGTTGCTGGAGTTTGCAGGGCAGCAAACCCGTTAGCGCGGGCGAAGGCGGGGTTATCGCTACCAATGACACCGAGATTTTTGAGCGAGCCTGTCTTATTGGGCAGGTGAACCGGATTCGCGGGATGGATTTGGTGACGGAAAAATATTCAGAATTGCAACCGTTAGGATTGGGCATGAAGTTTCGAGCACACCCGCTTGGAATCGGCATCGCCGGCGTTCAGATAGAAAAGCTGGAAGAACTAAACAAACGCCGACGCGAATACATCGAAGAGGTTGAAAAAGGGCTGGTTGACATCCCCGGGCTGCGTCCTGTCAAAACCTATGAGGGTGCAGTTAGAGCAGGCTTCTACGGCTTCCCGACTTTACACATCCCTGAAGAGCAGAACGGTTTACCAACCAAAACCTTTATCGACGCTCTCCGCAAGGAAGGACTTCACGCAAGCGATGGCGGCTACCCGCTGTTGCATACACTCCCGCTGTTTGCAAAAGGCTTCGACATCTTCACACGCAATCGCGGCCCAATTTGTACACCCGAAATGGGAGGCGATTATCAAGGTTACAAACCCGGCGATTTCCCCGTCACCGAGGAGATGCGCAGCCGCCTCGTATTTCTACCAGTAATGAGCAACCCAACATCCGACGCCGCACAAAAGGTACTCGCCGCTATCCGCAAGGTAGCGGAGCATGCGGAAAAACTGATGCATACATAGCAATAGAAACCAAGGAGAAAGCGAATACAAATGAGAATAAACTTTCATGGACGGTTAGTAGATGAGCAGGAGATTAGGGCTGGTTTTATCGGTTGTGGTTCACATTCATTTAGGAACATCTATCCTACCTTGCAGTTTGCTCCTGTGCATTTGGTCGCCACTTGCGACTTCTCAATAGAAAAAGCTCAAGCATTTGCCGCTAAGTTCGGGGCGCAGAACGCTTACACCGATTACCAGGAGATGCTTGCGAAGGAAAAACTGGACGCAGTTTTTGTAGTTACTGGATACGATGACAAAGGAAGACCAACTTATCCTGACATCGCCGTAGAGTGCCTCAATGCAGGGCATCATGTGTGGATGGAGAAACCGCCCGCGGCGTCTTGCGTGGAGATAGAGAAAATGCAGAAGGCTGCGAAGAACAGTGGTAAGAATGTTTTGGTCGGGATGAAGAAGATGTTCTTTCCCGCAAATGAAAAAGCTAAGGAACTGATGTCCACAGAAGATTTCGGTCGCGCCTCGCTGGTTATGCTACAATATCCACAACACATACCCACCCAGTCGGATTTCGACCAGTACATCAACGAAGGCAAGAGGATAGGTGGAGTCGTTGGGTTCCTCGACCACTTGTGTCATCCCGCATCACTGCTGATATATCTGTTGGGAATGCCGACGAGTTTGTATTATGAACGCAGTCCTACAGGTGCGGGCGTAGCTACCTTCAGCTTTGAGTCCGGCACCGTTGCTTCTTTAGCTTGCACACGCGGGGCGTCGAGTAATGGCGGCATGGAACGGACTGTCATTATCTCGGATTCTGGTAAACACATCGTTGTAGACAACAATATAAGAGTGAGTTACCATCGCAGCCCACCTCCTGAACCGGGAACCGGTTATGGAAACAGTCCCAACTTTTATACCGGTACCACTGAACAAACCACTGCAATTTGGGAACCAGAATTTTCCCTCGGACAGTTGTACAACAAAGGGCTGTTTCTGCTTGGCTACTATAATGAGGTCAACGAGTTTGCACGAGCCATCATAGAGAAACGTCCACCTGAAAAAGGCACATTGGAACAGGCATGGCAATCAACCCGAATTTTCGAGGCTTTCGCAAAAGGCCCTCGTAGGATGATTAGATTAACGTAACTAGAAACCAAGTTCTTCCCAAAAACGTGGTTTCTGGACCGAAGGAGGAACAGAAATGGAAAGGATACTGTATTATCACATATTGTTTGATAATCCCCTTGTGGTGGGAACTTTGGAGACTCCATATCATAATGGTGATGAGTGCGATTCCTTAGTTTGGAATTCCCCCTGCCAAAAAGCAACGCGGGATTCTCACCAAAAAAAGCCGTAGTACGCCAAAATTATCAAGCATTTAGTGATAACACAACTTCTAATCTAATTCGAGTTCAGCCAAAGACGAGGCAGTAATAGCTTTTTCAAAGAGAATTGTCAATTCCTCTTCCGATTCAATCTTTCGTACTTTATCAACAACTCCTTGTGGCAATGCGCCGAATCGTACTTGCATTAGCCGCGATAATGTTTCCTGCTTTCCTTGTATTCGTCCTCGTCGTTCGAGTTTGTCGAAAAAAGTCTCTCGCACTTCTCTCACCTCCTGGTGTTCTATCTGATTAAGGAGGCTTTGGAATTGTGCCTCCTCTTCAAGTGTAAGTTGATAACAGGTTTCGATAAAGTTTATAAGCAAAGCCTTTTCTGCTTCGTTGAATGTACTATCTCTTACATGTCGATAACACTCGGCAAGAAATAAAAGCCTATCGCGTTTGCCCTTATCCATCAACGCTGACAATCCCCACGAAACGGGATTATCGTCCTCCCAATAATCATCTACTGATATTCCGGGCAAGCCGAGATGAAAATAGTTAAAATGCAAGAGTTCGTAACCGAACAATTCCTCGCTGTATGTTTCCGATTCAAAACCTTTCACTTTGCGTTCCGGCAGAATAGCAATTGGGAACACCGGAAGTCTGAGCCGTAGACGTAATAGTACATAATACTCATACATGCGATATGGAAATGTACTTCGCCATGTACCTTCTACCTCAATGTGGACTAAAATTATCTCTGGCTCTTTGTCCTTTGTAGCAACTTTCACCACTAAGTCGGTAGTCCTTTGCTTGCCTTTTGGAATGTCTGTGAACTTCTCTTTTTCCAAAAACTCAATATCTATCCAGTTTAGTCGTTCATGAACTTCTGGGAAGAAAAGAGCGATGAACTCCTTGAAAAACGTTTTTAGGAAGTCCTTAAATAATTGATCATATTCCATTATTTTCCCTTCAGTCAAGTTCCACCATAGACTCAAGATTCTATTTCAGCAGATACGGAATTCCATTTTTTATAGGATAACTGACGTTGCATCTGTGACAGAGTATTTCGTCGGTTTTCCATTGCACTTCTCCCTTACAAGCGGGACAAACCACAATCTCTCGAAGCGTTCTTTTGGGTGTTTTCTTATGTTTTACAACGGTGGATTTGATTTTGTTTCTCAACCAATTCGGCAAAGCGTTTTTAATCCCCTGTTTTAACTCATCAAAAAAAGACTCCTCTGCTCTCTGCGCTAACAACGCTTCTACCTCTTGCATTGAATTCAAATTCAACGGAGATGAATCAGGAGGTTGGATTTCATAGTTAATCTTCCCTTCCCATTCGTACCGCACCAGAAGGAGATGGTGATACCTCGTATGAAACCGCGCAAAATCCCTGTCGTGGGCGGCTAAACAGTGAAATAGTTGTCCGAATTGGCTATCGTTCACCTTTTTGCGAACAACCAGTTTTCCGCCGACTAAATTAACCAACCAGTTGTGGTACGGCCAGCCGTAGAGCATTTCAGCGATTTCGGAAGGTGTTTCTATGTATCCGCGATAACCGACGCGCATCAACTCTTTTATGAAGAGTTCCGGGTTTTCTACATGTTCCATCACATGCGAGGTGATGATGTAATCGAAAGATTTATCCGAGAAAGGCAAATATTGCGCATCAGCCGCTACAATAGGCCGGTCGAATACAAGTTCTCCGCCTCGCTGAATATCATCCTCTATGAATTTGTCGCATAACACGTCAGAGTGAATCTTTGGGGAATGCCCGCTACCTATTTCTAACACAAAATCTGTTGCCCTGATATTCATCTTGTCATCACTCCCCGTCAGTAAAGTCGGTGTTCAGGCTAAACCTACTACTCCGCCACCTGACCAGATTTTTTCACTACCATACTAATATAGGGGCTGCACCTCGGGAAAAGCGTGGCTGCTATCTTGCCCTTCATTCCAAATCCAACGCACAGTTTAACAATTCTCAATCCCGCGTTTTTAAAAAAACGTTCCAAATCCAGCGGATTCGCGTAGTAAACGCTATCAGCGTCCCCACCGATAACTTTATCTTCAAGGTAGGGCTGCCGATAAAGAAAATGTGGTTGCGAAGCGAAGCGTTTTTTAAAGGAGATAACGAAGTTAGCAAGGAAACTTCTAATTGCCTGTCGTTTAGTTTCCCAGAAAACCTGCCTCCCTTGCTTGCCGAAACTCATCATAAACAAGTCAAACAACGGCATAATAGGAGACAAAAGATTTGGTCCGGCGATGATTACTAATCCCCCTTTTTTTACAACACGTACCATTTCAGATAACGCTTGCTGAACATCAGGAACGTGTTCGATTAGCTCGTTCGAGCAAACTACATCGAAAGTTTCATCGCCAAAAGGCAATTCTAACGCGTCACAAGCGATATATTTTAAACTTTCGTTATGCCACTTCGCGGTGTCAGAAAGAAAAAAGGGTGAAACGTCTGTGCCGACAACCCAATGTTCCTGCTTATTCAACAGATGGGCGGATAACCCGTTGCCGCAACCAAGCTCAAGAATCCTATTTTCAAGACTGGAATATTTTGTCACTAAGGTGATATAAGTCCGTAAATAGCTTTCGTTATGAGCATCCAAAAAACCTTTATAGATTTCCGAGGTTCCGTAAAAACGCCTCATCCGTTCTCTTAATTTAACATCTTCCATTACCCTACAATTATACTACACATCGGTGAATCGGTCAACCCAAAAAGCCCGTCTTTTTTTTCTTGATATTCCATGTCAATTTATGATATACTCATAATGTAAAGTATTTCAGCTATCCCACCGATACAACAATTAATCTTTTTTCTTGTGTGTTTAAAAGGCGTAACAAAATTCAGGATTATTCCGAGGCATAGTCACATCATGCGCTTCTTGTCCGAAGTTTATAAAAAGGCTGTTTTGATAGACACAGGTGCTTGGGTTGCCATGTACGATAACAAAGACAAACATCACATGGATTTTGATTTAATTTTGGGGTAATGATAAATCGTAGCGGGGGCTCTCCGTCCCTCCACGACAGTTGCAAGCAATGGCGAGACTTTTTACGCCGCTACATTCTTATTACCCGTCTTTTTAAGTCAAAAGTCATTATCATCTCGCTCTCTCACTTTTCCTGTTTAAAAAGGAGGAGGCTTATGCCGAAAGGACAGATTTATCCACCGGAAAAAAAAGTCAACAGGGATGCCAGGACGGGCACTACGATATTTCAAATAACCGCCCATCCATCTATTAACCACAATTTATATTTCGTCAATCCATCCTGTACCCCTGACGGGACAACCATCATTTTTGTCTCAGATAGGGCAAATGATACGCCCAATCTTTACAAAGCCGATGAAGAAAGCGGTGAGATTACACAGTTCACAGATATTGACAATTTTAACTCCTTCTCTGCGACTCCCGCTAAAGACAACCGTCGCGTGTTTTTCAGCGCGGGTGAAGAGGTACGTTCTGTAGATGTAGAAACGTTCGAGGAGGAGGTACTGGCGGCGTTCCCGGGTGCGCAGGTTGGTAACTGCAATCTCAGCGGTGACGGCAGCATGATAGTTACTGCCGTGCGAAGTGAAGGACAATCGCACATCACTGCTGTCCACACAGACGGGACAGGTTATATTTCCGTTTATACGCCCCCGCGCAGTGTGGGACACATTCAATTTTGCCAGGCTGATAAAAATCTCATCCTCTATTCCAGCGACATTACGCAACGGATGTGGCTTGTCCAACTTGATGGAAGCAACGATAGAGCGCTTTATCTACACGATTCTGACCAATGGATTACCCATGAGTCGTGGCTTGGAACCAGCGATGAGGTAATATTTACGCATTGGCCACACGCTTTGAAGGGAATTAGGAAGGATAGCGACACGGCGAGAATTGTTTCACCTTTTAACGCCTGGCATGCTTCTTCGCGAACCGATGGTTCTTTAGTCGTTTGCGATACGGTACATCCCGACATCGGCTTGCAACTTATTGACCCAAATACAGGCAAACACCGGGCGTTGTGTTATCCTGAAAGCTCTAATGGGGGAACGCAGTGGACGGAGGTAACGCCGGCGATGGGCAAAGTTACAGGCGAAACCTACGGGCCTCAATGGAGCCACCCGCACCCGTCCTTCAGCTCAGATGGAACGAAAGTGATTTATACTTCGGATAAAACCGGACATCCACAGGTTTATGTGGCGTTCGTCCCCGATTAGAGGGGTAGTCATAATTCACCTACCTAAATTTAGAAACTACTGAGGAAGAGATACTAATTATGTCCATTTTCCTTGACTTTCGTACCATATTTTTATGAGGTGATAAAATATGGCAAATCCAACGAAACACAAAGTGACTTATACCTTGCCAATTCAATTGGTAGCTCAAGTCAAACGGATGGTGAACGCTGGCATCGCACCATCACAGACAGCTTTCGTCGAACAAGCGTTGCTTCGGGAGCTTAAAATTGCACGCGCGGAACTATTGCGCAAGGAGTTTGAACGTGCGGCAGTTGACCATTTATTCCTGCGGGACATCGAATCAGCCATGAAAGATTTTGAATCCGCCGATGCGGAAACAGCGGAGATGATACCCGAATGACACCACAAGCCTTTCAATGGTATATTTTCCATGCAGAACTTGACCCAGTGCGAGGTTCTGAGCAGCGCGGCAGGCGTCCTGTCTTGGTCGTTTCGCATGAAGCTATCAATGCTGTCCTTCCCATCGTAACCGTTTTGCCGTTGACTACCTACAGAGAAGGACGGCGCGTGTATTCAACAGAACTCCTGGTTCCCGCAGGCGAGGCAGGATTGCAACAGGACTCTATTGTGATGGCGCATCAAATCCGTACCCTGGCTAAAGTGCGACTCGGCAGACGCTATGGAGAACTCACGGATGAAGATTTACGCGAACAAGTGCGGCAAGCGATGCGGGTTCACTTGGACCTAGAATGATACCTCGACGACGGATATCGCCGAGAATGTCAGATTATTCTATAGAAAATCTCAGGGTTTTATGTAAATAGCGCTTTCGTAATTGACATCGTTGAATGATAGTGAAATCTGTTTTCCCGCTTCAAATTCAACGACGCTGACGTCATTAGTCCTTTGCAGTGCGGAAGCCAAAGAATCGACAAACCCGCTGTCAAAGCAGACAAACTTGACTCGTTCAACGCGCTTGACCTTTTTTCGTGCCCGCTCATAGTATGGGAGGAGTTCACGCGTGTTATTTTTGACTATGTAGATATCGCATTTGTGGTTTTTCGTAGCTACCTTGTCGAGTTTGTTCAACGCTGTCTTTCCGCACTCCACCCACAAAACGGGCTGGTGGTTTTCGCCACCGACAAACAGATCCGGTTTGAAATGCTGTCCTGCTTTCTGCTCTATCTTTATCCCTTCACGGTAGAACATCATGTAGGACAGCAATTTCATGATGATGTGTTCTTCGGATTCGTCCGTGGCTTTAATCACGATTAGTTTAGGCGGAACGCCGTTTGCCTGGATATTGAAGGTGTATTGTGCTTTCATTATTTTTAATACCGCGACAAAGCGGCTGGCACCATTATGGCATCTACCATTCCATGCAGTATCTTTTTATCAGCGGGGCAAACGGTGGCGAGTATTCCTGTGAGGCGAGCTTTGCCCTTCCTTACAAAATAGTAAGGACACAGCCGTACTCTACCGTTCATTTTGACCATTTCATTCCTGTGGAAATCGTAGTATTCCATCAAAAATCTTTTACCCTTGTGAAATTTTTGCAAAATATGAGGTGTTTGATTAAAGCTGTCCAACGCGTTGTCTAAGGCTTGATTCCAGTCCTCAGCAGGCAAATCGTGTCCTATTGACACGCCGCGACTGCCCCAGGCTAACTCAGAAAAACCAGACGGTTTGATAACAAGTTCCCTTTCCCTTTTTGAAATGTTAGCCAACTGCTGCCAATTGTTGACCGCGCTGCCATTGATGGATAAGTCGGGAATTACTGCATGGTGCGGAATCGGAGTTGAGTCAATAATCCAGGTTTGTGGAAGGACAGTTTTCAGGAAGTCCTGTGCTTCTTCCCCCAACTCTCTGAGCCAGAAACTTTTCAGCATCGGGTGATGGAATAGCGCAAACAAGGATTTTTCTTCCAAATACGGTTTGAAGGGCGGAGTCACCACAACGTTTCTCTTTTTCGCGCTGTACGTTATCAACTCAGATTTGGGTATATTTTTCAGGTCAAAAAGTTCATAAAAGCGATATAGTACGTCAATTTTTATCCGATTTTCTTCTACATCCAGCCATAATCCATCTTCGGTAAAAATTACCTCTCTCGGTTTAACCGTATGCGTGGGCAAACAACACTTGCTTAAAGCCTTCTCGAACCACTTCATCTCGTCCCAGTAATCGTGCGCTTCATCCGATACAACGATAGCCAGATTGGGAATATCAACAGGGGAAATTGCCCTTATCATCTCGGCGAACCCCGCCACTATTCCGTTTGCGCCACCTATGACGTTGTAATTGAGGTTGGCATATTGCATGGCAAGATTGGCAGTGAATCCCATGCCCCCTGGAACCGAGTCCAATTCGGTGATAATCATGCCGTCGTCTGTGGGGATAATGTCCGGTCTGATGACAAGCGGTAACTGTGATTTGAAGCGGTTCATTCGTCCACAGTCAATGACGAACTCAGGTTTGCCCATGTCCAGATATTCTGCAACCCAGGCTGGCTGAATGCCGCGCCAACTTTGAGAATAGAGTGTATTGCACGCTCTATAAAAAGACAATAGGTGTTTGCCCAGTTCTTCCAACCAATCAAGTTCCTCTGGCAAAATCCAAAATGGTTCCGGTGAAATTCGCCAACTGGTGTTGCAATCAGGATAAATCTCTCCCTTTTCACCGGTAAACAGCCCACCTTTCGGGGTAGTGTTATTGATAAATAAGCACTTCTCTTTAGAATCCAAATCATGTTTCCTTTCTTGCTATGATAGTTTCTATAGGTTAAAATATTATACCACTTAACAAAACCTAAGTCAAGGAAAACAATCTATGTACCGCAGATTTTCAGACCGCGCAGATAATCTGCATACACAGAATCGAACAATCATGTCTGGAATATATCATCTTCTAATTTATTTGGAAAAAGAACAAGAGATAGTCATTGGGAAATTGGGTACATTCCAATTTCCTGCGGGATACTACGTTTACACGGGAAGTGCTTTGAACGGACTGGAAGGCAGGATTGCACGACATCGACGGAAAAGGAAACGTCTGCACTGGCACATTGATTATTTGCTTCAGCATGAAAAGAAGCTTCGCCCTTGGCGGGCAGACATCGCAGATGTCGTCACTCATGTGACTACTGAAAAATTAGAGTGTTTTTACAATAGCAAAGTCATGAGACTGCCCGGTGCCCGAATTATCGCTCCGAGATTTGGCGCAAGCGATTGCAAATGCGAAGCACATTTGGTCTATTTTCCGTCTAAACCTGATTTGGCAACTTTGGAGTGCGATGACTAACACCGAGTTAGGCTTGTGATTTCCCATTCTTAACGAAGTGACTGGTAGAGTGGTGAGTGGTGACAAAGAAATTGAAGATTGACTGGTGACTGGTAGACCAATCGCCAGTCACCCTATCAACAAAAGCACCCAAAACTTTTGGCTACCTACTTACATCATTCTTCCAGTAATTCCTTCAGTAAACTGCTCCTTTCTGGACGACGCAGTTTTTCTAAGGCCTCTTCTTCAATTTGCCGCGCCCGCTCACGACTGACGCCTACGGCTTCTCCAATTTCCCGCAGTGTTAGCGGTTCATCACCATCCAACCCGAATCGCAGAGTTATTACTTTTTTCTCGCGAGGAGTAAGTGTGGCAAGCGCTTGTTGAAGTTGTTCCCTTGAGATTTTTCTGGTTACCTCCACATCCGGTCTGGTGATTTGTTTCGCCGGCAGGATATCCAGCAGTTGGTTATCGCCATCGTTATTTATATCCATGTCGAGCGAGACAACGTCCTCACACAATTGGTAGATATCCTCCAACTCAGTAATTGATATATTTGCGGCATCAGCGACTTCCTTGCGTGTAGGACGCCTTCCCAAGCGCGTGGTCAATTTGGTATAAATATGGTTTAACCTGTTTTTCTGCTCAGTGATATAGCTGGGTACGCGCACCGTTTTGCTTTGGGCGTCGATAGCGCGCAGGATAGCCTGTCGAATCCACCAGAAGGCGTAAGTGCTCAGTTTATAGCCTTTGCGATAATCAAATCGCTCAATAGCTCGCATCAAGCCCAGATTTCCTTCCTGGATTAAATCCATCATGGGTAAGCTTAGATTTCGGTATCCGAGAGCAATCTGTCCCACCAATCTGATGTTCGACTCTACCAGTTTGTTTTTCGCCTCCAGTGCTATTTTATATCCCTGTCGGATTTGAGACAAAAACATACTGAGTTCTTCATCAGGCAGACCAATTTTCTCCTCCAAGTTGCTTATTTCCCGTTCTACTTGCGCAACTTCTGCATGTTTCCCCGCTTCCTTTGCCATGGAGAGTTTTGTTTCAAGAATGCGAGATTTTCCCGCAATACACTCAACGTCCTCAATGAGTTTGTTAAGTTCATCCAGTTCAAGCTCGCTTGTGCGGCGGTTATCCTTAACTTTCATATCTGCCGCGATAAACGGAATTTGAACGAGAGCATCCATAATCTTATGTTTGCCATTCGTGAACCTCTTTGCCAGTTGTCTCTCTTCATCAGGGGACAAAAGCGGAATTTTCATGACTTCTCGATAGAAAAGCTTGCCGATGTCAAACTCATACTCAAGCGTAGATTCACATTCATTTTGTTGGTCGATGAATTTGGGTTTAATCATGATTCATCATCTCCTGGTATGACGAGCGCGGCGAATTCGACGTATAGCAATCCGCCTAAATTTTGCGATTGAGAGTTAATAACTCCGCAACGCATCTTAGAGTGGGTAGGTGATAAAAACCCTTTTTCAGATTATTTCTTCACCATAAAATCTAAAAAATGTAAGGGAAAATATAAAAAATGCAGAAGAAAGTGTAAAGGGTAAATTGCCTTCCGCCTTTCACCCAATTTCCCTGAAAAATCGCAAATGTTTCTCTGGCACTCCGGCTGATTCCAAAAATTCCACGAATGCTTTGTGTAGTCGTTTAGCCTCGTCGAAGTGTTCATTGATGACATTCTTCGCACAATTTGGGTCAGATGGCAGATGATATAGTTCCGGTAAGATTGGCATTTTTTCCAGTATTCGCATTTGCCGCTTCATGCTGTCCACCATCTCCGTAACCTCCGGTTCGTTTACCTTATCAACCTGACTCCCGTATATCAGCATCCACTCTTTGTCCGTAATAGAACTTCGGTTGGTAGGCTGTGGAATTTGGATATTAGTCGCTGAGATAGTGGGCGATGAGATAGCGATTTCACGCAAGTCCTCCTTTTGCCCCTTCATAATTGGCATGAGCGAAAGTCCCTGTACCGTTCCGGGGATGTCCACGCCCATAAAATCCAGTATCGTCGGCATCATGTCCACGGATTGCGCCAGAGCGCCGATGTGTATTTTCTTTTCGACACCGGGTAAATATATCAGCAACGGAATAGCCGAGACTGTCGGATAGAGTGGAAGCGCCTGATGGTATTGTTGCGTGATGAGTGATTTGCCAGTATAACCGTGTTCGCCGATGTAGAAGCCGTGGTCAGTTGTAAAAATCACCATCGTATTTTTTAGAAGCCCTAACGATTTGACCCGGTCAAGCAGCAACCCCACCCACCGGTCAACTAAGGTTACTTCTCCATCGTAGAGGGCTTTGCAGTGTTTCAGTTCCGATTCGGTGAGGTAATCGCATTTGTCGTAGCGCGGATAAATCACCTCTTCGCCCTCATAACCTGCATCGTATAAGTCAACGTAGTATTTAGGCGGGTCCCAGGGTTCATGCGGGTCAAAAGTATCTATGTAGAGGAAAAACGGGTGTTTGTAATTTTCCTCTAACCAATCGGATGCCGTTTGCATCGTTCTCGCTACAAAATAGTCCGCTTCCATTTTTCTGTTCGCTACGTTTCGCAAATATTGTACCACTGTACCGTGGGGGTTGCGCAATTTTTCAGGCGCGCACGGAAAAGTTACCTCTCTCAGACTGGTTTTCCACCTATCGTTTTCCTGCCCGCGAATTACTTCCCACGCTTGAAAGTCTCGCTGATAATTAAATCCCGGCGTGAATGGGTGCGGCGTATCAACGACTAAACTTGTAACGGCACCAGCTTTATTGAGAACGGCGGGCAACGTAACCTCGTTCCTGTCGAT
>CAZRLY010000164.1:0-14137 GCA_964601015.1 uncultured bacterium
TTGCGTCGTTTCATCACCACACTTGAAAGAGGGAGCTTTCACGACGCAAAAAAAAGGTAACCTGTCCATCCACATAATAATTCATCTCACCTTGAGCAACCGTATATGCAATGTGATACCATCTTTGTTCTGTTAAATTGGTACTTGAACGTACATCATACCTCGTCCCCCCGACATAAATTAACCCGCAGGGATTCAAACTCTCGTCCTCAAACCATGTCAGATATCCATTGGGATATGGATTCTTGCCTACCATTGCCGACCAAGCGTCCCCAGGAGGCTGCTTGCGAATGTAGACCCATGCTTCAACAGTCAGTTCCTGATTAGGATTGATACTATCATTATTGGAGATTTCAACATAATCGCTAATCCCGCCAAATTGTAGGGCTTTTCCAGCGTGACCATCCACTGACTTAGCGCCCTTGATAGTACCATCATTTTTATTAGGAGAAAGGTCTTTAGCATCTCCCTTATCAAATGAGAAATACAACACGAGCGGTTTATCCACGGTGCTACCTATCGTTGGAATAAAGGCTATTAAACTGATAACCAAGAAAGTTACAAATAGCGTTTTCATTGCAAATCTCTCCTTTCGGTAATAACACCTCTGAAGATTAGAGACAGCGGCGATTTTTGCTGCTGTTCGTAGAAATTATACCACATTTCCGGGATTCTGCCAACAAAAAATGCAAGGGAATCAAAAATGGCTAGGAACTAAAAAGCTCCTAGCCAGAGAAGGTTGTGAGGTTTGGTGAAGGTAGGGCTATTTAGCCTTTATTTTTGCCCAGGTGAGGGCTATCTTCTTAGATTTTTCAACCGCACGCCCTTTTGCCTTCATATTTTGATTGACTTCGTCCTCACTTAGAGCTCTATCATAAACGCGAGCTTCGTCAATGAGGCCATTGTATATATACAAACCATCTTTCGCATTCTGTATCCTATATGAGCCAAAGGCCAATTCTGTCCCGACAAGTGAATGAGTAGCAGGGCAAGCATCAGATACCACCAAATCTCCGTCGAGATAGAGGTTTAGTGTTGTTCCGATTTTCACATATCCGTAATGATGCCAATCCCCCGCTGAAACAGATGGATAATCTGACTGAGTACTTCCATATCTGGCTCTAAAATAACCACCTCCTCCGGGCACATCTCTAAAGATTTTCCAAGCAGAATCACCAGTAATATCAGTGGTAATTAAACCGGTGTAAGTTCCCATCGTTGCTGGATTAGCCCATAAGTCCACGCTAAAATCCCCTGAGCCAAACGTCAGTGAGCCACCATGTTCCACCAGAACATAATCATCCACTCCATCAAACTCCAACGCCTCACCAACTTTTCCGTTAACTATTTTGGGGCCTATGATGGTTCCATCATTATCCCCCCAAACGTCTTTAACAGTTTCACCTTTTATATCAGCGCTATCAAATGTCCAGTAGCTAACCAGCCCATCTGTAACAATCTGGCTCTTTGCGGTATTTGTCTGCAAAGCCAGTGTTATAACCGTCAGGGCAAAAATTATAGCCAAAATCTTGTTAAACATTTTTAGCTTCTCCTTTCTTTGGTTGGTGATGGTAAAAATTAAAAAAACAGCAACTCCGCACCACACGCTACTTCACAATAACCATCCTGCGTACAGCGGAAAAAACGCCGGCTTTAAGCTGATAGAAATAGACTCCACTAGCCCCATCTTCCGCATTCCCCATTGTGACTTCACTTTCCCAGCCTCTTCAACGGCATATGCCTCTCTCAGGCCAGGGTTGGTATACCTCAAGATTATTCCTTTGTCGCCGACCGCGTAAACATGCTTACCCCCGTCGTAGCAGATATCCCTCAGTCTTTCATTGGGAAAATCGTCTTCCAGAAACCATTTTTCGCCGCCATTCTCCGTGTGATATATCTTACTTATGTCTACTATCACCCAACCCATGTCTTCATTAGCAAAGCAGAGACTCCTGATTGGTATATGTTCGAATCCGGGGATGACGATGTCGCCAACTTGAGCCCATGTTTTCCCACCATCTTCCGTCTGAATCCTATAAAAAACTGTGAACCATCGGTCATCGCTCCAATGTTGAGGGGCATAGCTCTACCGGTTCCTGTGCTCCATTCCGTCTCTTTAGATGCTAATAGTTCTCCGTTTAAATACAGATTCATAGTTTGGTTCTCAACATCTAACACCCCCGCAATGTGATTCCATTTCCCCATGATAACTTGAACTTTTATCTTCGATTCGACAAACTCCATCGAATCTGGTACCTCCGGTTCCCAAAATCCAAACTCAATTGTTACTTCGGGGTTCCTTTCCATTCTGAGGTAATACGGCTCCTCACAGAAAGCGTTATCCCCCTTAACAATAATTTGATGCCATCCTCTTATTTCCAAAGGATATACCCATGCTTCTAAAGTCACCGAACCTTCTATGGCAAGCGAAGGGCTATCCTCAATGCCCACACAATCCCCGTTACCGTCCAACACCAACATCCTATTCACCGCCCAAGAGGGAACTGTACATGCAAACGCCAAAGCTAACGCTACGACTAAGAAAAATGCTATCTTTTTCATCTTACTTCTCCTTACATGAATGAGGGTGCTTTCACGACGCAAAAATTGTAATTTCTCAGGCTCTCACGTCTGCATGTATTTTAGCACTTTTTGCGTTCAACGTCAAGAAAAAAGGCACTCAAAAAATTTATTTCTGAGTGCCTTGATTGAACCAATCTAAAAATCAAACTTTGGAGTAACGCGGGTGATTTTTGGTCTACTTCCCACTTATGCGAAAATTTTTGCTCGGAGTAAAGCGGTGGTTCACTCCTTTTCGCACACCCGTCCTTTGTTCCTTAGCATCCTTGAATTTCTGCTTTTTTCAGTTTCATCTTCAACGCATTAATCCCGTAGTGTACCCGAGATTTGACCGTTCCAACGGAGCAGCCGAGCCTTCCTGCAATTTCTGCGTATTCCAATTCCTCATAAACTCTCATAGCCAAAACTTCCCGTTGTTTATCAGGCAATGACTCAATGGCTGCTTTCAACATCTCTTCCCGTTCAATCTTCTCAATCACATCATCAGGTGATGGAATGGTAGTGTCGGGAATGGTTTCATACAACTCATACGTCTCCTCTTCTCCCTCATCCGAAAGAGAATAGCTGTACGACTGATAAAGCGAGACTGTCCTGCGGTGTTTCAGCCGCCGAAACTCACTGCGACAGAGATTCAACGCTATTCGGTAGAGCCAAACGGTAAACTTTGCCGTGGGTGTATAGCGTTCCCTCGCCATAAACGCTTTCAGGAAAGTTTCCTGCGCCAGTTCCTTTGCGCGTTCCTCATCAATGATAATCCTGTCAATATAATGAATCAGCCTCCTTTGATGGCGTTTTACCAGGATGTTGAATGTGTCCGTCTCCCCCTGACGACATTGTTCCATTAATTCTTCGCTGGATAAACGCATGCGGCAACCCCCTAATAACGGAAATTTTGCACCTAATCATACCTTCCCATAAACGCATGAGTTTTATGAAAGTTCAAGTTATTTTAACCTTTTGCTCGCTACTCTAATCGAAACAATACCATACAATCCTAAAATCACACTGTAACAAATTATCAAAAGGTGCAGGCTAAACCCCGAAATGATGGCTAAATCCTTTGAAATCTGTAGTTGAACGAGTGCCAATGTCCAGGGGGCTTCTACTGTGCCGAAGTTACCGAAACTCTGAATGGGGAACATATTAAAAAACGCTGTGAAACTCAGTGCGAATATGATTTCCAAAATTCCCAAATCAATCAGCATCGCTCTGACAAGATAACATTGCATGGCAAATCTTATCGCCAAAATTGCCATTGAATAAACCGCTATCCTTGCCAATCTCATGTCGAAAGAGATGTGCGTCAATTCACGCAATATCTCTGCGAATTTTTCCACCAACCACGACAAGCATCTCACTTTAATATTCCTGCCAGCAGTAGTAATTTTTTTCACTGTTTGGTCACATGCTTTGGGGGCAAAAAGCGGCGCTGCCATTACTGACAAAGTAGCGAATACCAGCAACAACGGCAGCCAAAAGAGCATTGAATAGGATAGTTTTCCTGCCAACACATCTCTGAAATGCCACGTCGTACCAAATATCAAACCCAAAATCAGCAGACTATCAATGATACCAGCGCTCATCAACGAAGCTATGCTCTTTGTCGTCGGTATTTCCTCCTTCCGCTTTAAGAGGTAAACGTAGGAGAGTTCTCCCGTTCGCATCGGCAGGATGTTCGTCCAAAAAGTCTGGAGGGCAATAATCGACATCAGCCGATGTAACTTTATATCCACGTCCATTATCAGCCGAAACCTGAACGCTTTGGAGGGCATCAACAGACAATATAACGCAAATGTGATAAAAAGTGCCTTTATGGAAATGTTACTCAGAGTCTTAGGGATGGCAGAAAGCTCGGGAAGTCTGGATAGCAGAAAATAAACGACTGCTGCCGCAATTACTGAAGTTAATACAATTTTGAGCATGTGTGATGTGCTTGTTTTTTTCACTTGTGTTTGACGACGAGAATAGGGGCTGTGGAACGTTTGTGTGATAGAGCGCGGGTAGAGAACTCAGCGCTCCCCTACCCACGCCTCGTCAGCTTCGTAGTCAAAAGAGGTTTTGAACTTCTCCAAGAGCCCAGCAAAGCCTATGATGAGGGGGACGCTGTTGGTTTTCGCCAAGAATGCAGGGAAATGGTATAGGCGGGTGTGGTTACCTCTCTCATCCACAAGGCACCCGCGAACGGTACCAATGGAACAACGAATCTGGCAAACCTTACGCCGGCTGATGCCGCCAAAGGTAGCTTCAGGGACATGGATATCGGTATCTAATCCCTGCCAAAGTTTACGGGGCAACACACTTAACGGGGCACCCGTATCCAAAATCGCTTCCCACGGCTCAGTCAGCGCGCTATCAGGCAGACGGAATTGCACCTTGGCGACCAAACGAGTGACGGGCAAAGGCCAATTGCCAAAATGGGGACTAATAACCCATCGTGTTTTAAACTCAAGTCCAATTCGCTTCATAGATAGTTAGCTCACTTTCGATGAATTCTACGAAGATTTCACAGGTCAACCTTCCTGTCTTGCGGGCGGCGGTTTTCCGAACTCCCACCGGGTCTGAGCCAACTGCCATAACCTGTTTGTCGGCAATAGCTATCCATACGTCCTCGTATTGCTGATATAGTTCTATGGCATGTTCCCGCGCCCATTTGGAATTCTCCCAGTATGCTTTGGGAATGGCATTTTTCTCAGTCATTCCGCATCACCTCATTTATTAAATTTTGTTGGAACGAAAAGCGTTCGTGTTACCTGAGATTTTACCATACGCATCACGTTTCTGCAATGGGGATTTGGCAAAAATTATTCGAGCCGATTTCATCGTTCAGTTGCTGCCAAGTGGAAATTCCTGTGTCACTTTGCATTTACAGTGATGGCCAAAATTAAATACGCGGCAACAGCTTGGTTTCAATTCGTCAATCCAAATTTTAGCACATTTTCTCTTTCAAATCGACAAAAATTTCTACTTTTCTTCGATAATTTATCGCATTCTTGCCGAAGTTCAATGAAAACAACATATTCTGCAAATGTGTGACTCTTTTTGAATAAATTTTGAACAAATCATTATCCAATGCGTTTATTGCGCATACATAGAAACCAGTTTTCTGAACCGATTATTAAAGGAGGAAGAAATGCCACTATCCGTAAGCTACGCCAGTTCCGATGGGAGGGCTGGCAAAACGATCATTGATGGCCTGTCTAAGGGGACAGGCTTAAATTTAGGGAATGCTTTGCGGCGGACGCTGTTATCTCAGTTGGAGGGTACAGCAGTTACCGCCGTGAGGATTGACGGCATACTACATGAGTTTGACTGCATCAATGGCGTCAAGGAGGACGTGACGGAGATAGTTGGAAATTTGCGCAAGTTGGATTTGAAGATGAACTCCGACGGTGCCAAGGTGGTTACGATTGCCACGAATCAGCGTGAGGTGAAGGCGCTGGATATTCAGACCAACGGTAGCATAGAGATACTCAATCCTGATTTGCACATCGCTACCCTGAACCCGGGAGCGTCTCTGGAAATGGAAATCGAAGTGGAGAAGGGACGTGGTTTTCGTCTCGCGAAAGAAAATCTCAAATTAGAACATCCGGACAACACAGTCCCCGTTGCGTCGGATTTTTCACCAGTAAAAAGAGTGGGTTACAAAATAGAAGAGGTTGATGAGCAAACTGAAAAACTCGTCATGCAAATCAAGACTAACGGTTCTGTAACCCCCGCAGATGCCACATTGCAGGCGATTGACCTTTTGATGGGTTGGCTGCAACCGAATACGCTGGTAAGTCACAGCGATTACAACGGCGAGGCAGGAAAGTTCAATTTGGACGACACCGCCTTGCATAACTTAGGTAGCGCGTTGAAGCGGGAATTGCTGGCTTGCACGGTTGATGGAAATAGGCCGGTACTAACTGTTGAGTTGACGGATTCAAGCCTCAACATCCATACAGACGGCACACTCAATCCAAAAGCTGCCCTTGAATCAGCGGCGTCTAAACTACGCGAAGGATTTGCCGAGTTGCGTGCAAAAATACACTCCGTTGATGTTTGCATTCCTGCGGAAACAGCCTCCGTTGATGTTTGCACTCCACAATTACTCGGTCAGCCAATCGCCTTTGGAGACACAGCCTTTGCAGAAGAAGCCCCTGATTTGCTTGCTATACAGCTTGATTCCTACAATAATTTCGTCAACGAAAGGTTACCAAGTGCGCTTGCGGATGTGTTCCCCATCAGAGATTTCAAGGGAGAGCGCGAACTTGAATTGCTCGGACACCGGCTCGGCGCACCGACGCGCAGCATAGACGAATGCAGATTGTACAGCAAAACGTATTCCGCACCTCTCTGGCTTTCTCTTCGTTTGAACGTCAAGGACAACGGGGAGAAAAAAGAGGGCGAAGTCTGTATGGGCGATATTCCCTTGATGACTGAACGAGGGACGTTTATCATCAACGGCTCGGAACGGGTTGTCGTCAGTCAGTTACACCGTTCCCCTGGCGCTGTCTTCAAAGAAGACACCCACTCCAGCGGAAAGAAACTTTATATGGCGCAGATAATTCCGTATCGTGGAGCTTGGGTAGAGTTTGAATTCGATGTGAATGACCAAATCCATGTCCGAATTGACCGGCGCAAGAAAATGCCAGCGGCGATTCTTCTACGTGCTTTTGGTTGGGAGACGGACGAGGATATTCTGTCTCTCTTTGCTGGAATGACTGATGAAGAGATAGAACCGATTCGGAAAACTCTGGAAGAGGATGCAATACAGACAGAAGACGATGCGTTCATTGAGATATTCATGAGACTTCAGCCGGCAGCCCCGTCTGATGAGCCGGCTGTCCCGCCTAGTATTGAGACGGCAAAAAAACGCGTAAACAGTATGTTTTTTGACCCGGCGCGTTACGATTTATCCAACGCTGGGCGAGCAGTGTTAAACCGGAAATTCGGCGTAGATGTGCCGGAGGATGAAAGGACTCTCAGAAAAGAGGATGTCGTCGAAACCCTAAAATACCTGCTGAAACATACCACCGGGGAGAAGAAGCCTGATGATATTGACCACCTGGGAAATCGCCGTGTGCGTTCGGTGGGGGAATTGTTGCAGAATCAGTTGCGTTTGGGGCTCGCGAGGGAGGCGAGAACGACAAGGCAAAGTTTAGAAATTCAAGAGTTAGAAAACGTAACCATTCAGGACATCGTCAATCCCGGACCGTTAGCGAACGCCATCAAGGATTTCTTTGAGAGCAGCCAGTTGTCTCAGTATATGCAGCAGACGAACCCCCTTGACACACTCACGCATAAGCGGCGTCTCAGCGCATTAGGCCCCGGCGGGCTTCGTCGAGACCGGGCGGAGTTCGATGTGCGCGATGTCCATCACAGCCATTTAGACCGGATTTGCCCGATTGAAACGCCAGAAGGACCAAGCGTCGGCTTGATAGCCTCGTTGACCAATCATGCGCGTGTGAACGAACACGGCTTTCTGGAGGCACCCTATCGGAAGGTTGAAGATGGAGAGAAAACTGACGTGGTGGAATATTTGGCCGCTGACAAAACTGATGGACGCATGATTGCTGACGGGCTTGAACAAGGAGCAATGGCGCAACGGAACGGCGACTTGGTAAAAGTCGATAAATCAGATGTCGATTACGTCAGACTCTATCCGCAACAGATGCTGGGCATGTCTGCGGGTCTCATTCCGCTCATCGAACACAACGACGCCAACCGTGCGTTGATGGGCGCAAACATGCAGCGACAGGCTGTTCCGCTGTTGTACCCCGAAGTCCCGTTAGTACAAACGGGGATGGAACGCAAAGCCGCCGTAGATTCCCGCGCGCTCCAAGTCGCCAATGGTAATGGCACAGTAACCAAAGCGACTTCTGATGAGATTGTGATAGATGTGGGCGGTGGCAGGACTGAGATACACAAACTCATAAAACACCACCGTTCAAACTCAGGTACACTGGTGAATCAACGGACGGTTGTGTCAGTAGGACAATCCGTCCAGAAGGGGCAAATAATCGCTGACTGTCAATCGTCCGAAAACGGAGTTATGTCGCTTGGTAAAAACGCACTTGTCGCCTACATGCCGTGGGAGGGCTACAACTTCGAGGACGCAATCGTCATTAGTGCCCGATTGGTCAAAGACGATGTATTCACTTCGGTACACATCGAATCCTTCCGCGTCGAAGCCAGGGATACCGAACACGGTGTGGAATATTTTGCGTGCGATGTCCCCGATAACGCAAGATATTCTGTGAATCACCGAAAGTTCGGGCAGCTCGAAGGAAACGGCATCGTCAAGGTAGGCAAGTGGGTAAAACCGGGTGATATGCTCGTGGGCAAATTTACGCCCAAACCGTCTCGGAAAGATGCAGATGAAATAGTATACGAGGATGCTTCGCAGCTTGTGCCGCCTTACATTGAAGGACAGGTTATCAGCGTAACGCATCTGTCAAGAAAGAACAAAGGTGATGTACCAGTAGGCGTCGAAGAGGTTGCCATTGTCGAGATTGCGATGCGTAGAGAGGTGAAAGTAGGCGATAAACTTGCAAACCGACACGGTAGCAAAGGCGTTGTCGCAAACATCGCCCCCGAAGAGGACATGCCGTTCTTACCTGACGGAACATCCATCGACATGGTATTAAATCCGCTTGGCGTCCCGACACGGATGAACTTAGGACAGATTTTGGAGACGCATCTTGGTTGGGCAGCGTCAAAACTTGGTCAACCAGTCATTTCGCCTCCCTATGATGGCGCAAGCAACGAGGACATCGAAAACCTGCTCCAGAAAGCGGGCTTACCCAAAAATGGCATGACAACGCTTTGCGACGGGCGAGATGGACGAGCTTTTGACATGCAGACGACAGTCGGATACCAATACCAGATGGCACTCCATCATCAGGTGGACGACAAAATCCATGCGCGTTCAGTCGGCCCGTATTCTATCCTCACGGGGCAACCGTTGGGAGGAAGAAGTAAGATGGGCGGACAGCGGTTCGGCGAAATGGAAGTCTGGGCGTTGCAAGCCTACGGCGCGGCACATACGCTTCATGAGATGGTAACGCTGAAGTCCATTGAGATAGCAGGTGTCAAAACTTATGAGGCGTTGGTAAAGGGTGAAGAGGTACATGCGACTGATTACGAAGGGGATACGCCGTCGTTTAGATTGCTCACCAACGAACTGCGCGGGCTTTGCATCGACATGGCACGGAACGAAGAAGGCATGCAAATCCAGCTTGCGTCTCCCGAAGATATCCGAAATTGGTCGCAAGGAGAAATCAACATCCGATTTTCTGATGGGGTTGTCGAAGGGGATTTGGGGGATGAGAAAGACACAGTCCTTGACGAACTTCCGAAGCCCGATGTGATGGGACACATCGAATTAGCTACCCCAGTGTCGCATATATGGTTTTTCAAAGGGGTTCCGAGCCGCATCGGATATGCGCTTGACTTATCCTTCAGGGAAATCGAACGAGTCATCTATTATGAAGCATACATCGTGCTGGATTCGTCGTCTGATGAACTACAGGTGGGGCAGCGATTAACCCCGCAGGAATACGAAGAACTCAAGGAGAAACATGAGTTCCGAGCCGAAATGGGCGCAAGCGCAATACGAGAATTGCTGAAACGCATTGACCTGAATGCAACCATCAGCGACATCAGAACACAGATGGAAGCAACCGATAAAAAAGCGAAAATCAGAAAGCTGAGAAAGCGGCTCGTACTCTTCCAGAACCTCCAGCGGTCAAACATTCATCCCGAATGGATGGTACTGGATGTTATCCCTGTTGTGCCATACAATGTACGCCCGAACGTCCCGTTGCAGGATGACGAATACGCGACGATTGACCTGAATATTCTGTATAGGCGGGTTATTATCCACAATAATCGGGTCAAACGCCTCGTTGACCTAAAGGCCCCGGAAACCGTCATTCACAACGAGAAACGCACGCTACAGGAAGCAGTGGACGCGCTACTGGACAACGGCAGGCATGGAAGGCAAGTCCAAGGGGCAGACAGTCGCCCTCTTAAATCGCTCTCCGACATGCTCAAGGGAAAACCGGGTAGGTTCCGCCGAAACCTGTTGGGCGTGCGTGTTGATTATTCAGGCCGGTCAGTTATCGTATCCGGTCCGAAATTAAAGCTAAACGAATGCGGCTTGCCCGTGGAGATGGCGTTGACGCTCTTTAATCCGTTTATCGTCCGTCGCATGCAGGAGACAAAACGCGCTCAGACAATCAGGAGCGCGAGACGTGCTGTTCAGGAAGTACACACGGAAGCCGTTGAAACGCTCAAAGAAGTAATCGCTGACAAATTGGTGTTGCTCAACAGAGCACCGACGCTACACCGCGCGGGCGTTCAGGCGTTCAAGCCTGTGCTTGTAGACGACAGGGCGATTCATCTGCATCCGTTAGTCTGTTACGCCTTCAATGCCGATTTCGACGGCGACCAAATGGCTGTCCACGTCCCGCTGACGCCAGAAGCGCAAAAGGAAGCGCGGGAACTGATGCTCTCACACAAGAACATCCTCTCCCCCGCAACGGGGCGATTGCTGGCTCGTCCATCTATGGATTTGATACTCGGATGCCATTATTTAACCTGGCTTGGTAGGGCGGGTATGGCTGAAAGCCTACCCGACAGAGAGTGTGCCGGCTCGTTTGATAGTTTCGATAAAGTCAAAAGAGCATACCAACTTGACGAAGTCGGCTTACACGACCAAATCCAACTGAAACAGGGCGATGAAGTCATCGAAACAACGGTTGGACGGGCGATTTTCAACGAAATCTTAGACGGCAAAGTCCCATTTGTCAATGAGACGCTTGACGCAAATGGCATCTTTGAACTGGTCGAGACAACGTACAGCGAACGCGGTGAAGGGGAAGCCGTCGCTTTGCTCGAACGGTTGAACGACATCGGGTTCAAATTTGCCACGCGCAGCGGACTTTCAATCAGTCTGGAAACGTTGACGACGGATTTTGACGCATCCTCCTTCCTCCAACAGGCTGAAGAAAATATGCCGTCAAGCGACGCTGAACCTGAAGAATACATGCGCAAAATTGAAGCCGTAGCGGACATCTACGAAAAGGCAAAGGATGCCCTGCTCGAATCCTTCAAAGCTGATTCAGACGGAATGAATCCGTTGCATCTGATGTATGTGTCTGGGGCACGCGGAAAGATAGGACGCATACTCCCTGTCATTTCGGGGATGTGTGGGCTGGTAACCAAGGCGGCACCGGATTCTCCGAGGTTTGTCCTCATCGGGGGCAACCGTCGCGATGGATTCTCACCACTTGAGTATTTCGCGCTCACCCACGGTGCCAGAAAGGGACTGGCGGATACAGCCATCAAGGTAGCATCCGCCGGGTATCTGACGCGCAAATTAGCCGATGTTGCGTTGGAGGTAGTTGTTACGGAAGAAGACTGTGGCACACAAAAACCGCGCAATGTCGTCAATTGTGAGACGCTCTACGGAGTGTGTTCAAAATGCTACGGCACGGACTTATCCACCGGCGAACCTGTAAAACTCGGCATACCCGTCGGAATCATCGCCGCCACAGCAATAGGCGAACCGGCATTGCAATTGACGATGCGCACTTTCGCGGCACCTGCATTTGGCAAACCCGGGGGAACGATTCCAAAATTGACCGAACTCGTTGAAGCAAGGAGAAGTGAAGTACCTCTGTTTGAAGTCGATGGAGAGTCGTTCAATTCCCCGCTTGACCTGTTGCAAGCAAAGGGCGTCGAATCGGTTCACAAACATCTCTTAGAGGCGATGATAGATGTTTATCGTTCGCATGGTATTGAGGTTGACGCGAAGCATTTTGAAGTGATTATCCGCCAGATGCTATCGCACGTCAGAATCACCGACGCAGGCGATACCGATTTCAACATCAACCAAGATGTCGCTCGCGAAACACTGACGCTGGAAAACGCGAAGGTAAACGAAAGCGGAGGACAACCGGCAATGTTTGAACCATTGGTCAGGGGAATCTCTAAAATCGCTCTTACTACCGATAGCTTCCTCTCTGCCGCATCCTTCCAGCAGACGACGAACGTTCTAACCAAAGCCGCACTCAGTGGCAAAGTTGACCGCTTGCGCGGCATGAAAGAATGTCTGATAGCCGGGAAGCTCATGCCAGCGGGAACGGGATTTCAATCGTAGTTCTGAAAAGAACGCTCAATTTTGAATGGAAGGCTGGAAAGACGGGAAGTAACCTGCTTCAACCAGCCTTCCAACCGTCCAGTGGACAACCGGCAACGTTTGAACCAATCGTCGATGCAAGTTTCTGTGACAAAGAGCTTGACATTGAAAAGAACATTCGGTAATCTGTTGAAAATGGAGTGTATGCGGTGTGCTAATCTCAACGGCATCCGGCTTGATTGAGGCAAGCATGTCCTGATAATCTGTGAAAGCGGGAACCTTAGCGTCTACACCAACATTTTCGCGAAAGGCTTGCATTGCAGCCTCGCTGACATCACAAATTCCAACAATTTCGGCATCCGGTGCCGCTGCAATGCGTCTGCCATGTCCACGGGCGTTCCCCCCACAACCGATAAAAGCAACTCGTATTTTGTTCTCTGACATTTGTTCTATTCCTTCCCTTCAAGAAAATTTACTTTATTTATAGTAAGTAGTTAGACATAATTATTTTCATATTCACTGCTCCCTATGGATTTGCCAATCCAAGTCGAGCAGTGTTCCTATCACTGTGACAAATATGAAATTAAATTTGTCAGGGTACATATAGCACATTTTCAAGCAAGTTTCAAAAACAAAGTTTTTACAAAAAATAGGCAAAAAGGCGAGAAGTGAAGGCAAAGCCTGCACTTTTTCGCATTCATGCGTGGAGTGTCTCGTTTCCCCGTTTTCTCGTTTTCGTGTTTTTTTTCACTTTTTTACTTTTTACTCTTTATTTCAAAAATTCATCTTTACACTGGTTATGGATTTTGATAAAATATACTGGAACTAAAAATGAAATGGAAGGAAGTTAAATATGAATTATATACCCACAGAACGATGTCTCATTGAAGAGATGGAAAAGATGGAAATTGTGGATGCGCATGAACACCTTCCGCCTGAAGAACACAGGACGAATGCGAAGGTTGATGTGCTGACGCTGTTTGCCCACTATACGCGAACTGACATAATTACAGCGGGAATGGCGCAGGATGACTACAACAGGATGTTCGACATGGATGTTCCGTTAGAAGAGCGGTGGAAGAGCTTCAAACCGTTCCTTGAAGAGATTCGGTACGGTTCTTATGCCCGCCCTGCCTTCATTGCGGCAAAGGAGTTTTACGGACAGGACGACATCAATGATGATACCTACCAGATTATCTCCGAACGCATGCAGGCAGAGAATAATCCGGGCATCTACCATCGTATCCTGAGAAACAAATGCAACATTCGGGTTGCTCTGACTCAGGCAGGCAGGACGGATTTCGATTTGGATTTATTGGTTCCGTTGATGCCGCTGGATACTTACGGTAGAATTGGGAACAAGGAGGATGTGGAAAAGAAAGTGCGCTCTAAAGAGCATTGGTGCAATGTGGGTTAAAGCCCCACTATGAC
>CAZRLY010000165.1:0-14134 GCA_964601015.1 uncultured bacterium
TTAAGAGAACCAAAAATAGTATAGAATTCCCGGTTCGATTACGAAACTGTCCATGACGCGAACGGAGCGCGCGAATCCAGTTAAACTTATTGTAGTAGGAGGTGTTATTAGATATGTGTAAAAAGGTTACAATAGCAACCGTTATCTTATCCACCGTCTTTTGGGCGTCAGGTTGTTATACAAAAATCGGTTATCCGCCACCGGATTATTCGGTTGACCAAACTGAGAGAAAACGCTCGGTCGAAGAAGAAAGAGATGTGGATGAAGAAGCATACTCCCCTACCCGCTACCGAGGCTATGAAAAGCCACTTCGCCTCTCTACTTCGTTCCGAGGTCTTTACGAGGAATATTATTACACAGACTATTTCTATCCAATTTTCTACCTTCCCCGGTATTCTTATCGCGATTACTATCACTACCCATATCGCTGCTCCGGAGGAAGCCTCTTGCTTCCTCTGCGCCATCATCGTTACTACCATTGGTATGATGATGGCGTGAAGGTGAAAAAAAGAAAACAGTATACAAGGGGAACTATCAGGGGAAGGCGAAAGTAAAGAGTACCCTTCGCCTCTCGAAAAGGGGGATAGGTACATATCAATTTTGTGGTGGCTATTTTTCCGCGTTAGCGTTCCCGCCTGGCTTTTGTCAGTTATTAGATAACAAAAGGATGGTGACAATTATGTTCAACATAAACACACGCAATTCGCCATTTTTAGTAATAGCAACGTTGTTGGTGATTGCGCCGGTTGTGATGGCGCAGCATGAAGAGTTGACAGTTGGCAATAGATTTGGCGTTGGTGCCAGAGCGATGGGCATGGGCGGAGCTTTTTGCGGCGTGGCGGATGACTTTACCGCAATACATTGGAACCCCGCCGGTCTGGCTCAACAGAAGAAGTTTGAACTCTCTGGCGAGCTTTCACATATACAGCTTGATACCGACATAGACTTTTTCAAAGAACCTACAAAATCAGCTTCGGAATCAACGACTAGACCGAATTTTTTAGGCATCGTCTACCCGATTCCAGTATATCAGGGAGGGGCAGCTATTGCCTTTGGCGTAAACAGGGTGCAGAATTTTGATGCTCGCCTGAAGCGTCAGGGACGTGTTTCATCCGATGACTTGAATTTTAGCGGGCTATTTATAACCGACCAAAAAAGCAACTCAGGCAGTATTTACGCTTGGAGTTTCGGAGGCGCTGTTTACATTTCACCCAACATCTCCCTTGGTGGCTCATTCGTCTTTTTGACAGGCGAATATTCCCACGAACTTATGTTAGACGCAGGAGAATTTGGTTACGACGATACAATTGAGAGGGATTATTACGGATTTAGCGGCAAGATAGGGGTGTTGGCAAAGTTGAGCAAGCACGTCAGCTTTGGCGCTACGGTTACCCTCCCGACAATCCTCGAAGTCGATGAATACTGGACGCAGGAAACCATTGACTATTCAGAAAATAAAACGTCGGATTACGGCGATGGATACACTCCCTTCGACATCAAATTGCCGTTTGAATTTGCCGGAGGGTTAGCATTTCATTTTGGGCGATTGCTCTTAGCCGTTGATTTACAGTATGCTGATTGGACGCAGACGGAATACAGCGAACCGCCCGCCGAAGATGTCAGCAACGATGATTTCAACGATTTTTATAGAGATACGTTTCAGGTCAGAATTGGCGGGGAATTGCTTATACCTGTCATTAACTCTAAGGTGCGGGCGGGATATTTGCGCGACCCAATTGCTTTCATCCCTAACAAGGAACCAGATAACGACAGAGATTTTTTAACCCTGGGTTTCGGTACTGTGATAGATAAGGTACTTGAACTGAACGTCGCCTATCTGCGCGGCATGTGGGAACAGGAAACCGATGAAGATGTGTTGAGGAACCAAACGTCAAATCAGGTTTTCTTCAGCGTTGCATATCGTTATTAAAATGGAGGACGAAAACTATGGCAGAAGTTCATATTATCAGACATAATCCGGGTGCTGTCTTTTGTCAGACAGCCGAAGTTATCATTGTTGAAGAGGACGCATCAATAGTGAGGCTTGTGGAGCCGAGCGGGAATGTTGGCACTCAGTATCCTGCCGATGTTGGCTCTCAATGGTTCGGTACCATCCAAAATTTAGCGGCAGGTTTAGCCCTAAGCGGCGCTACCTGGGCTGATGTTTATAAAACGGATGTCCTGTGGACTACGCCTGGGCCGGACAGGGGGAGTTGCGAGGAGCGGAAAAACGCTTATAACGCTATTTATAGCCCGATGATAAATGCGGTAACGGGGTGTTCATTGAATTCAAATAGGATGGCTCGGTTCACCCACCCCGCAGGTTTTCCTGACCCAACGGCGTTGTTTGAAATACAGATTAAAGCAGCGCTTGGCGCTGACGTGGAAGTCGGGGGCGGGCAGATAAAATACAAAAATTGGCTTGACTTACAGCCCTCCGGTGCTTCGGTGATGCACCAAAAGGATGGAAAAACCGTAACAACTCTCGGGGCAGATTTGGCGCGCGAGATGGAATTTGTACTTGTCGAGCAGTACGAAAAACGCATGGCAGCGGCAGGAGTTGATTTTAAAAAGCAAACCGTCTGGATGGAAATACTTGTGGCGGTGGACGACGCGCCTGAGAAAACTTGGGAACGAGTTGCGATAGTACGCGACGTTTTTGAAAAATACTTCGGTGAAAACCGTCCCGCCGGGCTTATCTATCCCGTTTCGCGCATTCCCAACCTTGACGGTATCGTGGAACCACAACCGCGTCTCGTCAGCGGAGACGTTGAAGTTATCAGGTCAAATGAAATCATTGACGGATTTAGCGCATGGACGGCAATCAAACGCCCGGGCATCACGGAAGTCATGGTAAGCGGCATCGGCGGCGATGACTCTGGCGACATCCTCAACACAATCGACAGTTGCGTCAAAGCAGCCGGTGGACAGGGATTGATAGCCGATGGAGTATTCAATAACGCTTATGTCGTCGGCGGACCGGATTCGCCAGCCAGCCGCGAAAGACTGACAGAATTTAACAAAAGTTTCAGTAGCTATTACGACGGCGTAGTGCCAGCAGGAAGGACGTGTCAGTTCATTCCGGGCTTCATGAATGAAAACTACATCTGCGGCATTTCAAGCCGCGCCATATTCGCAACTTAGCTCTATACTTTATGAATATTCAACATTTTGTAACGGCACAACAAAATTACTTGCAAGCGGCTTTGGTGGCGCTGATAGCAGAAATGGATTTTCGTCCTCTGGAGGGTTGGCAGGAACGCGTCCAGCTTCGCGTGGAAGAACAGATTAAAGACTGGTTTGTTTTGGTAGATATGCTTCAAGAGGCTGATGATGCGATTTATGAACGCGCTCGCAAAGAACCAGATTGGGATTTTGCGAGCGCTGACGCAGAAAGTGAGCAACGTTTACTGGCAGCGCTCTCTTTGGGGCAACAGTATTTAGCGTTGTGTCATCGTCTGGACTTTTACGGAATCATCGTGTCCAGCAAACAACAATTAGCACAGCGCGTTGAAAAACTCCATCGTCTGCTCAACTTCAGCGACGACTACGCGAATACGCCCGCGTATCGTAAACTCGCCGAAGATGCTAAAAAAGAATATGAGGAAGGACGTTGCGAAGAAGGTGGGTGGACGTTGTGAGATCCGTGCGCACAGCGTATTTCAAACGCCGATTGGCTTCACTGCCAGATGCTATCCAACGTCAGGCTGAGTCATCTTATCAACTATTTAAGCAAAATCCAAACCACCCTTCCTTTCGCCGCCGTATCATTCAAAGCACCCGCGATTGGGGCAAGCCACACTGGGAATTTCGTATCACACGCGCTTACCGCGCTACCTGTTTCATAGACGATGACACCTATGTTTGGGTTTTCATCGGACATCACGATGATTTTGAACGATTCTACAGTTAATTGAGAGTGGGAAGTATTGCTGAATGTGGAGATACCCGCTACTCCGTATATGGGGAGGAGTAAATGAAAAAAGAACTCTCTTCTCGGGAACGCATGTTAGAAGCTATTTGCAACAAGGAAGCTGACCGCGTTCCCTTTTGTTTTATGATTTTTGCAGCACTGAAGGACAAATGCAAGGATAGGTATGAGTTTGTTGAAAAACAGTTGGAAATGGGGTTGGATGCGACGGTTGAACTCCCGATGGGGCCTTTGGAGACGCAAATCGAACACTCCGATTTACCCGGCTTGCCTGTGCAATACCACCCACAGGTTAAGGTGAAAGAGTGGCGCAAAGACATACCAACTGAAATATACCCCGTCTTGCACAAAGAATACCACACGCCCGCCGGCATTTTAAGCACTGCGGTAAACAAAACGGATGATTGGCCCTACGCTGACCGCGTGCCATTTCTTGACGATTATCTCATCCCGCGCTCTCGGAAATATCTCGTTGAAAATCAGCTTGACCTGAAAGCTCTCCGTTATCTTTTGACTCCACCCACAGTAGCAGATATTCGGGATTTCCGTGAAAAATCGAATATCGCCAAAAAATTCGCAGAACAACACGGACTTTTGGTGACAAGCAGCAGGGGAGTGGGCATAGAAGCCGCCTGCTGGCTGTGCGGGATACAAAATCTCATCCTGCATGCCATAGACGATGAAACATTCGTGGAAGAACTGGCGGAAATGCTCTATGATTGGAACCGGCAACGGATGGAACTATTTTTGGATGAGGGCGTCCACCTCTTTATCAGACGTGGTTGGTACGAAGGCACAGATTTTTGGTCGCCTTCTCTCTTCAGGAAATTCATGTTTCCCTACCTTGCCAAAGAGATTGAAATGGCTCATCAGGCAGGGGCTTATTTCGGCTACATCATGACAAGCGGTACAATGCCGCTTCTGGATATGTTCTTGGAACTCGGGCTTGACGTACTCATCGGAGTTGACCCGATTCAGGGCAAGGATACGGACATGGCTTTGATGAAGGAGAAGGTAGGCGGGAAAATCTGTCTCTGGGGGGGCGTGAACGGTTTCGTAACGGTGGAAAGAGGAAGTAAGACAGAAGTAAAAGAAGCCGTCTACAATGCCATCAAAACGCTCGCACCCGGCGGTGGTTTTATACTCTCACCCGTGGACAACGTACGCGACACGTCAGAGGAAACCTGGCAGCACGTTTACGCCATGATAGAAGCGTTGGAAGAGATGCGAGAATATCTCAGTTGAACGTTTGGTGTGGATTCGCGGATGCCTCGTAGTCGCGTTCGCAAGAATTCGTGGATTAAGGAGGATAGGTAACATGCAGGACTGCATCTTTTGTAAAATAGCCAAAAAGGAAATCCCAAGCGACATTGTGTTTGAGGATGACAAAGCGCTTGCCTTTCGCGACCTAAATCCGCAAGCGCCAGTTCATATTTTGGTCATTCCCAAAAAACATTTTGACAATCTGTTAGCTTTTGAATCATCGGATTCTGCCCTTCTCGGACATCTCTGCCTTTGCGCTACGCAGATAGCACGTCAAGAAGGGATTGCTGAGGACGGATTCAGAATTGTGGTAAATTGTAACGAACAGGGGGGACAGACGGTTAGTCACGTCCATGTCCATCTTTTGGGTGGTCGAAATATGAAATGGCCGCCCGGATAGCTTTACCTGAGAGGACTGCGAAAATTATATTTTAAATATGCGAAAACTTAGTTTTCGCACTCCATAAATATGGGTTGTAGCCAAGCTTTCTGTGGCATCTCCGTTAGACCGGGAAAGCAGGATACCGTATTCTCCAGTTCCACGCGCACGTATCCTTCGGAACCATCAGGGCTGTAACGCCCACTGTTTCCCTCTACGGTTTTTAAGATTTTGCTGTTTCCGCCAATGAATTTTACAAGCGACGCGTTTTTTGAAGTTACGGTGATGTCTGAGTCTGTGACTTCGATATTTTCTACCTCTATGCCTGTAGAAGCGTAAAAACTGCCTTGCTTGAGTGCATCCATCAGGGCGTCTTTTGTTAGTGATTGGCTGAGAACGACATTGTAACCGTTGAATGGACTATCAGCCCAGCTGGTATCATAATTATGGCAATCGGGGTTTGCAAAGCCCCAGAGTGGCAGCCCGTGTGAAAGACACCCATCCCAGAGTTTGGTTGCCATCGCCATTTCTTTCGCAACGCGTGCGCCGCTGTATATTTCCAGTCCATCCAAATGCTTCAAATCAGGTGAATCGCATACTACCTCCGGCGTATCGTTCCATTTGTATGGATGGTTAAGAAAAGCCAGCCCGCCGACTTCGTGAACGGCTTTGATGAAGCCAGGTTCGCCGGGTTTGACGGATATGTCCTCTGGCAGGCAGTTAAGGCAGTTGATATGCGCGCCCGGATAACCTGCTTCGTGTCCAACGATTACGACAAAATCGTCTGGCAAATCACCCTCCCAATTGCTCTGGAACCACGACAGCGTGGGCAATCTATTATCGTGGTCAGTTAGAGCAACGAAATCGTAACCAGCGGATTTGTAGATGTTCGCAGCTTCGACAGGAGGCGTGAGTTTCCTGTCGGTTAGTTTGTGCGTGTGATTATGCAAAGTGCCTTTGTACTGCTGTTTTCCTTCATTGTTGGAATATGGTGATATTAATTTCATACATTCCTCCTGGTGGGACTATGGACGACACTATTTGATTAGAATCATTTTGCGCGTGTCAACGAAGCTACCCACTTTTAGAGTGTAGAAGGACACGCAGTTTACCTGTGAAGTGTGCAAGAGGACTGCTGCTACCCATTAGAAAAATAGCATCTTTCAATTCAATGTGAAGGACTGATAGTTCACATCCAATTTTCGATTTGTAAACCATTTATTCTGTTAAAATGCCTGATGTTGTCCGTGACTAATATGAGATTATTCACCATAGCAATTGCCGCTATGAGAATATCTGCGTCCTCAATTAATCTTCCCGTCCTCTTGAGCTGGACGTAAATATCTGATGCCTTTTCCATAACAGTCAAATCAACATTTAGTATTTCACATTTGCTTGCAAACTCTCTGAAACGTTGCAATTTTTTTGCGGAGCCTAAATCCTTGTATCCTCTCAATAGCTCGTAGTAACTGAGAATGTTCAATTTCAGTCTGCCGAACTGCTTTTGGTATTTCTCTATCCTTTGAGCAACCTTCGGGTGTCCTTTGAAATAAGCTGTAATAATATTGGTATCGAATGTTGCTTCTTTCATAAATCAATCTTTCCATCTACGAAGAGAGTCCGTCTTTTCACCGCTTCATCAAAACGCTGCATCTCCCCTGGTGTCAAATCTGATAGCATTCCAGCAAATTTCGAAATATTGTAATCGTCTTTCTTCGTTGACTGAACGCTTTCCTCACTAACTTCCGATAAATCAAAGTCAGGTTGTTGCCCGATTTTCAATCTTTCAGCACCAACCTCGTCCCGTGTCGTAGCCGGACAAGGACGAATCAAGATGCCTTCCTCGGTCTTCTCAAGCACAGCTACCTGCTCTAATCCAAATTCAATCACCCATGCTTCGGGCAGTTGGATTTTATGTCCTGTTTCCACCGGTGTTATTCTATTCATATTTTGTCTCCATCAAGTCCATTTTTAAGCCCCATAATCTTCTTAGCCTCTTTAAGGTCAACTTCCTCGTCATTTTCCACTTCTCCCATTGCCTTGGCTAATCCCGAATCCAAGATAAGTTCCTCCATTTTTTGGAAATATTTGTAATCCACCAGGACATATTTACCCGGTTACTAATTCTGATGCGCTTTTAGCAATCGCCTCTGCGTCATAGCCATAGAGTTGATGCAGGAGTTTCGGCGGCCCGTGTTCCACAAATTTGTCGGGGATGCCCAAACGCCGGACTTTGACATGACATATCCCCTTCTCGGCAAGAAGTTCCAGCACAGCACTTCCGAACCCTCCCGCAATAGCGCCGTCCTCGACTGTAATCACCTTGCTAATCCGTTGCGCGTGATTGACAATCAGTTCCTCATCAAGCGGTTTCACAAAACGAGCGTTGATTACTGCCGCCGAAATTTCCGAATCGGATAACTGTTCAGCCGCTTCCAGAGCAGGGCGAACCCTGTTTCCAAGGGCAATTATCAGCATGTCGTCGCCTTCACGCAACAATTCGCCCTTGCCGATGGGCAGGGATTCAATCTCTTCGTCTAAGGGAACGCCAACTCCGCTGCCGCGCGGATAGCGCAACGCAATCGGCCCGTTGTATTCCACAGCAGTTTTTAACAGTTGTTGTAGTTCATTCTCGTCCTTGGGTGCCATTACCACCATATTGGGGATGTGCCGGAGATAGACTATGTCGTAAGCGCCGTGATGAGTTGGGCCGTCTGCTCCCACCAAGCCTGCTCTGTCCAGTGCGAAAACGACTGGAAGATTCTGCAAGCAAACGGTGTGGACGATTTGGTCGAAGGCCCTTTGAAGGAATGTGGAGTAGATGGCGACGACAGGTTTCACATTTCCTTCTACAGCCATTCCCGCTGCCAAAGTTACTGCGCATTGTTCGGCTATTCCCACGTCAAAACACCTTTTGGGGAATGCCTCCATAAATTTATTCAAGCCCGTTCCGCTGGGCATCGCCGCTGTAATAGCGACAATGCTGTCATCTTCCTTCGCCAATTTTATCAGAGTATCGCCAAAAACGCTACTGTATGTGGGGATGTCAGACTTAGGTTTCAAGGAACGCCCTGTGGGGATGTCAATTCCGCCGCTGACACCATGGAATTTTTCCGGGTCAATTTCGGCGTAGTGATACCCCTTGCCCTTTTGGGTGATTACGTGGACCAAAACAGGGCGTTCCAGAGGCTTTACCCCCTCGAAAATCTCAAGCATTGCCTCAATGTCGTGTCCATCAACGGGGCCAAAATACCGGAATCCTAACTCCTTGAAGAACGTCCCGCCAGCAATTAAACTGTCGATTTTGCGCGCCATCTGAGTAGCATCAGGGGAAATCAAGCTCATTATTTCTCTGGTACCGCCTCTGAGCAGATTATATGCCCAGTTTGTCCTTATCCTGTTGAAGTATTTTGAGAATGCGCCCACTGTAGGCGAGATTGACATTTGATTGTCGTTCAACACAACGATGATGTCCTTTTTCATATCACCTGCGACGTTGAGCGCTTCGTAAGCCACTCCCCCTGTCATGCTCCCGTCGCCAATTACCGCCACGACTTTGTGTGATGTGTCCTCATAATCTCTGGCTATGGCAAGCCCCAGAGCTGCGGCGATAGATGTGCTGGCATGTCCATCTGCAAATGGGTCAAATTCGCTCTCTGTGCGACATGGATAGCCGCTCAATCCGTCGTATTGCCGGATGGTGGGAAATTGGTCTTTTCGCCCTGTCAAAATTTTATGGGCGTAAGCCTGATGCCCGACATCCCATATAATCTTGTCCCTTGGCGCATCAAAAGCTCGGTGTAAAGCGACGGATAATTCCACAGCGCCCAGATTAGGTGCGAAATGTCCAGCCCCTCCCGCTATTACGCTGATGATGTAGGCGCGTATCTCTTCTGCCAATTCGTTTAATTCTTCTAAGGTAAGTTGTTTTAAGTCTTTTGGTTCGTTTATCTTATCTAAATACACTTTCCCATTCCTTTTACAGCGAGAAGCGGTCACCGGTCTAAAGACAACGACTAAGGTATTTCCAAGAAAATAATCCTTCCAACTGCTGGTGGACGATTTTATTTTCTGCAACACCCTAAAGTCTCGGTGCTGGTTCACTCCTGCCGTCATAAATGTTTATAGCAAGGCAAGATCCTTCTTACTCTTCTCCTGGAATCTCAAAAGGCACAGTTTGAATGCTATCTTCATCAATCGCTATCAACTTTTCGATGCGAAGTTCCGCTTCATTTAATTGTTCTGAGCAGAACCTTGACAGTTTAATGCCCTCTTCAAAAGCCTTTAGCGCTTCTTCAAGTGGTAAATCGCCTGTTTCCAACTTTTCTACAATCTCTTCCAGTTGCTCTAAAGCGTCCTCAAATTTGATTTCTTCTTCTAAGTTATTTTCTATTTGCATAGTTTATCCCTCATAATTATATAGAGTTTGTCATCTACCTCTATGCTCAAAATAATCAGTCTCATTTCATCCATGGAGCCATGATTCAACATCACCGATAGTGTTGTTAAGGTCAAAATCGCTCAACCATATACCAGCGAGGCGATTTCTAACATCTAATGAATAAATCAATCGGTCAGCTACCCGGAAGCTTGCGTTGATTTGGACGTCTGGAAACCTCACCAGTAAAATGGAATCTTTTTCACTGTAGTACATTTCCTCTGGGAAAGTAATATCTGGCAATGATTTAACGACAGCCTGGTAGTATTCCGATAGCACAGGAAGTTGGAGATGATTGGCAATTTTCCATCGGTCTTTTGAGTGCATGATTTCGATGGAAATAATTTCACGATACCGATTGGTATCACAGAAAACTCCATCTCCATTGTTAAAGGAATCAAAGTATGGTATCTGATGCGGTTTTAAATAAATTTGCAAGATACCATCGGCATAATAACTTTTAACCTGCGGTAAATTATTATCATTTTTTCGAATAATGAAAGATATCATCTCGGTATCCACCTGCCTGATTGAATTTGCTTCCACGGTTGAGAGGGAGCGCGATTTATTAGTACCGTCTTGAGTTTTCTACTATTTCTCCTTTGAGTTACAACAGCAACGTTTCCTTTTACCCTTATCCATGTCCTCTCTGTTGCATCATAATAACGTCTTCCCTCGTTGTAAACTTTTTGCACAGTCTCCGCATTGACATTTCTTTGCAACATTCGCGTGGCAGCATGCCCACCCTCTTCAACCTCAAATCCTCTATTGCGAATATCCTTTATAATTCCTTCTTTCCTGTGGAGGAAATCCTCCAGTCCCATCCGAATAAACAATATTAGATACAAAAATTTAGTATGCATCTGATGATTGCACAACATCGCAAATCAATTTTCCCTTCGCCAGTTTTACGTGTACCCTATCACCCTGGTTGACTTGCTGAGTATCTTTGATGACGTTCTGTGAGTTATCGACACAGATGCTATATCCCCTATCCAGGGTGGCAAGTGGACTCAAGGCGTTTAACTTTGCTATCAGGGTTTTCCAATCGCTCTTCCTCTTTTCAAGCAAACGCCGGATTTGGGCTAACCACCGTCCTTTTAGCGTTTCGAGTTCTTGGCGATATGCCCTGATGTTTGCAAGCGGGTTGAGATGTGACAACCTTCCCCTGTGAATTACCAGTGAGGAAAGGTGTTGGTTGACTTGATTGGTGATTGCCCTTTCAGCCCTTTGGTCTAACGTATCCACGTTCTGCTGGACTTGACGGATGGCATCCAGTTGTCTTTCGATTGAAAGTCGTCGTTGGCAATTTTCCATCCGTTCGCTTTTGGTATGCAGGTTATTTTGAAACGCCGTCCTCATGCGTATGTTGAGCGTCGATAGTCGCCTGTCGATGTCTGCTTTATCAGGAACTACTAATTCTGCGGCGGCGGAGGGCGTCGGAGCACGTACGTCTGCGACAAAATCTGAGATGGTATAATCTATCTGGTGTCCCACCGCTGAAACAACGGGGATGTCAGAGTTGTAAATGCTTCTCGCCACTATTTCCTCGTTGAATGCCCATAAATCTTCGATAGAACCTCCCCCGCGTCCGACTATCAACACATCTAAATCGCTCAGTTTATTTAAGTCATCAATAGCTTTTGCAATCTCGTCGGCGGCACTCTCCCCCTGTACCAGCACAGGGTAAATCAGTATGTTTACCATTGGAAAACGTCGTCTGATGATGTTGGTAATATCTCGGACGGCTGCTCCGGTGGCAGAAGTTATCACGCCGATGCGTCGCGGGATGTTGGGAAGCGGTTTTTTAAAAAACTCGTCAAAAAGTCCTTCTGCGGCGAGTTGTTCTTTGAGTTGTTCAAGGGCCTGTTGCAAGGGGCCGAATCCGGCGCGTTCCATTTCGTCACCAACAATCTGATACTGTCCGCCTCGCTCATAAACATTGATTCTGCCGTGGAGAATAACCTTGTCGCCATTTTTGGGCATAAATGTCAAGTACAAGACGTCAGGACGGAAAATGGCGCATCTTATCTGAGTACCCTTGTCTTTTAAGGTAAAATATACGTGTCCGGACACAGGGCGGCTGAGATTGGATACTTCGCCTTCAACCCAGATGTCATTCAAAAATACAAGCGCATCTTTGATTACTTTGGTAATTTCGCTTACGGTGTAAACTTGTTTTTGTACTTGTAACATTCTCTATCCTCATTTCGTGAAGAGCTTTTTCGTGAAACGTGGGGAAAAACGTGGTGCGGAAAGCGATAAAGAAGGTAATCCACTCATTTGCAACACTCCACGCACTTACGCTCAACGCTCCACAAGAACCACGCTCTACTTATTTTTCTTCATCTTGCGAATTCGACCGCTCGCTTTTCACGGATGACTGTCACTTGAATCTGTCCGGGATATTCCAATTCATTTCTAACCTTTTTGGCAATATCTTTAGCCAGTTGGTAAATTTCCATGTCGTCTATCTCATTTGGTTCAACTATCACGCGAATCTCTCTACCAGCCTGGAGCGCGTAGGATTTCTCCACTCCGTTAAAGGAATCCGCCATTTTCTCCAATCTTCCCAATCTTTTCACATAAGATTCAAGTGTATCAAGCCTGGCACCTGGTCGAGCAGCCGATAGCCTATCGGCCGTCTGCACGATGGCAGCCAATGCGGTTTGCTGTTCACCTTGTTGATGGTGAGTTTCGATGGCGTGGATAATTTTGGGATGTTCATTGTATTTGCGCGCTAATTCGACGCTAATCTCTATGTGATTGCCTTCGACTTCTTTGTCTATCGCTTTTCCCAAATCATGAATCAAACCAGCGCGGCGTGCCATCTTTTCGTCCTCGTCAATCTCCGCTGCCATGACACCAGCAAGGAAAGCCACCTCTTTTGAATGTTGCAGGCAATTCTGCCCAAAACTTGACCGATATTTCAACTTGCCCAAGAGGTTAATCTCGCTGGAATGTAAGCCGTGTACATTTAATTCCATCGCCGCATTTTCTCCAACTTCCTTTATCAAAGCTTCAAGGGTAGTGCGAGCTCTGGCTACCGATTGCTCAATTCGCGCTGTATTGATTCTCCCATCCTGGATTAGTCGTTCAAGGGCAAGTCGTGCAACCTCCCTCCGAATAGGGTCAAAACCCGATATTATTATAGCCTCGGGAGTATCGTCAACTATCAATTCTACGCCTGTTGCAGCCTCGAAAGCCCTGATGTTCCTACCCTCTCTACCGATAATCCTGCCCTTTAAATTATCGCTGGGCAGAAAGATGGTAGTAACTGCCATTTCCGTTACGTGGTCAGCCGCGCAACGCTCCATCGCATAAGTCATAATCTCACGAGCTCTTTTTTCACCCATCTGTCGCGCTTCAGCCTCAATATTCCTGGTTATTAAAATTGTTTCATGTTTGGACTCCTGCCGGATTTGCTCAAAGAGCTTGTCTTTAGCCTTCTCAACGGATATACCAGAGATGTTCGATAATCGTTTTTTGTATTCTTCCGCAAGAGCAACCCAATTTTTTTCCTTATCTATAAGAGACTTGGTTGTTACATCTAACCTTTTAGCTTGTTCAGCGAGTTCACTTTCCCGTTTTTCCGAAACCTCTAACTTTTCCTCCAATACTTCATCTTTTGCAATAATTCGTTCCTCTCGCTGTTTTATTTCAGCCCGCCGCTCACGAACTTCCTTGTCGAATTCAGCTTGTCGCTCATACGCCTCCTCCTTCGCTTGAAGGACGATTTCTTTCTCTATATTCTCGGCGTTTTTACGTGCATCATCCAGAATTGATTTAGCCATCTTTTTTGCGCTGCCTATCCGTATTCTTGAAAAAACTCCGTGAGCAAGGTAACCAACTATACATCCAACTATGCCACAGCATAAGATATAATACATTATCGTATACCCCACTCTCTCATTTATCATTTTTGACGTTTTGAAATCAAACTATATGGTAGTATTTTAACATAATTGATAACGGAATGCAACGAAATATGTCGGAAGTTAGAAATTCCCCACGCACTGTTTAGATATGTCTGGATTGCAAAAATCAACGAAGTGTATTTTTGCAATCATACGCTACCTAGCTGCCTTTGGCAGCGTCGGTGCGCTGATTATTGCGCTCCTAA
>CAZRLY010000166.1:0-14060 GCA_964601015.1 uncultured bacterium
GGAGGTATGACATGAAGGATATAAACGTCGGCATGATTGGTTATTCATTCATGGGTAAGGCTCACAGTTTTGGTTACAAAAATGTCGGCATGTTTTATGATTTAAAGGCAAATCTTGTGATGAAAGCCGTCTGCGGTAGGAAGGAAGATGGAGTCAAAGCTGCCGCGGAACGGTATGGTTGGGAGGGCTATGAGACTGATTGGAAGAAGCTCGTCCAGCGCGATGATATTGATGTAGTTGACATCTGCACACCCGGTTATCTCCATACCGAAATGGCTCTCGGTGCGGCTGAAGCGGGCAAGGATATTTTCTGCGAGAAGCCGCTTGCAAACACCCTCGCGGAAGCCAAGGAGATGCTCGCGGCAGTTCAAGAAGCCGGAGTGAAACACATGGTAGGGTTTAACTACCGCGTGGTGCCAGCGATCTGTTTGGCAAAGCGGCTCATCGACGAAGGCAAACTCGGCGAGATTTATCACTTCAGAGGCGTCTATCTACAGGACTGGATAGTTGACCCGAATTTTCCGCTTGTGTGGCGTTTAGATGGCAAAATCTGTGGTTCCGGTCCTTTAGGCGACTTAGCCGCACATACCATTGATACTGCCCACTTCCTGATAGGTGACATCACCGAATTAGTGGCGCATGAAAAAACCTTCGTCACAGAGCGTCCACCGGAATCGGCAGAGGTGAAAGAAACCGGACTGGCTGTGGAAGCGTCCGAAACGGCAGAGAAGGTTCCTGTTACCGTCGAGGATGCTGTGATGTTCCTCGCCAAATTTGCAAACGGCGCGCTGGGAACTTTTGAAGCAACCAGATTTTCCACCGGACGGAAAAACCACAATACCTTTGAAATCAACGGAAGCAAAGGCGCAGTCCGATTCTGCTTCGAGGATATGAACAGGCTTGAATTCTACTCCAGAGAAGACCCGGATTATGCACAGGGATTCCGAAGTATCATCTGCAACGAAGGCGCTCACGAGTTCGCTTCAGCCTGGTGGCCGCCTGGACACATCATCGGCTACGGCGAAACCTTCGTGAATGAAATTTCCGTCCTCATAAACTCCATCGCCGAAGATAAAATGCCCACACCCGATTTCGTTGACGGCGTCAAGGTAAATGCTGTGATGGACGCTGTTGCAAACTCGATTAAAGAAAAAGCCTGGATGGAAGTTGAATCAATATAAAAACCACACGGGGCAGGAACTGCGGTTCTTGCCCCATGTATGAAAATTGACAATGCAAATAATTGATCTAACAATACCAATTTGCGATTCCATGCCTGTGTTTCCTGGTGACATGGACATATCCATCAAGCCTTACCACACACTGGAAATGGGATATTCCAACTCAACATCCCTACACCTGGGGACACACACAGGTACGCATCTTGATGCTCCCTATCATTTCTTCGCTGATGGTAAGACGCTAAATGAGATTCCGTTAGAGAGATTTGTCGGCGAGGCAGTTTTAGTAGATTGTGTTGGCAAACACGACGCCATTCATGTCGCTGACTTAGAGCCATTTTCCCAAAACATTTCGTCTTGTTCCAGAGTGATTATCCGCACAGGTTGGGATAAGTGGTTTGGCAGGGAGGAGTATTTTCGGGATTATCCGGTAATCTCCGCTGATGCCGCCGAATGGCTGGCAGAAAGGCAGATATGGCTGTTGGGTGTGGATATTCCCTCCGTTGACGATTGGAAGGCGGAGGACGCCCATGTAGCGCTTCTGAAGGCGGAGGTTGTGATAGTGGAATCTCTCGTCAATCTGACAAAAATTACTCAACCCATCTTTTATTTTGCTGCTCTGCCACTTTCTATAAAAGACGCGGATGGTTCGCCTGTGCGGGCGATTGCGTTTCAAGATGAGGCGTAGGTCAATTTTCCAAACTCGACAGAAAAGTTGATGGAGGTGACGAAAAATGGAAAAATGCCGCTCGGTTTTTGATGTTTTGTCCGATGAGATTTTTACTGACAGGGAGGAATTGCTTTCGGTTTTGAAAAAGATAGCGCTGGGCGCAAAAGTACAGCGGAACATCTCCCCGGTACTCATCGGGCATCGCAGAGTGGGCAAGACTGAGTTGCTCAAACGACTCTACAACGAATTGTTTTGGGAGCAGGATGAGGTTGTTCCGATTTATATCACCTTTGAGGATTTGAGCCGCGAATCGCGGCAGTTTGCCACTGAGTATTTTACTGCCTTCCTGTGCCAGTATGTGGGGTTTAAGGAAAAGGATGCCGAATTGGCTCGAAGCGACAAATTTGATGAAATAGTAAAACGCGCCCAGAAGTTCGCTCAAACTCACGATAATTACGGGCTTTTACGGATGTTGGATGAATATCATGGCACTGCAAAAACGGAAGAGTTCACCTGGCCGATTTTAAATTGTTCAATCTGGGCACCGAGGCGGGTTGCGCGTGACAACGAAGAACCGATGTTTGTGATGCTTGATGAATTTCAGCATGTCATCGAAATCCGCAACGAAAACGGAATTGACCCAAACGTATTGGGGAAATATCAGCATGCGGTGGAATCTCGTCGGTGCCCACATCTCGTGACGGGTTCCGCCGTGACATTGTTGACAAAAGACATCATCGGACGCGGGCCATTGTTTGGGCGTTTCAGAGCGGAATACATTCGTGGTTTGGAAGGCTACTACGTCATCGAATTGTGCCAAAAACTCAGGAAGCGCCACGATGTCGGAGTCAACGTAGAGATGGCGTCGTACCTTTCGGATAGGACGGGCGGCAATCCGTTTTATCTTGAGTGCATCTTTGCTGGCGCGTCCAGATTGCAGATGGATTTAACCCACCTTGACGCAGTCAACGAAGTCATCGCCTATGAACTGACGGAGGGTGCTATATGGAGCGAACTGTACCGCCAACTGAACTATTATTTCAACACGATAAACGAATACGGTATCACGAAAAACATCTTCTATTTTGCTACACGATACCAGGACGAAAAGATTGACAAGAATAAAATAGCAGCATCAATGAGTCATTGGGGCGTAACTGAAGAGCAAGTTGTGGATATTTTACTCGCCTTGTCCCGTGCTGACCTAATTGAGGAGAAAGTCGCCGGTACAGAATTTTACAACATAAAGGATCCGATTATGCGTGAATTTACGGACGCTTGGGCGCGCGTTGACGTAGAAAATGCGACATGGGCTGAAGCCAATGTTGAACTTCAAGAGCGATACAACAAACTGACCGGCACCTATGCCAATCTCAAAGGCTATGCTACAGAGTTGATGGTACAGTTTTTGATGATGCGTTTTAATCGGCGTGAGGTGGAGGGTGAGACGTTTTTCAACCGTCCGGGCAGGATTTTTCTGCCACGTTTTGTGTGGGTGGATTCTCGTACTGTCAAACTGCCCGATTCGCCGCAATATCAGATTGATGTCGTAGGACGGAGCGTTCCACATCTCTGGCTGGTAGAAGTGAAGAACACAGAGCAACCCATCGGTTTGCAGGATGTAAAACACTTCGCCGACGCCAGCAACGTCGCCGCGAAAGTCATCGGTGGGGAAGAAGTAACGCGGTGGTATGTCTCCACCAGCGGCTTTACACAGGACGCAACTGATATTTAGACGAACACAAATTCCTGTATTCTGATAGGAGTCGGATAAATCAGTTGTTGCGACATTTTGGACCGCGGGAATTGCCCGTTTGAAAGATAAAATGAATTCCCTTGCAGATGAAGATGTAATGCCCACTCCGAATTTTGAGGACGGCGTCAAATGTCAGCGTGTTCTTGACGCGGTTGAAAAAGCCCTATCAAGTGGTTGTTACGTTCATGTTGGGTGAACGGTTTTGGCGCTAGTGAGCACGCTGCCGTAAAGTGGTAATAGTTTGGGAGGCACTATTATGATAAAGGCATTGTTATCATCTTTTACCTTATTGACAATCTGCACAATAGCCTTCGCTGTGGTAGGAACTCAATCTCTTAAATTGGATGGCAAACACTACGTTGAGATGAAAGACTCTCATGTGCTGAATACTATCTCAACGAAAATGACAATAGAGATGCGAGTGCGCGTCTCATCGTTTACAAATCAGTGGATACCAGTTTTATACAAAGGTGATGGGATACCGCCGGGTTTGATGGGGCGCAGTTATACTTTCTGGATAAATCAACTTGGCTTTGTGCATTTCACGTCTGCGCCGCAAAATCGCCAGCAAATAATGTTAAACTCCCCAGGAAGTATAAAACTAAATCGCTGGTATCACATCGCCGGGGTTATAGACAGCGACGCTCATCAGATGATGCTCTACTTGAATGGGCGCGTCGTTGGAAAGACGTACTACAGTGGTAGGATACATCAAAGCAAACGTCCGTTGCGAATCGGTTGGACGCATGAAAATAATTTTGGATACGGATATTTCCACGGAATGATAGACGAAGTACGCATCTGGAACATCGTGCGGACGGGAGATGAAATTCGATTGAACATGCGCAAGCCACTGACAGGCAAGGAGAAAGGGCTTGTCGGCTATTGGCCTTTTGATGACACTACCTCAAAAGACCGGACATTGCATAAAACCGATGGTATACTCAAGCAAGGAGCGCGGCGTTCTATACCAAGATTCACATCAATGGGACGTATGTGGAATTTTCATGACATCGGCGGCATTAAAACTGCTAACGGCAAACTTCTCAAAAAGGAACAGGTTTATCTCTCTGGCATCCCGCCCCGTGATGCTGTTTTTAACATGGTTGAGGAGGGGCGCATGCGAACGGTTATTAATTTTCTCATGAAATGGGAGGATAGCTACCAACGGTACAAATGGAAAAATAGTGATAAACTTAATGCGGTTCATCTGCCTTATGGTTGGACAGAAAACCCGAGACAATGGTCGCGGGATTGGGGGAGTAGGCGAGGGGATATCGTCGGGCAGCTTGTCTTGAGATACAGCGCGCCTATTAAAGGCACTTTCGCCGTTTTAGCCGATGAAAAAAACTACCCGGTGATGTATTACTGTCGAGGTGGAATTGATAGGTCAATTATTGTAACGGGGATTCTTTATCTTGCTCTGGGCGTATCAGAGAAGGACATCTTTTCGGGATACGGACAATTCGGCGCGCTACGTCGTGGCCACCATGAACAATACATACTCCGCACCGCATTTTCTTATGTGAATAAAATTGGCGGGATTGACAAATACTTGAAGCGTATTGGTGTGCCTGATGAACACATCGAAAAATTCAAAGAGAATATGCTGCGTTGAGATTATACGGGCTACAGAACAGGGGGATATGGAACATGCAAAAGATTGATAAGCACCTGCTAAAGGATGTTGTCCAACGGATACTTAAAGTCACTCAACCTGAGAAAATCATCCTTTTTGGTTCCTATGCGAGAGATGAGGCAACCGAAGAAAGTGACATTGATATCCTGATTATTCAACCTTCTGACTTGCCAAGATATAAGCGCAGTACCCCTGTGAGACTTGCTTTGAAGGGACTTTTTCCATCCAAAGATATTGTAATTTACACTCCAGAAGAGGTCAAAGATTGGGAATCAGTTCCAACATCTTTTATTGCATCCGCACTACGAGAAGGGAGGGTTTTATATGAAAGAGAATAAAGATGGCGAGTCAACAAAAGGCCAATCGCTTCACTTAAAGGAGGTCGAAATACATGCAAAATAATGAAGTTACCAAACATCAACTTAAAAATGGGCTTAAAGTGCTCATCAAAGAAGTACATGCCGCACCGGTGGCATCTTGCTATATCTGGTATAAAGTGGGTGCTCGCAACGAGCGCCCTGGCATCACTGGCATTTCCCACTGGGTGGAACACATGCTGTTTAAGGGTACTCCATCCTTTCCAAAGGAGGAACTCAAAAGGGTGATTGAGCGAAACGGAGGGCAGTGGAACGGCTTTACAAACACCGACTATACTGCCTATTTTGAAACGTTACCCGCTGATAAAATCGAATTGGGGCTACACATTGAAGCTGACCGGATGCAAAACAGCGTCTTTGATGCGAATGAGGTAGGGCAAGAACGGACTGTGATATTGTCAGAGCGGGAAGGCGCTGAGAATCACCCGCAATTTCTTTTACGAGAAGAGGTGCAGGCAACCGCATACAAAGCTCATCCTTACCAGTGGGGCGTCATCGGTTGGAAGTCGGATTTGCAATCCATCACCAGAGAAGATTTGTATAACTACTATCGCGACTACTACGCGCCCAATAACGCTACCTTGGTGCTGGTGGGAGATTTTAGTACGGATGATGTCCTCAAAAAGGCAGATAAATATTTTGGAGAAATACCCGCTGGCAAACCGGTTCCACATCCCAGAACGACAGAGCCAGAGCAATACGGGGAACGCCGCGTGATAGTGAGAAGAGCGGGAAATTTAGCTCACATAAACATCGCTTATCACGTCCCTGCCATGGGAAACGAGGATATTTATCCCCTCAACGTTTTGCAGATGGTGTTATCTCATGGAAGGAGTTCACGTCTATACAAAGCGATTGTCCACAAAGAGTTGGCAACCAGCGCGAATTTTTATGTCGGAATTTCGATTGACCCGGGTTTGGCGTGGCTGAATGCGGAAGTTAGCGCGTCCATCCAGCCTGAGACGGTGGAAGAGGCGTTGTGCGCTGAAATAGAAAAAGTCCAATCCGAATTTGTAACCGACGATGAATTTAAGAAGGCTATCAATCAGGCGGAAGCAAGTTTTATTTACGCTCAAGATAGCGTATCAAAACAGGCCAGCAGATTGGGCTATTATGAAACCATCGCATCTTACAAATACATGTATGAATATCTCGACAATATCCGCAAGGTTACCAAAGAGGATATCCAGAGAGTCGCCGCCAAATATCTCACAGCGGATAACCGCACGGTAGGTTATTTTATTCCCGTTCAATCAAATTACGACGTAGAACGGGCTGCCAGCCCGTTACAAGCCACCTACGAACAAGCAAGCTGCATGTTCTACTCTGCGTCGTCGTCGGGCAAGCCAACGCGCGTTGTCTTGGATAACGGATTGGTTTTAATAGTCGTCGAAAATAGCGTTATTCCCGTGGTTGCCATCTCAGGCAGGCTGAAAGCTGGAGGAATGTATGATACTGACGAACGAGCAGGCATCGGGAATTTTGTCGCGAACACCCTCGCTAAAGGCACAGAATCCAGAACATGGGAACAAATTGCGGAAGATATAGAATCCGTTGGTGCCAGCATCAACTGTTGGGGAGGAATAGAGACGGCAAGTTTCAATGCTCAACTTTTGACAAAGGATTTTGATTCAGTGTTATCGGTTCTGTCGGATGTACTCCTGCATCCCATCTTCCCCGAAGAGGAGATGGAAAAATATCGCACACAACTCCGCAGTCAGTTCAAATCATGGGAAGACAATCCCTCATGGGTAGCTAACAAGGAAATAATGACTCTGATATATCCAGCGGAACACCCTTACCACAGGCGATTGCAGGGATATGAGGAAACCATCTCTAAATTCAAACGCGATGAACTCTTCTCATTTTACCACCAATATTATCGCCCAGACGTTGCCATAATAGCTGTGGTGGGAGATATAAATGCGGAAGATGTCATAGAAAAAATCAAAAATGCGTTCGGCGATTGGAAGACAACTGGCAAACCAGCGGATTTTGCTATCCCCCCGGTGGAAATGCAGGAAGCATCTAAAAAGTCTATCCCGATGATGGACAAATCACAGGTGGAAATCGCTCTGGGGCATAAAGGCATAAGCAGAAAGAATCCAGATTTCTACGCTGTTGACGTGATGAACCGTATTTTAGGAGGGAGCGCCGGGTTGGGCAGGCTGTTCAACCGTGTTCGCGATGTGGAAGGGTTGGCTTACAGTGTGTGGAGTTCCTTTTCCGCAGGGTTTGGCGAGGGCCCATTTGTTGCTGGAGCGGGCGTGAATCCCCAAAATGTGCAAAGGGTTATCCAGAGCATCTTAAACCAAATCCAACAACTCAAAGAAGATGGCATCACTGAGCAAGAATTGGAGGATGCCCAAAATATGCTCGTAGGGACTTTCGCTCTCTCGGTGGAAACGAACAGCGGCATCGCCAACGTTCTCTTGAACGCGGAATTATTCGGACTGGGTTTAGATTACCCACAAAAACACGCGCAGATTTACCGCGCTGTCACCAAAGAGCAAGTAGAAAAGGCTGCTACCAAATATTTGCATCCTGATAAATGTTCGTTGGCAACGGCCGGGCCTTATCATTGAAGATTGACTATTGAAGAATAACCCAAACATTCTTCAATCTTCAATAGTCATTCTTCAATTGAATAAGTCCTGCGCCTTGTATTGGAAAACAGACTTCAACCGCCGGTTTTAGGTCGCGTGGCTGGTAATATTGCGTAGTTACCACATCTATTAATTTATTGGCGTTTTCAGCTTTGACCAGAACGGAGATACACCCGCCCAGTCCCGCACCGGTGCGTCCCGCTCCCAATACTCCCTCTACCTCACAAGCTATATCCACCAATACGTCCAACTCTTCGCAACTGACCGCGTATCCGCCCGGTTGTCGATAAATATGCGCGACTTCAGCCAAATCCGGTTTATCGCTTCGCAAATACTGAATAAGTTCGTTTAGCATTTCATCAGTTGGCTCGTAGTTTACCGCTACTCGCTTGTGAGAATTCATTGCTGTGATTCGGTCGCCATCGTGTGACAGAGAAATCAATCTACCAAAAGCATCAACATCGCCTTTTTTGAGAAATTCTGCAGCCTTTTTACTTCTTTCGCATTCCGCCAAACCGAACAAGCAAACGCCTCGTGCCCTGTACCCCTCTTCCGGTTCATCGTGAGTTTTGTATAGTTCTGCTAATCTATGGGCATCTTGAGGCAGTTCCTTTGCCAACTGTTTTCTGGTAATCCTTGGCGGCAGCGATTTTACTATCTCATAGAGATGTGATTCATCCACCTGCAAATTTTCCACATTGATGTCCCGAAAATACTTTACATTCCCATCCAACATAGAAAATCTTTTTTTCAACAACATCAGGCCTATCTCATACGTCGCCACTCTCTCGTTAAAGATGCTTCGGGCACCGTTGGCTTTTTTAGCTTCCACGCAGCTATTGCAAACCACCACTCGATAGTCGTCGGGAAAGGGTGCGTAATCCACGGTTAGCGGAAAGAAGCCGATGTGAGAGATAAAGCCACGCTTGCTGAGTTTGATGGCGGCGTGGTCACCTTTTCCGCCGCGAGTGCCGATGTACCATTCTGCCGTACCACAAAGGTCAACTAATTCGCTCGGCGTATAATCTAATCCGTTCAACGCTACAACCGCTTCAGCGATAGAAACCACTAAAGCCGAGGAAGAAGCGAGTCCTGATGCAATCGGAATATTGCCGTCAACCAGAATATTCATGCCCGAAAGTTTCCTGCCATAACTGCCATCGTTGTCGCGATGGATTTCTTGCAAATATAGGACAGCAGCCTTCGCGTAATTTGACCAATCTCCCGATGTCCCCTGTCGCTTTTTAGTATCCGATTGTATTTGCGTCCACGCCGTCCAATCCTGTATTTTTTTCGGCGGAAGTTCTTCGCTGATGACAAAACTCCGGGGCGGAAAGCGTGTCGGATTCACGTTGTGCATGGTGATTCTATCATCATCTCTCGGTGAGGCTATGACTATTATCTCTTTTGAAGCGATGGGATTGACTGAACCGCCCCTGTGGTCAATATGCATTCCAACCAAATTGACCCTGGCGGGCGCTCTGGCGATGACTACTTCAGCATCATAATCGTAAATATCGCCAAATTTCCTTGCTATTCTCTCATACCGTTTAATTTGTGACTCAATATATTCGGGATAGTCACCGTAAATATCTATTAATTGCTCAGTGATGTTGGGATTTGGTAGATTAAAAGTGTGTAATATTTCACTTAATCTTCGCATTATAAACTCCTCTTCTGCAAAGGTTATGCCGGATTCAGCACCTTCCAATGCTCGTAATATTATGGTTTAGAAATGCGCATTGCGACTTCAATATTTACTAAAAGTAAAAAATGATGAACAAACTCGACTGAGAAATGTTAATTAATGTTATCATAGTAAATAAAAATGGATTGATGTCAATTATGTGGGGGGAATTAGGACAGGTAGGAATATGGATACTTCTACCTCTACTGCGAAATTAGCTCGCCTAAGTGTTTTACTTGCAATTAACCAAGCCCGCCGAATCGCCTCTGGCGTTGTTGATAGGAGATGAGAGCGACTAAAAATTCTTGTCGTCGAAAATCTGGCCAGAGGGTTGGTGTAACGTAGAGTTCTGCGTAAGCCAGTTGCCAGAGGAGGAAATTGCTTATCCGCATTTCCCCGCTGGTGCGGATTAAAAGGTCAAGGTCAGGCAGTCCGGCGGTATACAAGTAGTTAGAGAACTGTTCTTCGCCAATCTCTTCAATCTCTATTTTGCCATCTTTGACATCTTGTGCAATGTGTTGTACCGCCTGGATAATTTCGAAGCGACTGCCGTAACTTATAGCCAAATTGAGAATAAGCCCGGTGTTGTTTTTCGTTCTTTCGATAGAGCTTTTCAATTCTCCAAGGACTCGCTTAGGTAAGCGGTCAATTTGCCCGATAACTCGCAGTTGAACGTTTTTTTCATTTAGTTCGTCCGTTTCTTTTCGCAATTGTTCCCGCAAAAGAAACATCAGTGCGTTGACTTCTATTCTGGGGCGTTTCCAATTTTCTGTGGAAAAAGCGTACAGGGTAAGAACTTCTATTCCAAGGTCAACGCAGATTTCAACTACGGCGCGCACTGAAGACATTGCTGACCAATGTCCTTCAATACGCGGCTTTTTGCGTTTCTGAGCCCATCGCCCATTGCCGTCCATAATGATAGCCACATGCTTGGGCAACTTTTCTTTATCAAGCAATTCAAGGAGTTCAGATTCGCTTAGTTGTGATAAGTTATCAGTTAGCATTTAGCTATCAAAGCCCTGTCCGCCTCCAGCCTGTCTGAAGACAGACAGAGCTTGCTTTCTCGCTTCCTCCTTATTTAGGGTTCTAACTGTTCCTCTTTTGCCTCAAGGAGTTCATCAATCTCTTCAATATACTTATCCGTTAGTTCCTGTATGCGTTCCTGGTGCATTCGCCTTGCATCTTCTGAGACTTTGCTTGATTTTTCCAGTTTTCTTATAGCATCGTTGGCTTCTCTACGGATATTTCGGATGCCAACTCGTCCTTCCTCCGCTAACTTCCGCACATCCTTTGCAAGTTGTTTTCGACGTTGCTCAGTCAATTCTGGAATTGCTAATCTGATGACGTTTTTGTCACTGTTAGGGGTTAAACCTAAGTCAGATTGCATAACAGCTTTTTCAATATCTTTGATAACCGTCCTATCCCAGGGTTGAATAACGAGCAAACGCGGCTCAGGAGTTGTTATGGTAGCCATCTTGTTAAGAGGCGTTTTCGTACCATAATAATCTACCTGAATGTTATTTAACATGGAAGGCGAAGCCCTACCGGCTCTGACAGTGGAGAAATCCTTACTGGTAGACTCAATAGCTTTCTTCATTCTCGTTTCTACGTCACGAACAATTTTCTTAGGCATATTACTTCTCTCCTTTTGATGTTTATTTTACGATTGTCCCGATTTCCTCACCAAATATCACACGTTTTATGTTTCCTGTTGGGGTAAGTTTAAAGACGACAATGGGCAAATTATTATCCATACATAAGGAGAAAGCGGTCAAATCCATCACCCTGAGTTCTTTGCGGATGGCTTCCGCAAAGCTTACGCGCGCATACTTTTGGGCGTTTCGGTCAATAATTGGGTCATCCGAATAAACGCCCGATACTTTAGTTGCCTTTAACAGGACATCCGCCTGAATCTTGAGCGCCCATAACACAGCTCCGGTATCTGTAGTAAAGAAGGGTTGCCCGGTGCCGCCTGCGAAGATTACTATAGTTTTTTCTTCCAGCCATTTGATAACTTGTTGATGGCTACATTCTTCAACGATAGGTTTTATATCCAACGTACTGGCTATGTAGCTCTTAGCACCGTGTTTTTCCAGGACTGCTCGCAACGCGAGGGCGTTTTGGACAGTCGCTAACATGCCGATTTGATGGGAGGTGGTTTGCTCTATTTTTTGAGTAGATGCGCCGCGCCAGATATTTCCACCACCAACTACAACGCCAAGTTCAACACCGCAGGCGACAACTTCAATTAACTCAGTAGCCAAATTGTTGAGGGTGTCGAAACTAATCACGCCATCACCAGTGCCTTTTAACATCTCACCGCTCAGTTCCAACACCACCCGTTTATAAACAGGTTTGTCATTCATTTCCATCTTGGGGGGAGGACATGAACAAAGGAATTCGTACACAGTTATTCTACCCTTCAGATTATTCGCCCAACAAATAACGTATATAGCGTCGAACCACAATGTTCTCACCCAATATTCCTGCGTTTTCCTTAATGTGGTCAGCCACACTTTTTTTATCGTCTCGAATGAAATCTTGTTCCATCAAACAGACTTCCGAAAAGAATAGTTTACCCATTCTTCCTTCGACAATTTTATCCACAACCCTTTCCGGTTTGCCTTCATTGAGAGCCTGCTCTTTGCGAATCTCTTTTTCCTTTTCTATTAATTCCTCAGGCACATCTTCTCTTGTAATAAACTTAGGATTTCTCGCTGCTACCTGCATCGCAATATCTTTAGCGAGTTGCTGGAATTCCTCTGTTCGGGCTACAAAATCAGTTTGACAATTTAGTTCTAAGAGCACTCCTATTTTACTTCCTGCGTGAATGTAAGAGGTAATGATGCCTTCGGATGCGGGTTTGTTCTGTTTGCTTTCAAAAGTTTCAAGCCCCTTTCGACGAAGCCATTCTATGGCAGCGTCAACATCACCATTGGTTTCAGTGAGTGCCTTCTTGCAATCCATAACTCCAGCGTTCGTTTTTCTCCGCAAATCTTTCACCATTTCCGCTGTAATTTCCATTTGGTTTTTGACCTCCATATTCTGTCTGTCCATAAAGAGAGCTGGGTTCCAAATCTCTGATTTGAAAAGTATCATTCACCTCTCTTTGCGCTGCGGAAGCAACCGCATTCATGAAAAGACCGATTCGCCCCTTCGGGCGTGGTGAGGAAAAAAGTGAAGGCAAAGCCTACACTTTTAGCGCATCTCATTTCTGATAGTTATATCCATCATTCCGTTGGATTATACTACAATACCGTTGATTAATCCCTTGTATCCGTTCAGACTTTGTGCGAATGTCAAAGCTGCCAGTAGCACGCACCAGAAGGCGACCAACATAAGTTCCCGCCTTCTTTCCTTTTGGAACAACCGCCTTGACTATATCGCCAGTCTGGAAGCCGAAGAACTGCTTCCGTCTTGTGCGATGTCGAATCGGAAAGCCGTGCTTGTTCGTATCTAAGACAAATACTTTAGACATAATGGGATAGTCTCCTATCAACCGTTGAATCAACCTAAGTTAATTCAAGTAACATTCTCCTCGACAATGTTGGTAGAGCTTGTCATGTTTAACACACCGTCCCTACTGCTCAGGACTTTTAATGTTAAGCGATAGAGCTATGGACTGGAGAAGCATCGCATAGGTATCATAACTCAACCAACGTAGCACACGAAGTGCTTAGTCTGGTCAACTAACAGCATTCAAGCTGCCGCATTTATGCGTGCAGTAGTTGACTCCATTGGACAAATTATTCGTCTTTATCTTTATGTCCTTCAGTTTCCACGGTTTCAGGTTTAGCTTCAGATTCAACCTCGGCAGTCTCTACCGGTACCTCAATCACCTCAGGTGCGGATGTTTCTTCCGTTACTTCTGTTTCAACATTTTCAGGTTCGGTTGTTTCGGTGATAGCTTCAGTTTCTATCGCCTCTTCAACCTTTTCAGGTTCTTCTTCAATGTTCTCAGGTTCAGACGCTTCGACGGCGACTTCAGGTTCTACAGGCACCTCTTCAACCGTATCAGATTCAGGTGCTTCGGTTTCAACTTCAGGTTTTTCTTCTTCGACCACCTCGGGTTCTACTACTATCTCAACCACTTCCTCTTCAACCATCTCCGGTTCAGCGACGACTTGGGGTATTTCTTCGAGTT
>CAZRLY010000167.1:0-14055 GCA_964601015.1 uncultured bacterium
CACAGCGCACCTCTAAGTGCCTAAGGGCGTTGATTTCCCCACCCCTGCTGTTCTCTCTGTTCACGGACATACAGCAGCAACAAAGACCGCGCCCACAATCCAAACCCGGAACATCGCTCTCGCGAAAAAAGGATATGTAGTCTTGTTTGTGGATGCAATTGGTTCAGGCGAGCGGGCATACCAGGGAATCACTTATCATGGCAGACAACTCGGGGCGCAGGCGTTCTTGCCGGGCCTGTCTTTACAGGGCTTGCAGGTGTGGGATAACATCAGAGCCGTGGAATATCTTTGTACGCGACCGGAGGTAGATAAAGAGCGAATCGGGGTTACAGGCTGTTCAGGAGGCGGCAATCAAACCTATTACATAGCAGCGTTGGAGGAGCGGATTAAAGCAGCGGTGCCGGTCTGCGGAATCGGGAGTTATGACGGCTATCTTTCCGGGCCTTCCTGCGTATGTGAAATTATTCCCTCTGTCAAGCAATACGCCCAACAGGCGGGCATCCTCGCGCTGATAGCGCCGCGGGCCTTGTTGATTGTAAGTGGAATCCATGATGGAGGTACGCATTTTCAGATTACAGATGTGCGCGAACGCACATATCCAAGGACAAAAACGATTTACGAGCTATATGACACTGCTGACAAAATAGCGCTGTGCGCGGTGGACGCTGGACACGGATACAACCAAGAGATGCGGGAAGCAATGTACGCCTGGTTTAACAAATGGCTGATGGGAATTTCCGACTCTTCCGCGGCCAAAGAGCCAGAGATTATTCTTGAAGAACCTGAAAATCTGCTGTGTCTGGATGAAAAAGGATTTCCGACGCCTTATGAAACCGTTCCCTCGCTGACGTACAAAACAGCCCTCGAATTGGCCAAAAAAAGGAAATTGCCCGAAAATAAAACGGAGTGGCAAAAATACGCTTCATTGACCCGCGCCCACATCATAAATGAGGTATTCGGCGGCTTTCCAGACAAAACTGATTTAAAAATCAAAGTGGTTGATACGCTCAACCAGGCGGGGTATGTCATCGAAAAGGTGTCTTACACCACCGAACCGGGTATTCTTGTTCCGGCGCTCGTTTGCATTCCAAAGAGCGTTCAGCCTCCTGCCAAGGCAGTTATTTATCTCCACCCCGAAGGCAAAGAAGCCGCTTTTCAAGCGGATTTGTTCTTCGAGTTGATAAAGAGCGGGTACGTTGTGCTGGCGATTGACTATCGAGGTATCGGTGAAACGCTCTGGCAGCGCGCTAATACCGTCAATGTGAAGGACTACCAGTATTTTCAAAGCTCAACAGTTCTAGGTCGACCATATTTTGGAATGTGTGTCTGGGATGTCCTCTGTTCAGTGGACTACCTGCGTACCCGAAAAGACGTTGACCCAAACAGCATCTGTTGTATTGGGAGCGAGCTTGCCGGGCTGATTGCGCTTTACGCTTCCGCATTGGACGAGCGAATCAGAGCAACAGCGCTCATTGATTCGCTCACCAGTTACGCGTACCCAGAACGATTTGATGACCAACATCTGATGTCGACCTTTTTGCCAAAAATCTTGAAATATGCTGACCTTGCCCAGATTGCAGCACTGAACGCTCCTAAGGCAGTGCTTATCGCCAATGGCATTGACGGCGGCGGCAAGCAGTTATCTATCCGGGAAATGGAAAAGCCCTACCAGTGGGCAAAGGACGCTTACCAACTCCTTGAAGCAAATGATGGTCAATTCAAGTTGATAGTAGATTCACCGCAGGCGGTTTTTGCGCAAACTCTGGCCTGCTTTGCCGGGGAAAGTCAGTGAGAATCGGCGATGTTGAACTGAAGTTAATGCAAGACGCCGACTTTATCGAAGGCACTATCAATAATGGACTCATCTCCGTAGTCTCTATGCAGGATTCCGCACTGTCCGAAGGTGACGTCCAAAAATATGAGGTTAATGACGGATGGAAACAGCAGTAGCAAGATTAACTTTAGTATCCATTAGCTTAATCGTTACAAGTCTAATGTTTGTAGGACAAAGCACTGCCAAAATTGACCCAAAATCCATTGTAGGTTTATGGTTACTTGACGAGGACACAGGTGATGTCGCCAAGGACTCCACTAAAAATGGGAATCATGGAAAGCTCATGAATGGTCCTAAATGGGTTAAGGGTAAGTTTGGCAATGCTTTGGAATGTGATGGCGAGGATGATTGGGTGGATGTAGGTGATTTGGGCTTATCTGGGACAGTGACAGTTGCAATGTGGATAAAAACTGATAACGCTGTCAATGATGATAGAATGATGTCGAATACTACTGGACCTACAGCCCCAGCTTTCACGATTCGATTTCAAGGTGGCGGGGTTGAAGTATGGAGTTCAATCTGGCAACAAGTCATCGTCTCATTTGATAACAATCAATGGGGACACTATGCCTTTGTATTTGATGGTTCAGGAAATGCGACGGGGTATTACAATGGCGTCGAGGGCAGCACGGTTTTGGACCCCCTCCCCTTTGCTTTTACGAATATTGGTATTGGTGCGAATTTCCTGGATAATTGGGGACAATATTTCGACGGCGTCATTGATGAGGTTGCGATTTTCAACGTAACCTTGAGCAAGGATGAGATTAAGGACATCATGACAAAGGGGTTCAAAACCATCCTTGCCGTTTCTCCATCAAGAAAGCTCGCCACTACTTGGGCTACCCTACGAAATAAATCAAAGGAGGATAAATAAAATGAGAATTCTTTTTTTTATGTTATTGGCGTTATTGCTGATAGCACTGGCTTTTCCTGTCAAAGCTGTTGATAAAGATTTACTGCTGTACCTTTCCTTTGACGAGGAAGGCAAGGTAGCAAAAGATGAAACAGGTAAGACAAAAGGCGGAACCATCTTCGACGGTGTAAAATGGGTTGAGGGTAAATTTGGCAGTGCGTTGGAATTAGATGGTAAAGGAGGCTATGTGGAAATTGAACTGACACCCGAGTTAATCTTTACCGAAAAGAGTTCATTTACCCTGGAAGTTTGGATGAAAAGTCAGCATACAACATCCAATAACAAAGGCATCCTGGGCACTTATGGTCCAACAAAACCCACTTGTCATTTTGGGTTATACCACTTAGAAGACGGAGGAAAGAGCAATCTACTCTTTACTGTCCCCGGAGCCAGTATTGAAGATTCCCAAAAAGGTAGGGTTAACGATGGAGAATGGCACCACCTCGCAGGTGTTCGCGACAGAAAAACTGGGGTAGTAAAGTTCTATGTTGATGCGAAGTTAATCGGAGAAACAAATGACCCTGGCAATAATCCCGACAATGGGATGGGTAAGGCGTGGCTCGGAAATCACCTGAACCGATGGTGGCCTGTTACGCTTGATGAAGTTCGGATTTGGGGGAAAGCCCTAAGTGAAACGGAAATTGCACGACTCATGAAAAGCAATGTTATGTCAGTTTCTTCTTGGGATAAAGTCACTACCACTTGGAGCGCCATCAAATCCCACTAAAAAAACAAGGAGGTTGTGGGTGTTAAAAAAGAGTGCATTAGCAAGATTATTGGAGCAGCATCAGGTGGAACCCTTTTTTTCAAAGGCATACTCGACGATTTTGCACTTTTCAATGCTCCACTAAGTGAAGATGATATCGCAGATATTATGAACAAAGGACTTGCTGAAACACTCAATATTGAATTTGCCGCTTCCCCAAAAGAAAAACTAACCACCACCTGGGCAAGTCTCAAAAACCACTAACAAATCTTGACGTTAGTTGTTCGTTTATAACACAGTAATTTTCAAAAATAAACTTACGCTTGTGTTCCGTTTTTTGCAATGTTAGAAACCGGGTTTGTGACAAAAACTCGGTTTCTAGACAACTTCCGAACGGCAACTTTAATACTGGAAATTACCCAACTCCCAATTCAGCAAAAACGTCGTTAATCATCTTGCTGACCGGGATTTTCCCCTTCATTTTACGGATAAGCTCAAGCTGATTGGTGCGTTGCAACGCTTTAATCGCCGTTTCGCAGATGAGCACATTGGGTGGGGTTTGTTGGTATCCGTCTTCGAGCGCGATAAGATATTCCCTTATGGTGCTGATTGCCAGTGTTTCATTCTCAGCAAGAGCATCCTTGTCGGTAGGCTCTATTGGGATGAATTCGGGTTCGTTTTTCCTTCTGGTTCTTGTAGAGGTTGATGTTCGCCTGGTTTTTACCTTTACTGGTTCCGTTAGCTTTATGGGTTCTGTTGGAGGTACTGTTTCCGTTATCGTTTCCTCAGTAGAAACTGTTTCTTCAGCCTCATCAACGACTTCCGTTTCTTCGGCTTCTTCGTCTACATCAGCGCTAAGGGTATCGGTTACCACTTCAAAACGAGGGGGTTGTTCAGCTTCAACCTCATCAACGACTTCCGTTTCTTCGGCTTCATCGTCCACATCAGTGCTAAGGATGTCGGTTGCCACGTCAAGATGGGGGGATTGTTCCGCCATGTCCAGCGCCTCTACCATGCGTCGTATCAGATGGCGGATGGGGCGACCGGATTCGCACATCCTTTCGCAGAAATCCGATATGGTTTCGTCCGATAGAGACTCCTTCGCGTCCCAATCGTGGGCGACACTGTGAAACTGTCTGATAACCGTCGCCAGTTTCTGCATTTCCGGGATGGGGAGCGGTTTTAAGTCATAAATGCTATTAGCAACCTTGGTTGAGCGGGATAGAAATTGCGGCAACGGCATCTTGTTTTCCTTGCAATGGTTGGCGATGTTAAGAACGGCAGATGGGGAGATAGCAAAAATCGTTGACAGGTGTTTTATTGACCGGTAAGTTAGCAATCTGTTTAAATTTCGGTAGATTTTTGCGCGCTGAGTGTATGAATGTTCAAGGGCATTTTCTCCTTCATCTATCAAGACAATAAGCCCAGAATAACCGATAAATCGCAGCAACATCAGGAATCCATCAAGCATCTCGAAAATATTGTCTTCTGTTAAACTTAGCGCCCTGAGGGACAATTTTTTGAATACCTCCAGCAGGATGTCGCGAAGTACCTTTGTCGTATGTACGTCTTCTCCGGTGAGCCATTGAATCAGTATATCTTCTCTTTCCAAAGATTCTTGTTTGTTTAAGATGTTACGTTCTGCCCTGTCATAAAAATATGCGATGGCTTTCACCCCGTACCGCAATTTTGCGGGCACTGCCGAAAATGTTCCTTCTAAGTCGCTTTTGAGCCGGTTAAGTAAATGCGCTTTCGTATCTTTGCGCATCCACTCTCGCAACAACTGTTTAATTCCACGGACGTTTGGCAAATCGGGGACTTGCACGTTCATGAGTACGTGATTATAGGCTTGCAACATTTTAGTCCATGAAAGCCCCTCATGAACATTCACTAAACTTACAGCAAAATCGGCATCCAAAGCCATTTTGCTGATAACAGCACAGGCATGTGATTTGCCCACACCGTGTTCGCCTTTGATTACCATAGACGTTGTTCCGCCATCGTTAGTGCTTTCTAAAATTGACTTAGCTTGCACTATCAGTTCGTCTCTTCCAAAGGTTAAATCTTCAATGCCCGATGACGGCACAACACCGCATCGAAGATGATGTAAAATCCTTTCTGCTTCTAAAACTGAATTTTTCATAATTTGCAATCCAAACAAGAATGTTATAATGTTTCCAGAATCTAATGGTATATAGTATACAGCTAACAAGCAATTCTGTCAACTAAAAAATAGAGCCTAAGCTGTGAAAGTCGCCATCGCACACAACACAGCCAGATTGACCGTAATCACAGGAGATTAGCATATACGTGCGTTCCGACATCAACAGGAGCCGGAGCATGTCTTTATGATAACCTGCCATGCGGCTTCCGGCCCGTCAGGACATCCTTCTCTACTTTGCCATCTTTGATGACAAGGAGAATTCGCTGCAAGGCTGTAATATCCGATAGCGGGTTGCCGTCCACGACAATTAAATCGGCTAACTTGCCTGTCTCCACTGTGCCCAGTTCGTCCCGGCGGTCAAGACATTCTGCTGCCGTCAACGTCACAGCCTTTATCGCCTGTGCCGGCGATAAGCCAATCTCAACCATTGAAGCCAGTTCCAGAGGCAGTGCCGCGATACCAACCTGGGGATATATCATGTCGCTGCCAGCACCTATTTTCACCCCCAGTTCAGTTGCACATAGCAGGGCACCTGGCATGTTGTCCCATATCCGCTCGTGACGTTGAACCTGATTTTTTGCCCACGCCAACAGATGTTCTGGAGTTTCCGGGTTGGCAACTTGAGTTTTGTAGTCCTCGAATTGCTCGCGATAGATGCGTGAAGTTACCACCCAATAGGTGCCTTGGTCGCGCATTTGTTTGAGTTCTTCCTCGGTCACCAGGCAGCCGTGTTCGATGCTGTCCACGCCAGCGTCCAGCGCGTTGCGGATAGATGGAGGATAGTTCACATGGCAAGCCACTTTTCGTCCCATTCGATGAGCTTGGTCAACAGCGGCCCTTAATTCGTCGCCGTCCCACTCATCTTGCAAGTAACCGAGCTTAATTAAATCAGCGCCTGCTTTAATTTCCTCTCGCACTGCATGACGCATCGCATCGACACCGTCAACTTCAAAGGCTAATCCCGGATTGGCAGCACCATGCCCGCCGGTAGGCACAATCAGTCGTCCGGCTGCCCAGATGCGCGGCCCCCGAATAAGCCCTTCGCCCAAAGCCCACTTCAAATCAAACACAAGATGACGACAAGAACCTAAGTCACGCACTGTGGTGATACCAGCATCAAGGAGTTGCTCCATGTGCCAGCCACCGACTAACGCAATGCGAGGCTCGTTGTAGGTAAGTTTGCCCTCGACGGCTATGTCCGAGCGTTTATAATAGAATGTTAGGTGCAGATGAAGGTCAATTATACCTGGCAAGACGCTTCTGCCTGCCACATCCAGAATATTTGCGTCTGGAGGTACGGGAGTAGAGGACTTTTGACCGACATCTACGATATGGTTTCCATCTATAACGACAGTTGCATTGGGCATCGGCGAACCGCCACGAACATCAATCAGCCGACAATTGGTGAGTGCAGTTTTCATTCATACATACCTTCCCTGAATTAATATTTCAACAGTTGTCTAACAGCCTCCACATCGTTTCCGTCTACCACGCTTCCTTCCACATTGGAAGCCAGCACCTCAGGCCATTTTACGCCCGTGCCGGTGATGACGCAAACAACGGATTCGTCTTTTTTAATTATGCCTTCTTTCACTAACTTCAGCGCACCGGCGACGGATGTAGCCGAGGCAGGTTCGGCAATGACACCGCCTTTGGCAAGCAGGCGCATGGCGGAGAGGATTTCCGCGTCGGTGACGGATACGCCGCTTCCGCCGGATTTTCTGACCGCTTTCAGCACCAGCTTGTTGCCTGTGTCGTCGCTGATGGATAAAGCAATTGTTCGGGGATGCGGATGCACAAGCACCTCGTCAAGCTCCTGCTCCAACGATTGGACTACGGGATTGCAATCCGATGCTTGAACTGCGTACATCTTCGGAATTCTGTCGATTATGCCGTATCGCATAAGTTCCGTATACCCTTTCCATGTGCCGTACAAACCATCACCCGCAGATACAGGATGGAATTGATGGTCAAAAACCTGCCCGTCAAGTTGGAAAGCTATCTCATAAGCAATGGTTTTGTATCCTTCGACACCGTAGGGATTGGCAATCGGCATCGGGCTCATAACATAGCACGGATACCAATTGTGTTCCTTTACCATAGACACAGCGTATTTTGCAAAGATAGTGTAACCGGATATAACCAAAGCGCCATAGGCCAAACCTGCATTTTTCTGGACATCTGGCGATTCGGTGTGATAAAAAATTGCAGCTTGCATCCCCGCAGCCGCGGCATAGGCAGCAGCGGAAGAGCCGTGATTGCCAGTGGTAGCGGTGGTAACTTTAGTGAACCCAAATTGCTTTGCCATCGAAATAGCGCAGGAATTAAGTCTGTCTTTGAAAGACCAAGTGGGATTGCAGGTTTCGTTTTTGATGTAGAATTTGGGGTGTTGTACCTCTTCATTCAAAGTTCGAATATTGACCAGCGGAGTATCACCTTCTCCGAGCGTGACAATCTGCTTTTCGTCAGAAGGTGGGAGCAGGGCTTTGAATTTCCACATCCCGCCGTAGCCTTTCGCCCAAGCCTCAAAATCAGGGCGGATTGCATCATAATCGTAAACCACTTCCAAAGCCGCTGGTTTTCCCCGTTCCAAGCATTTGGGGCATCCTTCAAAAAACGCGCCTAAATCAAATTCGGCTTTGCAGTCAACACAGATAAGCTTTTTGGTCTTCATCCTTTACCTTCCAAGTTAAAGATATTAGTAAGTAATTTTCAATATTAAACGTCAGTTCGGGATAACGATACAGTTGTTACCTATCTACCTTCTGCACAGGCAGATAAGAATCAACACAAATTACACGAATTGGACGAATTACACAAATTCTTTTAAATTTGTGATATTCGCTTAATTTGAGGCATTCGTGATACTGTCATTCGTGTTCTAATCTTTACCCCAAATTCTTATCCCGAATTCACGTTATTAAACTTTATAGAACGCGGATAACGCTGATTTGGCGGATTTTCGCGGATAAACTCTACAAATCCGCGCTAATCTACAGCATCCGCGTCAGGAGCGTTCTATTAAAAAGCGCAAGTTTATTTTTGAAAAATACCATATTAGATTTCAAAAATAAAGTTAATGTCTACAACAGTGTACTTGTATTGAGACAGTAACTGGTGACAGAGAGATTGACTGGTGACTGGTGAGTGGTACTTCGCAAACACAACCACTTACCACTCTACCAATAACCAATAACGTCATCAAGCAGTTATCTCAAAATATGACTTAGTATTGTCGGGAAGTTCCAGACAGTGAGTATGAAGCAATGCAGCATTTCATCTCTGATTCGCCATGGGACGATGACACTTGCATCAAAAAGCTTCAAGGGGGGCTTTTAGGTGATAAAGATGATGGTGCCTTAATTTTAGATGAAAGCGGCATTCCCAAGCAGGGGAAAATGTCAGTCGGTGTGGCAAGAAGTTTTTCTCCTTTGGTTTGTCTCCAATGGAGATGAAGAGCCGTTTTTTAGCCTATCCCTTGAACCTCCACCAGAGCCCGATGACAGGTAGTGTAAATCCACCGTTGGCTCCTTCAGGATTGTAATAGGTAACGCCCAATTTCAAGCGGAATTTTTCCCATCCAAAAAGCACTCCGCCCCCCAATCGGAATCCCTTGAAGGTGATGTCATAACTTGCTTCTGTGAGAAATTTCGTCTTATGAGACAAACTGTATTCCAGCCCTCTATAGAAAGAGGTACCTGTAGAAGTTGATTCCGCCTTGGCATCCTCAATGTCTGATTCACCGGAGAAAGAACTGAACTTTCCCGTGAGATGCAGACTTATATTTGTTCCTAATTTTTGACTATAAGATAGATAGGGAGAGAGCGAGGTAAAAGATGCATCAGCACCCAAGACATCTAAGTCGAAATGGCCTAAATCAATTCCTGTGCCGAGAGCCATCGTTTCTGATTTAATCAAACTTACTTTAACCTTTGCGTTATAGTACTGAAACAGGTATAAAGGAATGTTCGTCCCAACCTGCACATTGTTAGTAATTCCGAATCCGATGGAACCAAGCCCCACGGTGAACTCTCCTTTGTTGAGAGTATACCCCGTGGGCATCGAAAGGTTGTTCGTGATTGGTCTTCCCTTGAATCCCTCATCTGCGAATGCAGAAGCGGCAAGAAATATGAAAACAAGTCCGGCGGCAAAAACTTTTCTCATGATATTTTACCTTTTGATGTCGATACCCTATGGCATTTCTACTTTCTTGGCAACTTTTTTTCTAACAAGCTATATAAAACCTATATTCTATTTGCAACACTCTCAAAAATTCGTCAACACGGAAACTCTATGTGTGTCGCCAAGTTTTCCAAAGTGTACGAAGGCGTAATCTATTCGGTAGCTTTCAATGGAAGCGCCAAATCCCGCCGTCAATCCCGAAGCGACGCCTAAGTCATTTCCATTCAGGGAATACCGATAACCTGTGCGCAAATATAGCATTTCTATCATCGCAAATTCCATACCTAAAGAGAGATTAACGTCATCATCGGTCGGCCTGTTCAGGTCAACCGCCATAGTTACATTATCATCAAGGAGTTTATAAGCAATACCCAACTTTAGATTTACCGGTAGGCTGAAAGGTTCTTCTATAAATTTCACCTTCGTTCCTAAATGTTGGAGATTAGCTCCCAGTGTTAGTTTGCTACCCGGGAGAATGTACAATCCGCCAAGGTCAAACGCGTATGCACTGGCGTTTTTTTTATCAATCTGTGAGCGAATCCACTTGGCGTTGATTCCTAATGCAAGTTCTGGTGTAAACTTTCTGCTATAGGACAGAATAACGGCTAAATCAAAAGGACGAAATTTCCCTGTGGGTACAGGTTCGTTATTGTCGTCTATGTCATAACCATCAAGTTCTCCATAAGATAGATACGCAATACTTGTTGCAAAGACTCCCAGTCCAGCAGACGGATGTGCATAACCGATGTACCCATAGTTGATGTCCTCAACCCACCTGTTATACATAAAACCAAGCTGACTGCGTTGCATTTGGCTCAAACCTGCGGGATTCCAATAGGACGCAAAAAGGTCAGACTCGCTGGCTACATGGGAAGAACCCATGCCTATCGCTTTTGCTCCCACGCCAATTTTCAGGAAACCCATAGAACATGTGCCGGCGTTTTCATTTATATCCACCTGCGCTGACGATACAAAGGGTAAAAACATTATTCCGAGTAAAATTGTTAAAGTCAAAATCTTGTAGGACAAAACGGTGCCTCCTCAATCATCAAGACTTTTTTGGATGAACTGATTATATCTTTTAAATTCAATTTTGTCAACTAAATTTTAGATAATTTTTCCAAAAAAGATATTGACAAAGAAGGCATGAACTTGTATACTGCAAAAAAACAATAAAACCTCATAAAAAATACTTGACATTTTTGCCAAAAAAGATTATACTCTATCTGTTTGGCTTCTTTGGCAAGGTATTGGGTTTATACAATCCGTGATTGTGTAAAACCTTGTTTAAGTTACATTAGACTTTGATAGCGGGGTACCGTCTCACTAAGCATGAAGTCCATGTTTAGAACGAATAGCGAAGGTGGAAAAGTTAATTGTAACTGTTCTAAAGTAGTTCGGTTAATACTGAGTAGAGGGTGTTTGTGTCATCCATCTAAAGTAATTTTGGAACATTCTTTGATAACATATTGACTGTTTTTAAAAATACTTTAGTAAAACACGCACATACTATACTGGGAGCTTTAAAATCGCCGAATAGCGTATTCGTTGGGCAATTGTTTGCGGAATTCTAAATTTATCATCGGTGGACTCCGATGTCCAATAAAGTAAACCACGTTATTGTTCGACCAACACAGTATGTCGGGCAAACATTATTTATTCCTGAACCCGTCTTCTTTGAAAAAATGGGTTTGTACGCAGGTTTAGTGGTAAGTTCAAAAATAAGATATACTTGAGGAGTAGAAAAATGAAGAGAAGCAAGTACATCGTGATTATATCGGTTTTAAGCGTTTTGTTTATTTGGATGGTAAACGGATGCGCGGGATGCAAGAAACCGCCCCAGGTAACGGGCATATCGCCAGACAGAGGTACTGAAAATGGTGGAGAAACCGTAACCATTACTGGCGACTTCTTTAAGGATGGTGCTACAGTAGAAATTGATGGCACTGCCGCAACAAATGTAAACGTCAAATCCAAAACCCAAATCACGGCAATAACACCCCAAGGGATAGCCGGCCAGACGGCTGACGTTGTGGTGAGAAATTTAGGTGTAGAAGAACCAGGAACACTGCCTGGCGCATACACTTATACCGATACCACGCCGCCAACCATAACTAGCACAACGCCGGCTGATGGCTCCAGCCCCGAATATGAAGATACAGTTAATACAGGAGTCACCATCAGCGCTACTTTCAACGAACCTGTCGCTGACGGCTCGGTTTCGATAACCGTTTCTATGGAAACCCTGGCCGACGCTGAAAAGGATAAAGACGGCAATGACTGGATTTCCAAAAAAACCGGCGAGATAACAGGTACGGTGAATTATGTAGGTAATACCGTCACTTTCGTGCCTGATGGCCCGATGAAGGCGGCGCGCAGATACACGGTTACTATATCCGGAGCGACGGATATGGCGGGAAATCCGATGGGAGGCACACAAACTTTCAGTTTCACCCTGAAAACCCCAGAACGGGTACATTATTATAAGGTGAAGCAGGGAGATACGCTGCAAACGATTGCTGACAGACCGGAAACTTATGACGACGGAACCAAGTGGCCGTGGATTGTTGAAGGCAACCAGGACGATTATATGTTTAACCCGAATAAGATATACACCGGGCAAAGGTTGTTTATTCCATGGCGAAAGATTTGGGTAACTAAATAAATGGCGCGCAAAAATACGCTTCGCTGATTTTGCATTCCAGGTAGCGTATGTCCGTAGCTTTGCTTTTAGCGACGCGGGCGCTCATCTTGCTTACAATAAAGGGTGATTGGGTATAAGGTAACTGGGGTATTTGCCCAGTTCCCCAATCACCCATTTTTTTTTGTGATATGTTCGTTATGATTGCTTCCAGCAATTGACCGGCGAGGTTTATACGTCAATGCGTTTAAAGGGGGTGATATGTGTGAAATCATATTTTGGAGTTATATCCGCATTTATTTTGACAATTGTTATTTTCATGGGTGGTTGTAGCATCCGACGCGTACCGGATAATTCAGTGTGGGAGTCAGAAGAGGCTGAGAATTATTACTGGAGCGGTGGTGGTTATTCCGGCGAGATGCCTGTATATAACCCTGATTACATCGAAGCGTGGCGGATGCATAAATATTATGAATATAGCGATGCTCAAAATTATAGCAACGTCTATGATACCGAGGGCATTTGGCGCAATGGTAACGCGTCGTCCGATAATACAGCGCAAAAATCCGAAATGGTTGACCAGTCCAAAGAAATTTCGAAGAAACAAGCACCTGAAAGAAGTGCCGACCAACCGCTAAATCGCAGGAAACGAAAGGCGAGATTAAGTAAACAAAGTTCTCAAGATAAGTCCGACAAAGATTCTGATAAATCTGGGGAGGATGAATCGGAAGAACGGCGGCGTAGGCTGCGCGAGAAAATACGACGAGCAAGAAACAAAGAACATCCCGAAAAGGAAGATGATGATTCAAGTAGTCAAGGAAGAGAAAAGCGGCTGAAAGATAGAAAGTGAAAAGAGGTTATTATCAGTAATTGTTTTTAACACGCATGGTGGGGATGTTATGGAGGAAAAGGTTACGATGTCCAAAGACAAATATTTACAAAAATTCCAAACTACATATACTCAACAAGAAGGATTGATAGAAAACGATGTGAAGGCGTTAGCCCTGGACATATCCGGCAACCTGTGGGTTGGTACGGCGGCAGGGGTAAGTCGCTTTGATGGTGAAGGTTGGACGAACGATGACACGATAACAGATATTTCAGCGATGTATTCTGACAAAAATGGGAAGATTTTGGTCAGCGGGGGAGGGAGAATTTTTCTATGGAGTGGGGATGCGTGGAAAAGAGTGGTTGGGGTTCCCGAATTGGACGGAAATGTCTGCTCGATAACGGAGGATGCGGGAGGGAATATTTGGGTTGCCACTGAAAGCCAATTCGGTTATTTTGACGGTAAAAGTTGGCGCAACGCCCATGTCGAGGGCGTGCTTATCCGAGGGATAACGACTGATGGATGTGGACGGGTTTGGCTTGCTACGGATAGAGGTTTGCGCTGTTTTGGGGGTGAAGCGAACGTTTTCGCACTTCAGAACATCTTTGAAGCATGCGAAGACGGATTGTTGAGCAACGATGTGCGTTGTGTCGCAGTGGACACAAGTACACACTTATGGGTTGGCACTTCCGCGGGGATAAACATCTTCGATGGAAAATCCCCCCCTTCCCCCCTTTTGCAAAGGGTGGGTATGGGGGATTTGATACAAACTAAGACATAAATTGA
>CAZRLY010000168.1:0-13792 GCA_964601015.1 uncultured bacterium
TTGAAGTGTGAGAGTCCGGTGGAGGTGTTCAGGACTAAGAACCTGCCGCATTCATGCGTGCAGAGTTTCAGCATATCGCTTCGTTGAACCAGAGGGAAAAATGTGTTAAAATTCAGGTTGAGTGTATGATTTCGGCAACGGAAGTTGTCGTAGATTTAAATTTTGCCAAAACACAGATGAAAAACGTTAAAATCACAACTGAAATAGCATTGGTAATCATATTTTTGGGCATAAGCATAGTACGGATTATCGGGTGCGGGGGAAGAGAAACTATCGAAGCACAAAAATACGTTGAGTTGGGCGATAAATTATACGAGCAGGGGTATTTTTCCGACGCGTCGGTGATGTATTGGAATGCGATTAAATCGGAGCATAGTCAACCCAAAAACCTTATCTCCGCGCACCTCAAGCTCGCTACCATATATTTTCATCTGAATCACTGGAACAGTGACGCTAAAGTTCTACTAAGGTCAATTTTGGAAATTGACCCGAACAATTCGCAGGCGCATCTCCTGTTAGGCGTAATTTTAAAGGATGAAGGTTCTCAAAAAGAAGCAGCCAAAGAGTATTTGCAAGCGTTAGAATTTGCCCCGAAAGACGCTAAGGCGCACTATCGTCTTGGCGTACTCTATCATGGAGAGCAGCTTTACGATGATGCTATCAATGAATACAAACTGGCAATCGAAAATGACCCAAAATTCGTTCCTGCCCGCTTTGAAATAGCGCCTTTTGGACTTCAAGCTCGGTTGATGCTTGCAAGGTTGTATGTCACCAAACAACGCCACGATGAAGCTATTGCTTATCTTGAGCAAACTGTCGCCGCAGCCCCAGACTATCGGGAAGCCAAAGAGGAGTTGATTAGACTGCTCGACTTGAAGGCTCAAGCCTTAGCTCGCGGCGGCAACGTGCGCGATTATACAGGTTCCTTGAAGATTTATGAGCGGATAATACAAATTGACCCGAAACAATCTGAAGCTTGGGTGAAAATGGGCGAAATCTACGCTCACTGGCTTGTGAAACCCAAAAAAGCCCTGGAAGCTTTCCGAAAGGCCTATGAACTTGACCCAACTGATAGCGAAGTGCTTCTTTATCTAAAAGAACTGCAATTGAGTGTGGATAGCAATTCCATGAATTCTATTCCTGAATAGGTGTTTGTTTGGTTTCGTTGGTTTCGATACGGTTAGGTTTCGATACGATTTGGTTTCGATACGACTCTTCACTTCGTGCCGAGACTACTCAACCCAACCTTTGTCTTTCCCCATTGCCTCTTTGTCCTACCTATCCAAATTTCCCCGATGATGCTCAACAATATGAACACCGCGCAAAGAAGATACGGACTTTTCACATTAATGAACTTTGCTGCGAATCCGCCCAAAAATGGGCCGAGTGCTGCGCCGCTTCCTAAGATAGCTTCGTGAAAGCCGCTTTTGTTGCCTTTATCAATATGCCCGTGCAAACTGTAGTAGATGCTGCAAAAGTAGGTGAATCCGGTGCATACTCCGATAGCCGCAAATGCCATCCCCCATAGCGGAATGTTTGTAACCGCCCAGATGCAAAGGAAGGCACCCATCGCCACCAATTGGAATATCACAAGTGGGGTGAGTTTGTAACGCCATCTTCTCGGATAGGGGGTGCCGAGGAAGAAGAACATTGCCGTTTGAGTGACACCGCTTATGAGCATGAGTTTGCCAAAGGTTTTTGCTGGTATGCCCATTTCCAAGGTCAATTTTGGACCAAGTTCTCGCAAGATGCTGAGTGTAAACCAGGCTGAAAAGTTGGCTATCCATGCGATGTACAAGTATACCCGTCGAAGTTGGTCGCTCTCCTTAGGGGTGTCGTCTATGTCCTGTATGCTCTCCCCGCTTGTTTTGTTTTGACCGGCGATGGAACCGAAGGTGATGATGCAGATGAAGGCAGAAAGGTAAAAAGCCCTGAACGGCTTTTGCTCGTTGAATAGATAACCGGCGAAAAATGGGCCGAGCGCGATGCCCGTACTCCAAAAGATGTTGAAGTTACGGATGCGTTTTAGCAATGTTCCTCCGCCGCTCCGTTCAGCGAGCCACGCCTCATAAGTTGGCCAAAAGAGCGCCATGCTGACGCCAACGATTGGGTATATTATTGCCAGGGAGATGGCGTTTTTGCAAAAGAGCGGTATCAAAACGTTGACTAACGCGAGGAGCACACAAGATACATACAACATCTGCGTACGCCCAATTCTGTCGGAAATCCTGCCGAAGGGAATGGAAAGACCAACGAAAAATGCCATTCTAAAGGCTGCAATGCTACCGAAAACGTTGGAGGGGATATTTAAAACTTTGCTGTAGAACGAGACGCTTGTCGAAGTGCCTAACAAACACAAGTCCATTAGAAGCGCAGGAAAATAGGCTATGTAGTTTGTAAGGTAGGTGATTCTTTTTTTCAGAAACAGTAACAATCGTTCGGAAATACGCATAGAATTTTAGGGCCGTATCGAAACCAAAAGGAAACCTGTCCCCCCCAACATAGAATTAAACGAATTACTTCTCATCGAATTAAATTGGAAGGGGATTTTAAATCAAAGATTTAATTCACCCCCACCAATTTGGAGAATTACGAATTACAAATTAGTCATGTGTTTTAGCGTCAGTTTTTAGCCCGGTGTAACTTGATTCCTTCAGGCGTATTCTTCAGCCAGTTCCATAGCCATCCCCACCCACTCCCACATGCGCCACGGCTCTCTACGGCAAGTGTGAAGATCTTTCATTATCACCTCAATCACGCAACCGCGCGTCTTTTCCAGCACGTCACGGAGATGCTCGCGAGCGAACGAGACATCCCACTCCTCCATCCCGATGATGGCCGGGTTCGGCTTATAAGAGAATATGTAGTCGCTTCCCAGCCCTTCTGCCCCGCGCGTTGCGTCCACCCACGGGCTCATGCTGACACGCCGCAGACACGGGATGGTTTTCACAATATCGAGTTTCTTGTCAAGTGGCTCGCAGCACCCGTAGTTGACTAACCCAAACCTCGACAGGAATTGCTTTTCGTAGGTGAGGGCAAACTCGTCGTGCATAGCCGGCGATACCTCGGAGAAAATTTGGGTAGTTGCATGCCCCCACTGGTCAATGGTTCGGACGTGTGTGCCGTCAAAATCACATTGCGGCAATTCATCTGTAAAACCAATACCACCTGACCCGACGCCGTTATTGCCGTTGTTTAGCGACAGGACGTTTAGGTTTTCATATTGGTCGATAAGACTCAAATACCACTGCGTCATACGTTCCATCCAGGAATGTATCCACTCCGGCCTATCAATCATATCGGCAAAGGTATTATGTAGCCCGCGCCACTGGATAAATTGGTCCATTATGGAGAACCAGTGGCCGGCGACGCCGCGTTTTTCCACAGTGAGAATGCCATCGTATATCTCACACAAACGCTGGTAATGCTGCTCCGTCGCCTCCCAGTCCACCGTAACAGTAGGCATGGGGATAATGTTGGCATCAGCGTCATCATCAATGACGGAGTTATACTTAGCTGCGCCGAACTCGTGATTGGGCCGGGTAGCATCTACAGATATACCCATGCCCGTGCTGCTGACGACGATGGGAGAGTGGATTTTCGCCTCATAAACCTGGTCATCGCGCATGTGTTCCCAGTGGTAAAGCGCGGAGCGAAGATGCCACTCTTGTCCGCGAGCGAACCCGTCTTCCGTCTCCAGTTTAATTTGGTCTCCTGTTTCATGCCACGTCCCATTGTGCAGAAGCACCATGGGACGAACTCGCTCTAAGCGGTTAAGCCGCCGCCAAAGTTCTGCCTTTTCCTCTTGCACTGGAAGGGCAGCAATTTCAGCACATCTTTTCGCCAAAGAACGTAAAATTGTTTTATCCTTTTCTGAAAGACTCATAACATTCTCCTAACAAGGGGGGAAATAATTTAGATACTTCATTCCCTGAGAAGTAAAGAGTAATAAGTAAAATTATTACTCTTTACTCATTACTTTTTACTTCAGAATTGCAAGTTTCTTAGCAGCAGAGAATTTGCCAGATTGCATTGCGTAGAAGTAGATTCCGCTTGAGACAAACTCGCCGGTTTCGTTGCGTCCATCCCAGTGTGCCGCTTTAGATTGGTCAATATAAACGCCCGGTGATTTCTGACCAAGATGTAACGTTTTGACCAAACGCCCGGTTATGTCGTAAATGCGGATGGTTACTTCAGCGGATTCAGCTAACTGGAACGGAATCCATGTTTCTGGGTTGAATGGATTCGGGTAGTTACGCAACAAAGCGGTGTGTTTGGGCAGTACCTGGATGCTGCCGGGTTTGGCGACAACGTTTGAACTCGATACAACTCCGTTGATGCTGATATTCTCCAAATCAAGCGACATTACAGAGCCTATCTTTGCATTTGCCGATATTTCGACCTCCACATTGGCGATTATGCCCTGTTTGATAGGTTCTGTGCTGGCGAAAGCCACCGTGGTGGTATTTGGGGCAATGTTATGCGACAGGATGTATTTTGAGATTGGTCCGACGATTGTAACGCCCTTAATTTTCAGAAGCGTGTTATCGTGAAAAGAAGCTTCGCCTCTGGCGGGAGAGAGGCTGAAACTACCGGCGTAAACCCCCTCGCCCGATAGACGAATCGCCAGCGGAACTCGTTGCCCAGCTTTAGCGAATACATCTCCCAAGCTCAGGGCGCATCCTTTTGAGGCAGGCAGTCCCATAATCGGCGCGTTGCTCTCCCCTTCAGCGGGGAATCTATCAATTAAATTTACCGAGCGTTGCAACACAAGCGAGGCATCGAAAGCGGTAACCTTGCCGTCATTAGTCACGTCTGCTCTCTCGAACTCGTCGGAATCAAGTTCTTTCAAACCGACGACTGACTGCAAGATGAGCGATGCGTCGTAAGCGTCAATGCTGCCATCTTTGCTGACATCACCGTAGAAAATGCCCGATTGGGATACGGAGAGGTTTATTTCTGTAATGTCTCCCATGATGTCTCCAGCCGTCGTCCAGCGCGCTTCCCTATCCGTGTTCGTTTCGATGCCGTTGACTTTGAAGGTGATGGCATCATTTTCTGGCGTCTCTTTGTAAACGTGGAGGAAACCGTATTCACCTTCCCGTTCTACCGCATACTCACCTATCAGATTCCCGGCGGAATCGAAGGCGGTAATTATCGTGTTCATCGGCGCTGGCTTGCCGTCAAGCATGACTGAACCATAGAAGGCAGTGCTATACATCGACGGTGTTACGCTGGAGTTTTGTTCAGAAATGTCACTTACAACTGTACTTTCGTCTTCAGGGTTGTATGTGACAGGATAAACCAACTTCGCCGGCTCACGCATTTTTATCCAGTATCCTGAATGAGGCAGCATTGTATGTAAATCCGAAAATTCTTCCAGTGCAACAGCATAAATTTGAGTGCCAGATTCGAAGCCGCGCACCATTTCATACAGCCCTTCAGTGGAAGCTAACGCTACTTTGATGGGTAGTGGTTGAAGCGGGAGATACGGGATTAAATTCCAGCCCTTGGCAAGTTCGATTGGCATACCAATCGGCATTGGCTCACATTCCGCTTTCAGCTCAACATCATCCTTCATCTGAATCCAGTATCCCATGTCCGCACGAATTTCCTTCAGGTCAGAAAATTGCGGGAGATTCGGGTCAAAGGTCAAAATACCATTTCTGTCGAATCCACGCGCTAGGGTTAGTCCTCTCAGTTTCCCAAGAAAATCTGTCGCGAACACACAGCGGTTAGGACTATCCGGGTCAGAATTGTCAAGACGCGAGTTTATCAGATGCGAGAAGGCGACCAAATTCCAGCCCTTACGGAGTTTAATGATAATCTCCTTGGGCGGAGTTTCTCTGGCGAGCAAATTAACTTCTTGTTGTGCGCCGTTTCTCGTCCAAATTGGTTCATCCGGGCCAATTGTTTTAGCCAAAAATCCGTTGATTCTGAAGATAATGTTATCCCCCGGCTTGGTACCCTCATCGCTATTCGTCGTTTCATCATCGCCGTATACGTGCATGAAGCCGTATTCCCCTGCCGTCCGAACCATGAATACGCCACATACCACACCATCCGGGTCAATTGCGGTTATCACATCGCCGGGCAAAACAGGGTTAAACCTGTTTTCTGCCATCTCGAATCCCGCTTTCCTACCATAGAAATCGACGACATACGGCGTAGCGACTACCCTGGGAGCAGGTTTGAGATGGATAGTCAAATCCCCTTCGGGTGGACGGACATCTCCATTTTCATCCATCCGTATGCCGTGAGGAACGCGCATGCGATGTGGGAAGAAACCTTCCTTCCAGACGCGGAGAACGTAAACTGCGGGTTTTAAAGCTTTCAGAACAAACTTGCCGCGTTCATCGGTTTTGCCTCTCGTGGCGATGTTGTTCTCTTGCCAGAGTTCAACGATAGCGCCGTGAACCGGGCTATCATCTTGAGTTACGACTGTCCCAAGAATCGTCTCTCCGATGGGTATCTCACCTACAATTTCGAAGGTGACGCTCACACGCGGTTGCGGAGGCAAACTGGAATCCTCGTCCGGATTAGGTTGAGCTATATCACAGTCGAGCGGCACTGGAAATTGACGGGTTGTCAAAATTCCTGTTGTGGTATATTTTCCATGTGGCACAGGCCTTCCAGTGTTATCCTCTTGGTTCCATCTTTCATGGAACGCCATGGACTCACCCGGCTCCAAGGTTTTCACCATAAACATGTCTGGGAAGCCCTTGCCATGAGCCCAATTCCAAACCACCCGTCCATCTGCGCCAGCAACGACAAAATCGTATTGCTGTCCGTCAGAGAAGAAGAACTCCAATGCGCAATCAGCCAGGTTTGTCACCTTCAAACTCATCGCAACCGGTTCGCCCGCGTTGTATTTGAATTTGTCGAGGGTGATGCGGTATTCCGCGCCGCCGTATACTATAGCGTTAGTATTATGCGGAGGCGGTAACTCACCCTCAATCTCGAAGCCAACGCTAACTCTCGGTTGCGGAGGTAGAATATATTCTGAATTTCGTGTGGTAGTTGCATCATCCACCTCGCATCTGTCTGGGACGGGCAATGTGATGCTGGTCAAAATGCCGGTAGCCTCGTATTTTCCAGTCGCTACAGGGTTTTTATCATTATCCTTTTGGTCCCATTTAGCGCGGAACATCATGGATTCCCCCGGTGCGAGGATTTTCCTCACAATCACTTCAGGGAAAGCCATTCCGTGCGCCCAATTCCAAACGAGACGTCCATCTCTTGATACGACAAAATCGTATTGTTGTGCGCTTGGGAAGGCGAATGGCAAATCGCACCTAACTAAATTTGTCACCTTCAGGTTCATCTGTATGGGTTCGCCTTGACGATAAATGAATTTATTGAGAGTGATGCGATATTCTGCGCCGCCTATTACGACAGCATTGGTATTGTCCGGCGGTGGTGGAGGCGGTACTTGGGTTTCAACGACGAAGCTCCATGTTGCGCTTGTTGAGAGCCCCGCTTGGTCTTTGACCTTCAGGATTACTTCATGTTTGCCATCGGCGAGTGACTCAACAGGACGATATTCTACGTGTCTGAGTTCAAACGGTGCATCAGCGGCGATGTTTCCTGATACTTTTGGTTTGACCTGATTGCCATCCAAATACATCGCCAAAGATTCAACATCCAATCCGCTGCCACCCAGTATGGGATATTCCCGCGGTGGAATGAAACCGCCGGCGATTGTTTCCCTGAGCTCAACTTTGATGAGCGGTTGCGGGTGTTGTACCGTTTGCTCGGGTTTGGGTTCGAGTGGTGTTATTCTGGGAGGTGTTGTATCCACCGTGAAACGCCATTCAGCCTTCGCTGCCTCGCCATTATAATTTGCTGCCGCAATATTCACTTTGTGATGTCCGTCGATAAGCGTGTCCTCCGGATTATAAGATACTTTCACCACAACGGAGTTCAGCTCAAATCGGGTTATTCTTGGTATCACTGGCTTATCGTTGACTAACATTTTAACACTGTTTGGGTCAACGCCATTCTTAGCGCGAATATATGCGCTTATTGAAATTACATTGAGGGAAACAGCGGAACCCGGCTCCGGGTCAAAATCTCCAATTGATATAGGTTTTTCCTCATCCCGCTTAACTGTGAATTTCCATGAAAGTGTCGTTGCGTTTCCATCGGAATTTATTGCGCTCACTACAGCAGAATGTCCCCCTGGTTTAAGTGGTTCTTGAGGAACACAACTGATAATGTAAATTGGAGGGTAAATGTCCAGGGGAGATAGCTCAATTTTCACCTGTTTGCTGACATCTACGTTGTCCATCACGAATTTAATCTGCGGTGGTTTAAACTCAATAGCATTCAGAATGTCACTAAACATCACCCACGTTAAGTTTGCACTGATTACTAAATCTTTGCCGGAAACGACGGAATCCGGTTTCGGCTGTGGGTTAAAAAGTTTAATCTTAGTCTCCGTCCCATCTTGCTTAATCTTGAATGCCCATGAGAGATTCGTAGCAGTTCCATCAATATTTATCACCGTTGCTTCCACAGAGTGTTCACCGGGGACAAGCGGCTCTTGGGGAACGTATTTGATAATGAAAATTGGTGGGAAAATAGCCAGCGGGGTTGGTTCGATTTTCACATGCTCGCTGACATCCACGCCATCCACCACAAATTTTAACTCAGGTGGATTAAATCCGGGGAAAGTATTCATGTTCCAGCCCTGGAACATCTCCCATGTTAAATTCAGGCTGATTACCAAATCTTTGCTGGAAGCAACAGAACCCGGCTCCGGCTGTGGGTTAAAAAGTTTAATCCTGATTTCTCCGCCGTTTTGCGACACTGCCTGAAGTGTAAAAACCAAACTTAGCGAGAGGACAAAAAGCAGAATTGCAAAACCGGGAAGTTTAAAATTTTTATTCATTTTTTATCACTCCTTGAAAAGATAGTTTCTTAAATTGGGAGAGAACTCATTAATATTATTATATCATAAAAAGGCATTTTGTGACAAGCCAAGAATTAAAATTTTTATTGACATAAATTGGAACTTTTGATATATTAATTTCTACGATAGAAGAAACGCATTCGTGGCTGGAAATGACATCAATCTTGAGGAGAAATTATGAAACTTGAAGGCAAAACTTGGAAATTTGGTGATGATATTAACACCGATGAGATAATCCCAGCGAGATATTTAAATACAATTGACCCAGCAGAATTGGCAGAACACTGCATGGAAGATACAACCGAACACCCCGATTTCGCCCAAATAACAACCACTGGGGACATCGTCGTGGCGGGGAAAAATTTTGGTTGCGGCTCTTCGCGCGAACACGCGCCCATCGCGCTTAAAGCCAAAGGAGTGTCGTGCGTCATCGCAAAAACCTTCGCACGGATATTTTATCGAAATGCAGTCAATATCGGTTTGCCCATCTTGGAATCTGAAGAAGCAGCAACTGAAATTGACGAGGGCGACCAAGTTGAAATTGACTTGACAACGGGATTTATTAAAAACTTGACAAAAAGTCAGAGTTATCAAACCCGTCCATTTCCTGAATTCATGCGGCAAATTATAGCCGTCGGCGGGTTGATGAATTACGTTAAGCGGCGATATGCTTGATTGCTATATCATACGGTGAATTTCTGGAGTAACAAACTTTAGTCTGCGTTTCTCGACGTAGGCTGAAGTTTGCTATACCGTGGGAGGAGGACAATCAATGCGCGCAAAAAAACTTCACCCCTGGCGGGTAACACGACAAGAAGCCATGGAGATTCAGCGACAACTGCGGCAGCAAGTTATTATGGAAGATGATTTTGGTGAAATTCGCACAGTTGCTGGCGTGGACATCGGAATCAAACGAGATGGCAAGTCTGGCGAACATGCAAAAGCTGCGGTAGTTGTGCTGAGTTATCCCGAACTGACTCCTATCGACCAAAGTTACATAGAACAACCCCTGGAATTTCCATACATTCCCGGTTTGCTCTCTTTCAGGGAAAGCCCGCCCATCATAGCCGCTTTTGAAAAACTAAATGTCGAACCGGATTTGATTTTTGCGGATGGACAGGGGATAGCGCATCCGCGTGGTTTTGGAATTGCATCACATCTGGGACTGCTCCTTGATAAACCTACAATTGGTTGTGCTAAATCAAGGCTTTATGGAAGGCACAGAGAGCCAAACATGGAAGCAGGTTCCATTGAGTATTTATATGATAAAGGCGACGTAATCGGCGCTGCCGTGCGTACGAGGGCAAATGTAAAATATGTCTACATATCCATAGGACATAAAATCAGCCTGAAATCAGCAATAGAATATACTCTCAATTGCTGTAAAAATTACCGTTTGCCGCAAACGACACGACTTGCCCATCAGGTAGCGGGAGGCGCAGTGTTAATCGGAAAAAATGATGAGAAACAACTTTCGCTTTTTTAATTGACTTCCCAAAATGAAAAGATGGTTGCATGAGCATGCAATTTATGTTAAAATAATCGACGGGAAAAAAGCTGTCCATCGGAGGTATACGATGCCAGAACCATTGATATTTGAGTTAAGCAAATCGGGCAGGAAGGGATATTCCTTGCCCAAATGTGACGTGCCGGAAAAAAGCCTTGAGGACTTGATACCAAAGGAATTTTTGCGTGAATCTGAGACGAATTTGCCTGAAGTAAGCGAGTTGGATGTTGTGCGGCACTTTACCAACCTGTCTAAGTTAAATTACAGCGTGGATACCAATTTTTATCCGTTGGGTTCTTGTACGATGAAATACAACCCCAAAGTGAATGAGGATATCGCAAGTTTGCCCGGATTTGTCAGATTACACCCATATCAACCTGAAGAATTGACGCAGGGGATGTTACAGTTGATGTATGAGCTTGAAAAATATCTATGCGAAATCTGCGGAATGGCAGGTTTTTCACTGCATCCTTCGGCGGGGGCGCATGGCGAGGCGTTGGGGTTGATGCTGATTCATGCGTATCACGAGAGTCGGGGAAGTCAGAAAGCGCGCGTACTCGTGCCGGATTCGGCGCATGGGACGAACCCGGCAAGCGCAACACGATGCGGTTACAAAGTCGAGGTGATAAAGTCAAACGAGGACGGCGAAGTTGATATTGATGCGCTGAAAGTAGCACTAAGGGGCGATGTCGCCGCGCTGATGCTGACGAATCCAAATACTTTAGGATTGTTTGAGACGCGGGTACAGGAGATAGCCGGGGTTGTCCACGATGCGGGCGGGTTACTCTACTACGATGGCGCAAATATGAATGCAATTTTGAACATCTGTCGGCCGGGGGATATGGGTTTTGATGTCGTCCATCTGAATCTGCACAAAACATTTTCTACGCCGCACGGAGGCGGTGGCCCGGGCGCTGGGCCGGTAGGCGTATGCGAGAAGTTGCTGCCGTTTTTGCCTGCGCCTATAGTGACAAAAGACGGAGAAGAATACAAACTCAATTACGATGTCCCACACTCCATCGGCAAAATCCGAGCTTTTTACGGCAATGTCGGCGTGATAGTTAAGGGCTACGCGTACATCAGACAACTTGGTGCGGAAGGGTTGTTAGAGGTGAGCGAAAACTCCCTCATAAACGCTAACTACATGCTGGCGAAACTCAAGGAATATTACGATGTGCCATATCCCAGAACCTGCATGCACGAATTTGTGTTGTCCGCCAACAGACAGAAGAAAGAAAACGGCGTACGTGCTCTGGACATCGCAAAGCGGTTGCTGGATTACGGTTACCACGCTCCAACCGTCTATTTTCCACTGATAGCCCCCGAAGCCCTGATGATTGAACCTACCGAGACGGAGAGCAAGGAGACACTTGACGGTTTTATCCAGACGCTAATCGAAATCGCAAAGGACGCCAAAGCCAATCCAGACGCTGTCAAAAATAGTCCAACATCCACCCCCGTTACGCGCTTAGATGAAGTGACGGCGGCAAGAAAACCGAATTTGAAATACGAAAATTCATCTGAATAGAGGGAAGTTTCATCATGAGAATCCCGCTTCGCCCCTTCAGGCGCAAATTCAATTGTACCGGCCCGTGTTATCCCGATGAACACTACTACGTTCGCCGGGATACCGTGATGGAAAGGGTTAAGAGCATGATTCACGAAGGCGCGTATTTTGTCGTTCATGCTCCGCGGCAGATGGGCAAGACGACGCTACTGGAAAATATGCTGGCTGAATTGGAAACTCAAAGTGGCAAATTTATAGGAGTATGTCTGGATTTTGAGTTCCTCAAAAACGCAACTGTCGAACTATTCTACGGAGAGATGAAAAAGGAGATTGACAGGCAAATCTTGAAACGCCTTGCCAATTCAAAATCTCCCCCAATGCCCACTGTACGCAAATCTTTAGCGCAGGCGCAAGTAATTGACCTTTTTTCATTTAGAGATTACATCAACGAAATAACCCATCTGTTACCAGATTATCAGATAGCGTTCGTGATTGACGAATTCGATGGATGTCCCGATGAGGCGATGAAGGATTTCCTGCATACTCTGCGCTCATTCTATTTAGCGAAGAAACGCCACGAAAATTTTAGAAACCTCAACTTTATTCTGGTGGGCGTTCGTGACTTTACCCAACTGACTGTCGGAACAGTTTCGCCGTTCAACATAGCGCAGAGCCTGTATTTGGAAAACTTCAGCCCCGAAGAAGTGCGCGAACTTTACGAGCAATATACCCAAGAAACCGGACAATCGTTCTCACAGGAGTCCGTCGAATCAATTTACAGACGGACATGCGGGCAACCCTTTTTAGTAAATCGTTTAGGGGTAATTCTTACCGAGGAGATGAACGTAGAAAAGCAAGAGACTATCACCGCTTCACACGTTCAGGATGCTATGTCAAACATCCTCCGCGAGACTAACAATAACTTCAAAACGATATTGGTTCACGCTCAAGAATACAAAGACCAAATTCTAAGAATTATCTCCGGTTTCAAATTCAACTACGATGAAGACAACCCATTAGTAATGAATCTGCGAAGCTATGGTTTGATACGCGAACAGGACGGAGTTTGTGTCATCAACAACCCGATTTACCAGAACAAGATACTTTCAGCTTTCCGCCCAACCCGCGACGAAATGCGGGAAATATGGCAGAGCACTGAGGGCGATACGCTGGATTTTGAAAACTTTTACTCAGGCAATGTTATTCGAATGGGTATTTTGATAGAAAATTTCAAAAAGTTTATGGACAGGATTGGGTTAAAATTGTTCAGAGTAACCAAAAATCCGCAAGAAGTCGTTGGACAGTTTCTGTTGGCAAGTTTCATTGATTTGGCGATTACCAATATCGGCGGGACAACGTACATCGAAGTACCTACTGGCATAGGCAGGATGGACATCATCGCTATCGCTCACAATCAAAAATACATCATCGAAACCAAATTGTGGACGGGAGAAGGAAATTATCAAGTTGGGCTCAAACAGCTTGCCGACTACATGCGCAAGGAATCAGTCAACGAAGGATATTATGTGATTTTTGACCCGAATCTCAACGGGAATGAAAAAGAGTTGGAGAAAGGGCATTATCGGTTTTCAGAAAGTGTTGAAGGGGCTATCGTCAACGTCTTTATTATCCGCATCAAACCTAAACCGTCAAGTTTATTGGGATTCTAACGCTATTTTAATAGTCGAATAGCCCGTAGCGCCGGTTGAGGCTTGGATTGAGTAGGAACGAAGTGCCTCCGTTCAAAACCTACTCAACCGGCGTTTGCTCCGTTAAGTTGATACATATGGGTTATCAGGAGGTAATAATCTATGCCTGAAGAACTTACTTATCAAAAACTTTCATGGGCGCTTTTCAAAGAGTG
>CAZRLY010000169.1:0-13580 GCA_964601015.1 uncultured bacterium
TTGGCACTTCCGCGGGGATAAACATCTTCGATGGAAAATCCCCCCCTTCCCCCCCTTTTCCAAAGGGGGGTAGGGGGGATTTGATACAAACTAAGTCAGATATGGGCATTCGGGCAGTGAAAGGCTGGTACAACATCACCGGCAAAAATGGGCTGCCTTATGAGGATGTCCACATCATCGCCATAGCCAGCGGACAAATATGGGTGGGAACGAGTATTGGCGTCGCCTCTTTGCAGGACGGCAAATGGGAATACTATGCGAGCAAACGCTGGCTGCCAGATGACCGGGTGACGGCGATAGCGGTTCAAGTTGACCATGCGGTTTGGGTTGGCACTCCGCAGGGGTTGAGCAAGATAGAAAAGCGCCCGTATACTCTGGAGTGGAAGGCGACGTTCTTTGAAAAGGGAATTCAAGTACGACATAACCGATATGGATATGTTACCTCGTCCGCGTTGGAACACCCCGGAGACTTGAGCAGTTCGGTATACGAAGCGTCGGACAACGACGGCTTGTGGACAGCTTTGTATATCGCCGCTGAGAGTTTCAGGTACGCTGTGACAAAAGAGGAGGAAGCCAAAAAACTCGCTCAAAAATCGCTACATGCGCTGATGAGGTTGGAGGAGATAACGCCAGTTGATGGTTTCCCCGCCAGAGCGATTATCCGAAAGGGCGAGAAAGTTCATCAGTCGCACGGCGAATGGCACGATACTTATTCCGTATCGGCGTGTCTCAATTCCGATTTAGCGACGAAAACAAAAGTGAGCGAAACAAAAGACGGCGAATGGGAGTGGAAGGGGGATACAAGTTCTGACGAAATCGACGGACATTTGTTCGCTTACAGCGTCTATTTTGACCTTGTAGCCGATGAAGAGGAGAAACAGGAGATAGCGAAGGTTGTGGGGCGAATTATGACGCATATCGTCGATAACGATTTTCTTTTAGTTGATGTGGACGGCGAACACACCCGCTGGGGAGTCTGGAGTCCAACATTGCTCAACGCTACCTGGATTGACCAGCAGGGACTCAACTCGCTTGAAATCCTCGCGCATCTGCAAACCGCCTACCATATCACAGGCGATGAAAAATTTCAAAACGCTTACCTCTACCTCATCAACGAACACCACTACGCCCTGAATACCATCGACCAAAAAATCGTCCCGCCCGGAGAGGTAAATCACTCCGACGACGAACTGGCTTTTATCTCCTATTACCCACTGCTAAAATACGAAGTTGACCCAAATTTGCGAGCTATCTATCTGCTCAGTCTGGAACGCAGTTGGCAGATAGAACGCCCTGAAAAATGCGCGCTCTGGAACTTTATCTACGGCGCGTTGACAGGAAACGATTGTGACGTGGAAAATTCAAGAGATACGCTTAGGCGCATCCCAATGGATTTAATCCGTTGGACGGTGAAAAACAGCCATAGGGCAGACATCGAAATTGACCCGGAATCGGGAAGGGCTGGCGAAATACAATCGGTAAAACCACTCCCCGCAGACGAGAGGGCAATCACAAAGTGGAATGGAAATCCGTATCGGTTGGATGGAGGAAGTGACGGCAGAAGCGAAGAGGATGGAACGTTCTTTCTGTTGCCTTACTGGATGGGGCGTTATTATGGATTTTTGTTGCCTTAAAAAAGATTGAAAACGAAAAAACGGGAAAACGAGACAGCCAAAAAGCGTAGGCCTTGCCTTCGCTTTTGAAAAGCCCCTGCATGTCATACAAGGTTGCCCGGGAAGAGAAAACTGAGGTTTAGAATAACCCCGTCTGGTTGTCCGGCTTTCTGGCTTTCCGGATTAGAGGAGATGTTGACTGATGGAAAAAATAACGTCCAAAAAAATCCGCTCACTCCCTACTGAGCGGACGGTTATTTATCCCGAATCGGATGGTAAACCAATGGCTGAAACAGATTTCCACCGAGATTTGATGCTCAATATAATCGAGGCACTCAAGAACCACTTTAAGAATCAGCCCGATGTTTATGTATCGGGTAACTTGCTTTTGTATTATGAGGAAGGCAATCCGAGAAAATCTGTCGCACCCGATGTCTTTGTAGTTTTGGGGGTTGAGAAAAAGAGGCGTCGAACTTATCTGCTGTGGGAAGAAAGAAAAGGGCCTGATTTTGTCCTTGAACTCGTCAGCAGAAAGACTTACAAAAAAGATTTGGGGGCAAAGAAACATTTGTATGCTTCCGTGCTTTCCGTCAAGGAATACTACCTTTTTGACCCGGACGGACGGTATTTGCAGCCCTCCCTTCAGGGGTATCGCTTAGTAGGTGACATCTACTCTCCAATCCAACCCATTGACGAACGGCTGCCTTCCGATGTTTTGGACTTAGAGCTTGGAGAACAGGCTGGCGAGTTGAGATTGTACGAGCCAGTGACGAAAGAATGGTTATTGAGTCCGGCGGAAGAAGCCGAAGCTCGCGAACAAGCTGAAGCAAAAGTCCAACAGGAATTCTTAGCGCGGCGGCAGGCTGAAGCAAGAGCACAACAAGCAGAAGCAAGAGCACAACAGGAGTACCTTGCACGGCAACAAGCAGAAGCTGAATTGGCTCGACTACGGGACTTATTGGGTGAGCGACTCAACGATGTCTCGTAGAAACCAATATCGCAGCTTCAGTTTCAGTCGAGTATGCAAGCGAAGTTCCTGCACTTTTGCACCACATCCGCAGTAAACTGATAATGCTGATATCCGTTTCAACGGAACATTAATCAACGAAGTGTATTTTCGCAGAGGAGTGAAGAATTGAAGAAAGACTTTGTAATCAGATTAATTTTAATTCTCTGTTTTGTCGCTTCGCAGCAACTTTGGGCTGTTGAAGTGCAGTTGGTAGAAGAAGATGCCAATGGTATAACGCTCAGGCTGGAGATTCCGAATTTCCAATTTAACTCCCCCTCCATTGATGGAAAAGGAATGAAAGGGGGAGAGGATTTTCAAACTATAACTTTTGATGGGTGTTCCTACACATCTGAAACGGGTAAACCACACCTCCCCTTTATTGCCACCCTCTTAGGCATACCGCCGGATGCGCAATTTAGCACACAAATTTTAAGCGCAGAACATTCGGTACGTTCAGTCCGTAGAATTTACCCGGTACCTGCGACTGCCCTAAAAAAAGATGCGCGGGGATACGAATATCCCGCCGAAGCATTTTATTTGAACGAGGAGTTCTACGCGCAAAATAGCTTTTACCCGCAAAAAATCGTCCGGTTAGGGTTTACGGGCTATATAAGGAGCCAGAGAGTGGTTAGCATGCAATTTAATCCTGTCCAGTACAATCCCACATCTGGAACTGTTAAACTTTATAATCGCATAGTAGCCCGTCTGCTCTTCCGAAACTATCATAAATCGCCAGCGCGTACATCCCTCCGAGCAAGAACAGAATCTAAGTTTTACGAGAGCATGTTCAAAGAAAGCATTCTTAATTACGACTCAGCGAGAAATTGGAGGGCTATACCAAATTTCGCCGCTCCTTCAATTAAAACAGAAACGCCAATACCCTTGCCCGTTTCATCGCCTGTCTACAAGATTCTCGTCAACGAAGACGGCATGTATCACATCACTTATGTACATCTCAAAGAGGAGGAAGTTGAAGTAGATGAAATTGACCCGCGTACTTTCAAGCTCTTTTTGAAGGGCAAGCAGATTCCGATTTTTGCCAGGGGCGAGAATGATGGGACTTTTGACGAGGGCGATGAGATTGTTTTTTATGGACAAAAACTCAGAGGTACAAAAACTTACCATGATTTCTTCACAGACGATAATGTTTACTGGCTAATGTGGAATAGCGCGCCAGGCTTGCGGATGGTAAAGAAAAGCGCAGGTTTCCTCGCTAAAGATGCGAGAAGGCAGCGTAAATTTCGCTCGTTAAAACACATAGAACAGGATGACGCCTTTATAAGGCTTCCATTCGTCACTGAATCGGACGAGGGGGAATATGATTGGTATGGCGGGCGCGGCCGTGTTTTAATCCGTCAGGCTGGTGTTTATGTCCTGCCGCCCCTGCCCAATGACAGTCTGTTTTGGAGTGTTATCACAGCGCCTAACTACAAAGAATATAGCTTGGAATTGCCTGGTGTGGCGGAAACCAGTTTGCCCGCGAAGGTTAAGGTAATGTTACATGGGCAAACGGATAATATTGCTAAACTTGACCACCATGTCCAGATTTGGCTTAATGAAGAGATTATGCTGGGAGATATCAAATGGGACGGACAAAAAGAATATCTGCTCGCTAACGACGAAGTTCCACAGAGTTTCTTAAAGGATGGCAAAAACATCCTCAGGATAGTGAGTCCAGGCGATACAGAGGCAGGAGATTTTGACCAGATTTTATTCAACTGGGTGGAGATTGAATACTGGCGTGAATATGTGGCAGAATACGACTATTTGGAGTTTTCAGTGCCGCCCACTGAAGAGGAGCAGCATTTTAGCTTGACAATTTCCAGTTTCTCGCAGCCGAATGTCGAAATTTACGGACTGGACGGCTCGCTATATCATGATAACCAGGTTATGGAGGACGAAGAGAAGCCGGGTACTTACGAAGTTCGATTTCTCGGTACGCAACCGGGCTCTAATATCGACAATCTTGATTCTGCGGTACAGTATATCGCCATAACGCCTGATAAACTTAAATCTCCAAAGAAGATGATATTAGATGAACCGTCTAACCTGCGTGCTACGACAAACAGCGCTGATTACATCATCATAACCCATTCCACCCTCGCGTTAGGAGTAGAACCGTTGGCACAATTGCGAAGAGAACGGGGGCTCAGGGTGGCGATTGTAAAAATAGATGACATCTACGATGAGTTTAATTACGGTATTTTCAACCCTTATGCGATTAAGGATTTTCTCAGGTATGTGGTATCATTCTGGCAGCCTCCCGCCCCGACTTATCTCCTGCTGGCAGGAGACGCAACTGTAAAGTACCAGAGAGCCAATATCAATTCCATACCATCCATTTTGGTGCAAACGCCTGAATATGGGGCGGCAGCCAGCGATAACCAATTGGTAGCCTTTTCAGGTGAAGATGCCTTTCCGGACATGATAGTCGGCAGGCTCCCCGCGCGCAATTTAATCGAATTAAATTCAATGGTAGAAAAGATAGTCGCTTATGAACGCTCCCCGGAATTCGGTCCCTGGCGTAGTAAACTCTTGTTTCTGGCGGGCGTTGGAGATAAGTTCACCTGGCAAAGCGAGATGCTTATAAAGGAATATACCCAACCTGCTTTCAATTTTGCAAGAATTTACACGACTGACCAAAAATCGCCATACTACGGTGGAGCGCAGGAGGTGATTGACAACCTTAACAGCGGCTCGTTGCTGGTAAATTTTTTGGGGCATGGCGGCGGGAGCATTTGGTCTGACAATCGCATGCTGGGTTTGGAAGATGTGCCCCTGCTGAAGAACAAGAAGAGGTTGCCATTTATTTTCAGTTTGACCTGTTTTACCGGTTACTTCGACAACCCACACGGCAGCAGTCTTGGGGAAGAGTTGGTAAGGGCTGAAGATGGCGGCGCTATCGCTTTCTTCGGAAGTACGGGCTTGGGTTTGCTCAATGGGGATTACTGGCTTGCAATTGAGCTATTCAATTCCATGTTCAAAACCAACAACATAGTTCCGGGCGAAACGTTCCGTTTATCTAACCCGCCGTCGCTCGGGCAAATCACAACAAGTGGAAAGATAAAATTCTACACCCAATATTCAGGTTACGTGGATTTGGTTGAAATATTTACCCTCATAGCTGACCCGGCGACTACTCTTGCATTCCCAAAGCTGAATATACCGCTAAATGTGACGCTTTCGCTTGATAGAAACGAGACGTTGAAAATCAGTGGTACCATCCCAGGCGAGCCATTCAATGGCAGTGCGGTAGTAATAGTGGCAGCACCTGACGAAGGGGGAGAAGTAATCGCTGAAGAATCTATTGAAGTGACGGCGAATCGCTTCGAGACGTACGTTGCAATGCCGTCTGAGGCAAAATCCGGCATTGGCACTGTGCGGGCTTACGTTTGGAACGACCAAATTGACGGGTTAGGATATGCAACTTATACCGTAGCCGGCCCCCACATAACAGACATAAAAATTGACCCGGAAATCGTCCCGCCGAATGTGTCCCCGCATGTCCTTGTTTTTGCCAAAAGCAAGGGGAAAATAGAATCGGTTACGTGTTTTTGGTCTTTTAATAATCGGGATTGGATACCTATCAAAATGGAACCATTCCAGGGGGATGTATATAAAACCGTTTCCCCTCTGCCCGGTCGCGAAAGCGGGCATGTGGTATTTTACTATGTGGAAGCCATTGACAGTCTGAATAGAAAATCAAGGTGCCCCACGCAAATTTGTAGGATAGCCAGGTATCCTGATTTATCCGTCTCACAGGAGGACGTCCACTGGAAGCCCCCTATACTCGAAGCAACTGTGAAGAACATCGGCGAATTGGATGCTCAAAAAGTGGTGGTGAAGTTCTTTGATGGCAAACCAGAAAACGGTATGCTTATCGGTGCTGATAAAATCATACCACTTCTAAAAGCGGGTGAATCTGCCAAAGTTCAGGTTGAATGGCAACCCAAGGAGAACCAAAATACCATCTTCGTTGTCGTTGCCCTGACAACTTCCGATAGCCCTGACAGTCCTATTATTGAACACAATGAGCATAACAACACAGCTAATAAAGACATCTCACGGGATAAGTTCAGTTTAACCCCTGCGCTCGGCAGCAATGGGCCGATAAAGAGCATAGATGGCAATCTAATCTTTGTCGTACCGTCTGGGGGAATCAGTAAAAATTCCGTATTAACGCTTGAGCAGAAAGAGGATATTTTAATTGTGGAACAACCTGACATCTCGTATACTGCGCTTCCCAACAAACCAACAGGGCTTGTTTATCTGTTAAATATCTCCACAGGACTGCCCTCTTCCGATGCGACTTTTTCCGGTGAATTGAGCATCAAATTTGATAGGGAAAAATCTCCCGACGTCGATAGTTTAGCGGTTTATCGCCAGGACGAGGGAACGCAAAAGTGGATATACGTGGGGGGAAAACAGTCTGGAGATAAAATCGCTGTTAAGATAGAAAAACCTGGCGCTTACGCACTGATGGAACACCACGACAAAACTCCGCCCTCCATCAAGATAACCGTCGAACACCAGGCATTCATAGAAAACAGCTATGTGTCACAACGCCCCGTCATTGCATCAAGGATAACCGATAAAAACGGAATTGACCTTAACAAGGACAGAATCACAGTGTTGCTGGATGGTGTGGCTGTGGAAACGTCCGAATATACCGTCTTGATTTCCCCAATGGAATTCAACACAGCCCTTCTATCCTACGCGCCGTCTTTGAGCACAGGAAAACACAGAGTAACCGTCCAGGCTTTCGACGCTAACAATAACAACGCTGCCGAATCTATCTCCTTCCAGGTTGCCGGTGAACTGGAAATTAAAAACATAGCCAATTTTCCCAACCCGTTTGAACCGGGTACTAAAATCACTAAGGGAACGACATTCATATACATTTTAACAGACAACGCAGATAAAATAACCCTTAAAATCTATACGGTGACGGGTAGGTTGGTAAGAGCCATTGAGGAACTTGATGGTTTTGCAGATTATAATGAATATCACTGGAATGGATGTGATGAGGACGGGGAGGAACTTCCAAACGGAGTTTATTTTTACAAGCTAATCGTTGAAAAGGATAAGAAAGTTGAAAATAAAACAGGTAGATTGGCCATTTTACGCTGAAAAGCGACAGAGCAGGAAAAAAAACGTGAAGCGTAAAGCGAAAAGCGGAGAGCGAATTATTTTGTGTAATAGACGGTTACGCTCCACACTCCACGCTCTTACGCTCTACGAAAGAGTGGGCGGGTGGAAACACTCCATTCTGAGCATCCTTGGCATTCTAATTATGCTAAACATTCTTTTGGTTCAGCACGCCTGGGGCGATAAATATACTGGAGATTTTTTGACAGAAGGTGTCGGTGCGAGAGCTATGGGTTTGGGAGGTGCTTATGTAGGAATATCAAATGACGTAACCGCCTCGTACTGGAATCCTGCCGGCTTGGGACTAATCGAAGGTATCCAGGCAAGCTTGATGCACGCCAGCAGATTTTCGGATTTGGGAAGCTATAACTACATAGGCGCGGCGCACCGAATACATAGGCTGTTTGCTGTGGGCATAAGTTGGATTCGCTTTGGCGTTGATGACATCCCGATATATCCTGAATTGGACCCGGATACTGATTATCAAAGCAGACAAGATATACCAAAATTCCGCCCGTCATTTGAGCCAGAGGGACACTTGAGCGATAGCGAGAACGCTTATGTAGTTTCTCTGGCGGCGAGATATACAATTAGTCAAACATGGTGGGACAACATGGGAACTACGGGAAGTCCGCCTGATTTTCTGTTCGGAATTAACCTCAAGAGTATCAACCAGTCCCTCCTGACAAATTCTGCCAATGGAATCGGCTTCGACGCAGGGTTTCTTGCGAGAATGACGGATAGCGAGGCGCTCGTAGGACACGAAGGTTTTGGGGAAATATCCGTCGGGTTCAACGTTCAGGATATATCAGAAACAACCATAAAATGGAATACCAAATCCGAGCGAGAAGAGACGGTTCCCACAAACGTTAAATTGGGCTTCGCTTACAATAACTATATTCCCAGCCTGAACGCTGGAATCATGGTATCCTACGAATACGACAGCCGATATGATGGACAAAACAACATCGGCGCTGAATACCAATTCGGAAAATCTGTCGCTTTAAGGATAGGTTTGCGCGATGGTGATTTCGCAGCAGGCGCAGGGGTGAAAATAGAAAAATTCACCGTAGACTATGCCTTCTTGAGTTTTGACCTTGGAAACACACACCGTATTAGCATACTGGCGGCTTTTTAACACTTGTGGAGTGCAACGATTCAATCGTTGTTGCAATGAAAAGTCATCGTACTCCAACTTTTATAGCTTGCTATGGATAGCGCAGGTTGAAGCAGCCCATAAGCCGAATTCTGTTCCCAAACCTGGTGTTTGGGCGATGAGCATTCATCTTGGACTTATGTTACCATAAGCCTCCAGCACCCTTACCCGCGGGATGGCTGACCAGCTATCTCCCGCCTATTCGGGCTTGCTCCGGGCGAGGTTTACCAAGCCAGGAGAGTCACCTCCCCTGCTGGTGGGCTCTTACCCCACCTTTTCACCCTTACCTTGAAAAAATCAAGGCGGTATGTTTTCTGTGGCACTTTCTATCGGCTCACGCCGCCTGGGCGTTATCCAGCACCCCTGGTCGCGGAGTTCGGACTTTCCTCATCCGCTCACAATTTCTTGTAGCGGACGCGCTCATCTGTTCTACTCCAACCTGCATTTTCAATAATAGCATTTTCAAGCCAAATAGTCAAGCAAAAATTAAAATAAGCGCAGAAAAATATTGCCAAAAAACAGCTAACTATGGTATCATAGCTATTTAGAGATGACGAAAATTATGCTATGTAAATCCACGTTTATCATAATCTCAATCCTTCTTTGTCTTAGTACAATGTTGCTTGAAGCGGATGACATCACCATTCTCTACACAGGCGAAACTCATAGCGCCCTGTTCCCCTGTGATTGTGCGGTAGAGCCTTTCGGAGGCGTAGCGCGAAGGGCTACTGCTATCCAGAAAATCAGGGCAAAGGAGAAAGAAATTTTGTTGTTGGACGCAGGAGGAGTTTTTGCCGGTGGCATTTACGACGAATACGTGAGCGGATACGAACTGGACAAAAAACGCACACTCGCCAACCTTGAAGCGATGCGTCTGATGGGATACGATGCAATCTGCATGGGCGATGAAGAACTCAGTTTCGGGCTGGATTTCCTCATTATGACAACCTTCAATTTCCCCTTCCTCTCCGTCAATGCTGTCTACGCAAATTCCGGGGCGTTGCTGTTAAAACCATATTTGATAAAAAACATCAAAGGAGTCAAAGTCGCCGTATTAGGCGTGACTACTCCTGAAATTGCGACGGGCGAATTTAAAAAACAAGCGGAGCATCTGCAATTCCTTGAGCCGATAAGTACCTTGAGAAAATACGTCCATGAGGCGAAATCCAGAGCCGACATCATTGTTGTACTCAGCCATCTCGGTGAAGGACTATCAGTCAAAGCCGCCGAAGACATTCCAGACATTGACGTGCTGATAAACGCTCACAGAAAACTCTCCCAAAAAACCTACAGCAAAACCAAAAATGCACCAGTCCTCCAATTTAACTTCCAGGCGCGAAAGCTGGGAAAATTGACCTTACATCTCGACAGAGACGCAAAAATAAAAGATTATACCATTGAAGAAATCTCGCTGTCCGAAAACATCAAAGACGATGAACAAATCGCAACGCTGCTGACGGAATTCAAGGAGGAAACTAAGAAAGAAAGCGGAGATGCTAAAGTCCGACTGGATTTATATGTCATGAGCCAGTGTGCTTACGGGATGGAGGCTGAACGCACCGTCTACACCACGATGAAGGACTTCGGATTTGTCTCTCATGAGGGTATACACCCATTCGAGACGGAGACAGATGTCATTGATGTCAACCTCTATTTTATCGTCAACGAAAAGGATGGAAAGTTGACCAGTTTGCACGGACAAGAGGAACTCGAAGAGGATATGCTCCAGGTTTGTATCGCCCGATATTTTCCCGATAGGTTCTGGGATTACCTCTTCTGGCGCAACGAGGGCGTCAAAGGTATGCCCTGGCATGTAGGCGCGAAAAAATTCGGACTTTACCTACCAAGGATAAACGGTTGTTTGAAAAGCGGCGAGGCAGAAGAGGTACTGCGTTCGCACGCCATGCGCACAAAACGCCTGCGAATTCAAACCTCTCCAACCGTATACATCAACAACCAATTCTATTCCGGCCCAATTGCCCGCTTGAATTTGACCAAAGCCATCTGCGCGCAGTTACCCAAAGCTCTTTCCTGCGAACCGTGTCAAAAACTACCCGAATGTTTTACGGATAAGGATTGTGAGAAGAAGGGCTTCGTCGGAATCTGCGAGGATGCAAACACTCCCCGCGCCCGCTGTTCATACAAAAAACCCGTCGACGTCCCCCTAACGGTTATCACAGACAAACGCGCTCGGTTCTCCAACGAAGCCGACATCGTAGCATCTACGAGGACGATGTTTCCCGGCGTCTCAGTAAAATACGTCGATATAAACTCGGAAAAGGGAAAAAAATTCTCCCAACAATATGGTATCGAAAACATCCCCGCGTACATCTTCGGCGCAGAAATACTGAAAACACATAATTTCCACAAAGTAAAAACCAGCCTCCGCTATGTTGCAGGCAAATACGTTCCACTTCCTGAAATGGTAGGGGCGACAATATATGTAAAACGACAGTGGAAGCCAGCCCAAATTGACCTGTTTATCTCTTGTTTGTCCGAAAGGGCGAATTTTGCGTTACAAAAAGCTAACAAGCCAACGATGAATTTGCAAATTCACTACATAGCCTACGAGGACACAAACAACTCGCTCATCGCACAAAGGGGCGTAGCGGAAATCGAAGAGGCCAAACGCCAACTGATTATCAAGAAATACCATGACGAAAAATATTGCGACTACATAAAAGCCAAAAGCCGCCATCTGGGGAGTTCGTATTGGGAGGACGCTCTGCTCGAAGTTGGATTGAATCCTGCTGAAATCAAACGCCTCGCAAAAAGCCCCGAAGCAGAAAACCTTTTGCGGGCTGACACCAAATTGGTAAAGGAACTCGACATCGCCGGAGACGTTGCCTTTCTGTTGGATAATCGGGAAGTTATTGTCGTTCAAAGTAGAATGCAGTTGGAGGCATTATTGAAAGGGTTGAGTGACGGGAGGGCTAAGAGGTAAATTATAGCAAGGAAAAAGAGAAGTAAGTAGGAGTGGGAAATAGTTACTTCGTGAACGACTAAAAATCAACGAGTGTATTTTTGCAAAGATGGAGGTAACGCACATGGAAACAAAAGAACTCAAAATCGCACCTACTCACGGCGGAATCGCAAAACTAAAGGAAACCGTCGGAGATAGCAAAAAACGCGCAAAGGCACTTTCTGCGCTTATATGGTTTGTCGAAGAGTTGGACAAATTAAAACACACGGAATTCGCTGTTCGATATGCCGTCATATACGGTGCCTTTGCCCGTGGCGCAAAGAGATTTCAGCAGATGGAAATACTGCTGGTGTTAGAAAATAACGTCGCAGAGGACGAAGCCTTCGATTTCATCATTGATAACGCAGTAGCTGATATCTACATGGAGATTCCGATTTTATTCTACTTAGATGTCATTAATCCAGAAATGTTGAAGTTGGCTATAGAACATCCGATGCCGAGATTTCGACAAATGCAGAAGGGGATTGTCTTTTACGGACAGGATGTATTACATCGGGAGACAAAGGAGGCGACGGATGCCCAAAGCTAACAGCACTTTACAAGTCGGCGATATTGCACCGACGTTTATATTAGAATCTGCCACGGGTAGACTTGTTAAACTTGCCGAGGTTAGAAAAAATATAATGCTCGTGTTTCTCAGAGGAACGTGGTGTCAGCATTGTCGGAGGCAGTTGTCTTTATTGCAGCAGGACTATGTGGAATATGCGCGGATGGGCATGCGAATTTTGGGCATCGTTGGGCAAAAACCTGCAAAACTGAGAAAATATATCCAAAGAAATTATGTTCCCTTCCCTTTGTTAGCCGATTCCAACCGTACAGTGATGAAAAGTTATGGCGTCTATCGGTCAATCAGCCTTGATACGTTCAACAATGCCCTCCCCGCAACTTTTATCATTGATAGGGCTGGAATTATTCAATTTATCTACATAGGTTCTACCCAAATTGACCGTCCCTCCAAAGGGCTAAGACACTGATTAAAGAAAAGTACAGAATATTACAAAAAGTTTATGGACAGCAACATATTGAGCTCCGGTTGTCTTCACTGATAAGACGCAGAGAGAGACAATTTTAGTCTAACAATTAGAGCGTTGTAATTAGAATTTAGTCTTCATCCCACTAATACAACAATTTTGTTGACAACGTACGATTTTCATGTTAAATTTTAAATCAAAAGAGGTAAAAAATGTTAGTTACTCAGACCCCGGCACCAAAAGCGCCGATTTCAAATAAGATGCATTGTATTCCTTTGCCAGAAAAAGCTCCGACGCTTATTGTGAATGCAAATGCAACAACTGCCACTCCAACAAGTACGATTCCCAAAAGTATCATCCAAATACCCTTGGGAATTTTGTTCCCACCACTCACCCGCATGGGCTTGCTTAATGCCTCTTTTATTTTTTGTTTCTCTTCAATACTTAGTTGTTTCATTCCCAAATTCCACCCTCTTAGTTTTATGCTAATGATTTCAGGATGTTTGTAGCATCTTTCCTGCGAATATGTAACATTATACCATACGTTCTGTATCATTTTTACTGCTGTTTTACTGCGGTAAATTATTGAATTCCAGTCAACAGAAGATACTTAACTAAGATAGAAATTCTTACCACTCTTTAGGGCTGAACTTTTCATCGTTTAGTATCGTGACATTCTCCCCTGACTGAGAAAAGCCGC
>CAZRLY010000170.1:0-13572 GCA_964601015.1 uncultured bacterium
CTGATTTTCCCTGTCTGCCTTCAGCACAGGCAGGCATTTCATTCCAAATCAGACGAGGTATCCTGCCGTAAAAAGATGAAAATAACACAAGGACTTAACGTTGGTTTATCATCACTGCGAAAAAACAAGTTACGTGTACTTTTGACGACATTAGGTATAATCATTGGTATTGCTGCTGTCATAGGAATGGTTTCTATCGGCGACGGCGCTAAACACTTAGTTTTAGCTGAATTTCAGCGTATAGGCGCGGCAAATATGTTAGTCGTATTTCGAGCCGATACTATCAAAGAAAATGGCAAGCGGGTGAAAAACACCAGCCCAGAGTTTCTGAAATATGAAGATGCGTTGGAGATTTTAGCAAGTTGCCCATCTGTTGAAAACGTATCCGCTGAAATTTTGGATATGGAACTCCCCGCATCGTTCGGCAGGCACAATAAAAAGATAAAAGTATGTGCAGGAACTCCTGAGTATGAGGGCGCTCACAATTGGTACGTGCAGGAGGGGAGATTTCTAAAGAAACATGATGTAGATACAGCCGCGCTGGTATGCGTTGTCGGTACAGAAATTCAAAATGACCTTTTTGAACACGTCAATCCCATAGGCAGGGAGTTTAAAATAGCGAATGTTAGATTTACCGTCGTGGGCGTCATGAGAGAGAAGGGTGATAAAATGGCAACGGAGGGCTGGGATAATACAGCTATCATGCCGCTGACAACGATGCAGAAGCGTTTTATGGGCAACGATATTGTCTGGGTGTTGTTCATTCACGCCAAAAGTTTTGATTTGGTAGATAAAGCCCTGGCGGAGGTAAAACTGGTACTCAGAAGACAACACGGGCGCGCTGACAAGATTTTTGAATATTTTACGGTCAAAGAGGCTATGGAGTCGGTCGGAAAGGTGAGTTTAATATTAAAAGTCCTCCTTGGCGGCATCGCCAGCATCGCACTCTTTGTCGGAGGGGTAGGGATTATGAACATCATGCTGGTATCAGTCACTGAACGGACGAAGGAAATTGGTCTGAGGAAAGCCGTGGGTGCAAAACGGGCGGATATCCTCATTCAATTTCTCATTGAATCCATAGTGATAAGCCTTGTCGGAGGTATTATCGGTATCATGGTTGGTGTTTTCGTAGGTATGTTATCAGCCTGGGCTATCTCAACCTTCCTAATCAAAGAGGTAGCCCTGCCGTCTGTAGTATCAATGCAAGCGGCCATTGTAGCCTTTTTGACCGCGGTGATAATAGGAATTGTTTCCGGGTTGTATCCAGCTTACAAAGCTGCCCGACTCACTCCGACTGAAGCACTCAGACGTGAATGAGAATAATCAAAAGGGGTAATTTATCATGAAATATTGCTGTACTTTTGTCGAATTTGCAATGTCGCTAACAATAGCGTCGCCATTGGGAACGCCGGGACGGAGCGCCGAGTACGTCCTTACCGATACTGAGAAAACGCCTGACCAGAACGTCCTGCGTTTTAATTTGACCTTTGGAAATGTAGAAAACTACAAGGGCATACCGTATCAGTGGGTTTGTCTCGAAAACACAAAGCAGAACGGAGATACCTGCGCTATGTGGGCGTTGGTTGACCGGTTGCCGTGGGATGCGACGGCGGAACAACCCATCCGAACAGCCCGTTATTTGTTTCAGGAAGGGGATGAACCACCGCTGGAATACGTCAACTCACTGACGGGCGAGGCTTTGCTTCCAGAGTTGCGGGGATGGGACATCCTGTTTCCCACACCCTTGGATGATGCTGGCGCACCGTTTGTTGAACGTTTACACTACTTAGGTTTTGATTTTAAACGCACAGAGGTTATCAAGCGGGAACCGGTTTCAATACCTGACGCCGAGCGTCTGGAATTTCGTCCTGACATGCTCGTTGGCACGGGGCGCAACTTCCGCGATGTGCAGGGGGGGCGTTTGCTAAATAACGCAGAATACGATTATACGCCCTATTCGCGTGAAGACATTGAGGAACTCATTGGGGCGGGAGTCAACCACTTTTGGGTCAATGAAGAACAACGTAAATGGGTACGGCGTCTTCCAGTTTTTTATATCCACCGCGGCGACGACAAATACCCTGAACTGCTCTATCGCAGCAACATGCGCGGCGGACACGCTTATTACGACGAGCCGGGGCACAGGGCGCGGCGCAATATGAAAGCCGAACACACGCCCACCGAGATGGCACAATTGATTGTTGAATGTACACAGGAAAGTGCGCGTACAGAAACATTGCACCGGGCGCTTGAGGGACGTACTGACGTTGCCCTCGGCGATTTGAACTTGCGTCATCCGCTGCCGAGTTGGGAAACGGCGGTGAGTACCGTCTGGTATCAGATGCGCGCTGGTGCCACCGGTGCCATCCACGAAGGGCGGTATGTAATCTATGGACAGCCGCTTACGCTAAACATGCACTACGGATGCAATATCCCGCCGTATCCAGAATATATTTTCCGTTACTACTACGCCTTTTTGCGTGGTTCAGCACGTCATTTTGGTTGCGATTGGGGAATGGCAGTCTACGGACGGATGGAACAGCCGATAGCGCCGTATTCGCTTACGTTGGCTTATGACATGGGTGCCCGCTACTTCTGGTTCTGGACTTCTGACCACGGCGCCCATGTGCCTTATCCAGAGCAGGTCAATTTGGCACGCACGCTAAAGTCTCACGCAGCAGAACGTCCTAAACGGGACATGCAAGCCCTGCTTCATAGCGCAAAAGTCGCTATCGCCCTGCCAGACGGTTATACCTTTGAACCATCGGGGTTGTTGTACAATCAAGCTACACATCACCCCGAACGTGCCAATGAACACGGTATACCATATCGGCACGTGTTACATAACGCCGCTGTCGAGATGGAGCGATTACTGCGTTTGGGGATAGAGTTTGATATTGTCGTAGACGCTGACGGGTTCAACGGAGAGGGTTACGAAGAGGTGATATTCGCTCGACCGGACGGTACGCTTTCGATACTTCACGGTGGCAAACAGGAAGTGCTTTCCGCCCCACGTCCCCAAATTAGACCGCGCCACCTGTCGCAACTACATTTGGAAGCAAGTATCGAAGGGGATACCGATTCTCCCGAACAGGTGAAACTTCAGGCTAAAGCTAACGGCGGCTCTCCGCCTCTGGGTTTCGACGCAGGATGCGACTCACAAGGACTGCGCCAACGCAACGCGGTCATCTGGGAACACTATGGCCCCAGCGGGGGTTATCGTCTACTCCGCGGAGTGGAACATATTTTGACCTTAACAGAACCAGGGCTGCATCGCTTCCGCGCAGTAACTGCTGACTCATACGGAAGCATCGTTGAACGATGGTTGGAGGTAACTGTGTGAAAAGAGAGAAAGTGGAAAAGGCGGGCGGGTAACTAACGAATGACTGCTTTTCAACCATTGCATGCGAGCAATTCAGCGTTTTCTGTTGTAACCACCTCAAACAGTTCACCGATGCCCTCCAGTTCGGCGAGGATATTCGTCGGCTCCCATTCAACGCGGCCATTTTCGCTTGGATGTTCTGTGCGCGCTGGCACGGACGCCATCATAACTTGCCATGAGGGATGCCAGCGCGGATTTTTAGCCATGTAGAGGATGGCCATTTTTGCGTTGTTGTTCTTAAAAACACGAGGCAACGAGATGATAGCGCGCAACTCACATTGGCGTAAGATTTCATCGCGCAAATCTTGAAACTGACTGTTGGCGAGAAATCCATCGGGGACAATCAGGCAGATGCGCCCGTCAGATTTGGCTAACTCTATCGCACGTCGAATAAAAAACACGTGGTCCCACGGGTGTGGTATCGTTCCGTAACGTTCTTCCCACATCTTGAGCACACGCCGTTCGTTGCCACCCGAATAGGTTCTGTTGCCCGGCGGGTTGCCGATGACGACGTCATATTGCCCTTCGGCGAGGTAGGACTCAACTCTTTTGTCTTCTGAATAACGTTTATAATGGGGTTTGGCATACAATCCGTTGTGCAAGAATACCTTCACCTCGTTTGCCCGGTCAGGAAAGAGAAAACCCAACAGCGTTCGAGCAGTTTCCACGCAAAATGGGTCAATATCCACACCGACGACGTTATTCACCAGAAAATCGCCGGCAATTTCATCAGGTACGCTCATTGATGTTTCCGCAAGAAAACCACCCGAACCACAGGTAAAGTCGATAACCTTATCCGTCGGCTGGATGTTACACAGACGAACCATCTGCTGAATAATTTCAGTTGGTGTGAAATAACGAGCGGTATTTATGTAGCGTACCCGCTTGCCCCAGCGGATGGGAAGGCTGCGACTTTCCCCCGTAAAGGCTTTCGACACAAATTCCCGATATGCCCTGGCAACGGCGCGAAACATACTGATTTCGTTGCCTGCCGCAACGAGGAGGAAAGGGACGTTCATGTCGCGGATTTCATCTATTTTCGTTTCAAAGTTGCGCGCGTAGTTGCGAGCCTGACGAAGCCCGTCTGCAAAAGCTTCGCTGGAGGGCTTTGCTTCAACAATTACCATTGGAACATCCTGAACATTCAACAGATAGTCCGCACTCAAATCCTTTCTGCCGAATGGATTTTTAATCGGAAACTGGGGCCAGCGAAATACCTCTGGTACACCCAAAATATCAAGCAGCGGGTAAACCACTTTGTGGTAGTAATCATGTTCGTTGCGAATGAGTTTATTCAACAGATGAGTGATGTCTGAATGAGTTTTCATGGTTTCAAACTCTTAAACTCCAAGCCTATCAAGCAGTTCCTTGACTAAACGCTGGTAACTTTCAAATATTTGTTTTTCCAACATTTCCTTTTGGCTATTGGGGATTTCTTGTTGCTGAACATCAAAAAATTCTGAGTGCAATGTCTTAAATTTCTGCTCAAATTCCACCTCAACTTCATCAATGAACTTGGGCACCAGCAAGGCACGAATGTGCTCAAAATTGATTTTGGTTTGCCCTGAAACTCCTTTCGTGTACTTGGCGATGAGTTTTTGACCTGCCCACGAATTGAGATACAACGATGTGGTAAATGGAGAAATGCCTTCCAACCTGATTAAATCAACATCATCTGAAACTACCCACCTCTCAGGGGCTAAGAGAAAAACAGTATTTCTACCAAGTGTTCCCTCGCCACTTCGGTTGAATAACAAATCGCCGACCAAGGGGTGTTTGTCAGGGCGATTTCGCCTATCAGATTCGTGAATCGTGGGCTTAAATTCCCTCTGCAAGATGCCGGGCCCATATAGATGCCCAGAAATGATGCACGTAATGTTTCCTTTTGGGTCAAATTTTCTCGATTTACCTGTTACGATGACGCCATATGTAATTCCTTTGTCTGGAATGTAGTCGCCCAGGGGTTTCACAGATTTGACCAACTGATTCGTATTTGGAATAGCCTTTAGTTCCTCCGTTAGTGCTATCGCGTCAGCATCCCAAAAATCTGGGTCCCATCGTTGTCCGTCAAATTTTGGTTGTGACACCGTAGTAACCATTGATGCTAACGGGTTTGGTGATGTGTGACGCATCGGCGTTCCTCCTTTTATTGCCTTCATGACGCGCTCAAAATACTCACTGAGTTGCTCATCGTCCAATTTGTTAGAATCCATTGACGCCATCCAGACAGGTTCTTCTTGCAGCGTTTTTGGGGTATGCCCTGTTTCGATTGCTTCCGCTCTTTCTTCAAGTGTATATTTGCGCAGAAACAGAACGCTGGTTTTTGCATTTGCCCCGACGCCTGTAAACACCCGTCGTGGTAGAGAAATTATAGTTTTGACCTGTACTCTCAGCAAGAGCCAATCGCGGATAGGTTGCGTTTGCGAGTTCGCTAAGACGCCATCGGGTACGATGATTGCAATCCACCCGCCCGGTTTGCACAACTGCAAAAAACGCTCTACAAAGAGCAACTCTATGGGGAATGTTGACAGTCGGCGGATGGCGTCCTTTTCTTCCGCGGTCAGACGCACATCCTCAAATCGAAATCGCCGGGAATCGAATCTATCGACTGTTTTCACAGCGCGTTGAGCGGTTGAGCCAGAAGGCGCATCGCAAAAAAGACGGGGCATATCGTCATCATCAGGCGTTTCTGGTATCATTTCAAAGTTTTCTTTATCGTTCAAACGCCAGGTTTCGTAGCACTGAACAAGAAACTCTGCCAGACGACGCAGTTCAGCGAGTTCCGCTTCGGATGGAATCTCTGGTGGCTGGAGCGATTCTTCTGATTCATCGGGAAGAAATGACAGTTGCTCAGAGATGCGCTGCCTTGCTTTGTCCGCCAAGGACAGTGCGGATAACGCTTTGAGCCCCTCGCCTCCGTAGGGTGGGTTGCCGATTACCAAATCAAACGCATTCGCTTGCAAACCAATCCATGGGTTGTCCAGCAGTCCATTCGCCAAAAACAGATTGACTTGAGGCTGATTTTTGAAATTGACCTGCCAATCCGTCAGCAACGTTTCGTCGATGTCCAGGCCGTAGAGCCGTTCCGCCGGCAAATACCCTCCTTTAAGCGCCGTCCACAGGAATACGCCCTGTCCAACTGCCGGGTCAATCGCGCGAACATCCTCCAGAAACGAACCGCCTGCGAAGTGCAGGAGCGCGTCCCAGATAAAATCGGCGACATTTCGCGGCGTAAAGAACTGCCCAAGACGTTGACGACGAAAAAGGTCAGATTCATGAGCGGGGGTTGTTTTTGTTCCATCCGCAAGCAGTGCGTTCAAGTGTGAGCCAGAAAGGTCAAGAGTCAACGGAGTACATCCCGCTTCAATCAGCGCTTGATTGCTCCCATATTTGTCTGATGCGGGAAATCGACATACCCAGACAGTTTTTCCACACTGATGGGCTTCGCGCAGTGCCGCTTCCATATTCCCGCCGCGGCGGATGTGAACAGCGATAGAACGTATTGCAAGGCTGATAACGCACCGGTCGCGCCATGCGCCGTGTGCCTTGGCACCTTTTTCCAGCGGCTTGAAAGGCGAAACGAGCAAATGCCGAGAAAGGTCAAAATTGACCGCTTTGCTAAAGCCTTGAGTAGTGAACGTGGCTCTGTCCCGTCCACCGCTTTTTTGAAGTTTATCAACGACAGGAACTATGCCGCGGTCAAGCACAAAAATGAGCGATGCGTTCAACTTCCTTGCTTTGTAGGCAGCAATTACATAGCCGAATTGATGCAGACTCGTCACCAATGTAAAATTGCGCTGTGCCAATTGCTGTGTGAGCAAGCAGGTGATTTCTAACGTTGAACTTTCTACGTCAGGTGTGCGCGAGTTCAGCAGTGTGGCTGTGGCTCCTTCCAGCAGCGCACTGTTGCCGAAGGTAAAAAGCAACGGGAAATCAGCGTCATCGCGGATGAGCCACGTAATGCCGCGGTCAGCAAGCGTTTGCTGCAACGTCTGCGCTCTTGCCTCAAGCGACTTTCGGTCACAAAGTGTGTCAACTGCGCCCGGCGTCAGTTGATATTCCCGCTTCCAGGTATCCGCGTCGAGATGAAAGAAATCAACCAGCGTCCGCCCTGATGTTGCATTGCGCACCCAGACGTTGGCGATACCCTTGACGCCTAATCCAGGGATGCTTACCAATGCCAGTGGAGCTAACTGTGTCTCGTTAATCGCTCTCACCTCCTACTGCGAATTATTGAGGATAATTACTGTAAACTCAGACGCCTTTCAGTCTACTCAATGTGGCGCTCCATATTTTACAATCATGCTCAAATAGCCTAATTTTATCCAGGATTTCTCCCTCTTGGTCTTCAAAGTAGAGGGTCAACGAACTATCTGTACTTGAAGCGTACACAGAGCTATGGCCATCACTTAGAGAGAGCACCCAAGCGACTTCCTGCCCTTGAATAACCCCACAATAATCCAGGGAATTGCGATTCCCAAGCACATTCATGAGGCGATTCGTTATGCGCCAAATTCGATCAGAACCGAGCTTTTGCTTGACAGGACCAACAAGAAACATCTCACACCAGTCCTCATCATCAATCGAAAGCTCAATAGCTCTGCCATCTGCCCTCAAATCTAAATGCGATTTTACCATGGTGCATCCACCTGCACATATTTATCATCAGATTTTTTCACAAATATCACAGTATCCCTGAATGTGTCCCAATTGACGGGCTCCTGCAAGTACCTCAATTCGTATCCCGTTACAGTGTCAGCACCACGCCCAGCAAGTCTACTTCCCCCCCGCTACTTGAACATTCTGCGCCCTTATCGTCGGCATGACTGTTCCGGGTTCGGGGCGGTAGTCGCTGGAGATTGCGTCTATGGATTTCATCAGTTCAATCATGTTTGCGCCAATCATTGTACTTTTGACGGGATATGCCAATTCTCCGTTTTCAATCTTAAATCCGAAGTCCACCGTAGCGGAGATTTCGCCTGTGACGGAATTTGGGGAAAGGCTTCCCATGTTGATGTACAGCCCTTCTTTGGTGTCCTTGATGATGTCCGCCGCGGTCATTTTTCCCAGACTTGGTCGAACGTTGCTTGGTGCGATGCCACCGCGAGTGGAATGTCCCGTGTTTTCCTCTTTGGCTTTGTTTGCCGTATAACTGTTGTGGAGATAACTCTTTAGTACGCCTTGTTCTACGACAACGAGCGGTTTGGACGGATACCCTTCGCCGTCGTAGCGTCTTGACGACAACCCTCGCGGATACAATGGGTTATCTATTAAAGTCACCAGTTCTGATGCTATTTGTTCGCCTTTCATGCCGATGAGATATGAGCGGTTTCGCTGAATGTCTTCCGCGTTGGCGTTGTAGCAGAGATAATAAAAAAGGTCAAAACCGGCAAATGGACCAAATACTACTGGCATCGTGCGCGTTTCTATCTTTTGCGCGCCTAAAAATTTTATGGCTTCCTCAGTTGCTAACGCGCCTATCCCTTCTGGCTCAAAATCTGATAGAGTTCTTGCGCTGCTATAGTCAAAGTAAGAACCGACATCCTCGTCGCGTTTGATGGTGGCTTGTATACTCACGCCAATGTAACTGTATTTGCCGGCGGTTTCTACTCCCAGCGAATTAACGCCCGCTCCCTCTCCGAAGCTGGCGCTTGCGCCACCGCTGACAATAACATCGCCATTTGCGTTTTTGGCTGAGTCAATGTTACTCGTCGCGTATTCAATGATGTCTTTGACGCCCAACTGGGCAATTTTGTCGTCGTAAAGTCCTTCTACCTCCTGATATGTGGCAGGTTCAGGTAGGCTAACAAAATCCGGGTCAAGTTCGGCTACCTTTGCCAGAGCAGCGGCGTCTTTTGCCGCTTGAATGATGTCTGCTTCGACAAATGTGCCGCTGGTGCTGGAATAGCCAAGTCCTCCTTTGACGAAAGCCCTTATAGAAACTCCGTACCCCCAGCGAGCATCGCTGGATTTGATAGCGTCCTTTTCCAATTCAACCTCTATGTTTCTACCGCGATTGACACCTACATCAACGAACTCCGCACCTCCACGCTTCGCTACATCACAGGCAATATGCGCAATGTTTAGCAAATCTTCCATCTTTTCCTCCTTTCCCTTGAGAAACCGAGTTTTTTGGAAAAACTCGGTTTCTTTCGTAACTTTTTTCTGGTGTTTCGCAAACCCTATTGGGAATCAATTATTTCGATAGCTCGCTGGGGACATGCGCGGAGGCAGAGCATACATCCGATACATTTTGTCCTATCGAATTCTAAAAGCATCTCATCTCTATTCATAGAAAGCGCTCCGGAAGGACAAAATGCTGTACATGCCCCACAGTCGACACACCGGGATTCAAGTTTTTGAACTTTTTTATCAAGCAGATGAAAATCTATGCCTTTTTCTATGAGATATTGCATCCCCTTCGCATAATTTTCGCTGGTTCCACTAAGTTCCAAAATCATCAAACTATCTTTGCCCGGTTGAATATTCGCTTGGATAATGTTGAATATCAAGTCAAAATCTTTAACCAGAAGATAAATTATAGGTTGGTCAGATAACTCGCGCGGAACATTTAGTAAAAGTTTGTTTGATACCATTAAGATGGAGGCAACCTGCCCCCAACCCTCCTTCTAACACCCCACAAGGGAATTGAAATTATTCAACTTTTTGCTTTTTCTTGAGCGGCTTCAGCTTCGTGCGTCTGTACATACGCCTGCCGATTAAGCCGTCCGTAACTCCGTATAACCATACGCAGACAAACTGGATGAATCCTGTCAATCTGAACTGCCAACGAGACTTAAACATTAATGTTCTACTGCTTTTGAATTTCCAAACAGTATACTCTTTCGCCTGGGTATCCTTCTTTAACAAATCTGAGAAATCGTTAAATGGCAAGGTATTGACGTAAATCAAAACGATGCTCATAACTGCCGCCAGGAATATAATCAACGCTTTTACATACTTCCCCAGATATATTTGCCCTAACCCAGGACAGAGCATCGACAAGAACATAGCCAGTGGAGAAAGCCTCCCAGTGCTTATCTCAACCATATTTAGCTCCTAATTGATACTATTAAGATTGATAGCGTCAACTACAATTGAAGAACGATTCACATCTTCTTTTGTAATCAAATGCTTTATCGGTGCTAAATGCTCTCCATTTTCTTCAACGCTAACTTCAATTTCGTCGTCTTGGCTTGTCCCGCTTCCAAGAAAATCCCAAAAGGCACACCGATATTTTCCATATTCATCTGTTATGGTGCTATCCATTTTATCCTTTGTCGCATTTTTTACAATAACTTTCGCTCCGGCCGCTGGTTTTCCGTGAACATCAGTGACGAAGCCTGTGACGTTAAACGACGTGATTGATACTAAGCAAACCCCGCTGATAATGACGGAAGCGCCCAGAATGCGAATCCATGGAATGTGTTCTTTTAGCAAAAGCCACGCTAAAATTATCGCCAGGACGTAACTCATACTGAGCATCGGATAAGCAAGGCTGAGTTTTACCCGCGATAAGACTACCAGCCAGAGCATTGAAGTTCCCACAAAAACGGCTAATCCGAGCAGGACAAATGGGTTGCTGAATGCGCGATAGATGGTAGCAGGCAGCGTACTTATTGAGCTAACGCGTCCTACCTTTGTCATCCCATATTTTAACATTAGATGCCCGATAACAGTGCAAAAAACGTTTGAAAATATTAATAGAAAGTCCCTCATCCTCAATTCCCTTCTGCATCGCTGAAATGTCCTATCAATTCTCTTATCACGTAAATGGGCTTATTTTGAGATTCATGATAGGTTCTGGTAATTAGCTCCCCTAACAATCCCATCGTGGTAAGTTGTACGCCCACGAGGATAAGCAACACTCCTAAGACTAACATCGGTATGCGCTCTGTTAAACGGGTTTCAGAATAGAGGTATGAGAGGATGCCTTTTTCAAATCCGTGGGTTTGCAAAAGGGAAGCAAGCAGCTTGCCTATTGATAAATAGCCGCAAATCAGAAATCCCAGGAGCCCTGAAACCAGCCCCATCAATCCGAAAACCTGAATTGGTCGAGTAGAAAACCTCAACAAAAATTTGACCGTAAGCAAATCTAAGATTACGCGTGTTGTCCGGGAGATGCCATATTTGGATGTGCCGCGTACTCTGGGATGGTGCGTTACCTCAATTTCTGCAATTTTAGCTCCAACCCAGTGAGCAAGGGCGGGGATAAATCGGTGCATCTCTCCATAGAGTTTGATGTGCTGGACAACCTCTTTTCTATATGCTTTCAGAGTACAACCGAAATCGTGAAGTTTGACGCCTGTCATCAATACGATGAGTTTGTTAGCCAATATGGACGGCAATCGGCGAAGTATGAAGGCATCTTTCCTTTTGCGCCGCCAACCGCTGACTACATCGTAACCCTCGTTTAACTTCTCGTACAACAGCGGAATATCCGTTGGGTCATTTTGTAAATCCGCATCCATCGTGATGATTACATCCCCCTGCGCACGGTCAAAACCCGCGCTCATCGCCGCTGTCTGACCGAAATTCCGGCGAAAACTTATCACTTTGACCGCCTTGTCAACGAGGACTATCTCCTTGAGAACTTCAAGGCTTCCATCAGTGCTGCCGTCATCCACGATTATGATTTCATATCGCAGTTGCTGTTTTGAGAGCGACTCTGTCAGGCGGGAATGCAATTCCTTTAGGTTCTCCTCTTCATTTAATACGGGAATGACAATTGAAAGTTCGATTTTGTTATATGAATTCATCAGTTAATAACTCGGGGATTTAATCTTTTTTGGGTTCAGCAGTCAGTAAGGGAAACGAACAAATTTCCCCCTCACTCCTCTTCACTGAGGTATCTTCTCAACATTTCGCGAATATCGTCCAAATTCTCGTCGAATTCCTCTTCCTCATCATCATATTCTTCAGCGAATAATTCTACCTGGCTCTGGAGAAACTCCATTGCAACCTCGTAAACGCGGTCAAGTTCACCTCTGGACGGGCGATGCCTCCTCAAGCTAATCATGTCACAAGTTCTCAAGATTTCCCCAACCTGGTCAAAAATGGTATCGGTCAATCCATTCGGCAAATTTTCCAGTATTTGACTGGTGGAAGCATCTATAGCTTTAATGTTGTATCTTTCCCCGACATATTTTTTTATGGCTAAGGAGATTGCCGTATAGTATTCGGCAATGCGCCCTGCATTTCTGAATCTTTGCGCTTGTCTCAGTTCCCTAAGCGTCATTGCTTCGAGTGTTTGTATATCCGGTTCATCATCTTCTACCTCTTCATCTTCCTCTTGGGGAGTTTCCGATTGGCTCTCTTGTGACATGAGTGGTTCTTCGAGGTTCTCCTCTGTCAGGAAAGCCCTCCTTGCTTTCCGCTTCTTCCATCGGATAAACAGCGCTATTCCCATGCACACTAAAATTAAAGAGGGCAGAAAGATAAATTGCAGCGCGGTAATCAAGTCGGGAACTATAGAAGAGGAGGCTGCGTGTGATGGAAAACTGAACAGAAACGTAGTGGCGATGATAGCACATGCTATACGGATTGTCATCTCACCACCGCGTCGTATGTAGAAAGGTAATATCATATTTATCCGGGTTATTATCTTTTTTTTCATCTCTATTTTGGTGGGGAAAAGCCAAAGGAGAGGGCTTTGCCTCCACTTTTGGCTTCATCCGACTTTTGGGCTGTTCACCTGCTCCCTTGCTCCCATGCTCATCTGCCCACCTGCTCACCCGCTTTAACTCTTTTCGTCGTAGAAGTCCCCTTCTGATTGGAACAATACTAAGGGGATGAAAAAGTGTAGGCAAAGCCTTCACTTTTTTGCGACATCACATCTTTAGAAGTCCAAACTATATGATGTGCTTCTAATTTGATTTCTTTCTCACCACATTTCCGACAAGTGAAGTTATCCCTCATTAAGCAAGCAATTCTTAAATTCTCATCTAACCGATTAGATTGTTGATACTCACTACCTTTGACATCAGTATCACTTAATCTCCTGACATCCACCTGAACATCTTCAACGGTAATATGAGAAATTGGCAAAGGAATCTTTCTTACAACCCTGACGACTTCCATGACATTCATCTTAATAGTCGGTGGCAACCTACCAGCCCTTTTTGATGATGCTCTATTATTGTAGGGTAGCCAAGCACCCTTGCGGGAACTCAGCCCCCGTCAAACTGTAC
>CAZRLY010000171.1:0-13429 GCA_964601015.1 uncultured bacterium
GACGACTTTAAACGCCTTAAAAGCGGAACAGATTTATGGAACAAACCACTAAAGCGGATTTGCGATGAAAACTTCAGACAAATCGGAATTACGAGCAAAACTGGGAAAGGAACCTGTCCCCCCAACATACAGATGAATCTCAAAACTTTAACCGAAGGGGATGTCGAGCAATTCGCTCCCTCCACAATCTATGAACGAGGAGTCGGTTATTACCATGGAGGGCGTGTGCTAAGTTTGGAATTTGACCCGGAGGATGAAACCATCACAGCAGAGGTTGAGGGGAATTATGGGGATTACGTTGTCGAAATTACAGCCGACGACGCATACGGAATTGACGCCGATTGCGATTGTCCTTACGACGGGTACCCGTGCAAGCATGTAGTCGCTGTGTTGTTGTCATTTATTAATGAGCGCGGTCAATATCTGGAAGAGGCAAAGAAGGTGGAAGAACGGGTTCGTTCCTTAGAAGAAAAAGTAGAACAATTGGCGAAAAACGAACTCGTCAAGATGCTGATGAGTTGCGCTCGGAAGTATCCAGATTTCAAACGAGAATTGATAGTGCGGTTTGAATCGGAGAAACCAGCGACGTTTAACGCCATCAAGAAACAGATTCAACAGGCGTTCCCATCAGTAATGTCCCATTCTTATTCTATACCGGGAGTCGTCCGAACGCTTAATTCCATCCTCAAGTCCGCAGAATCGGCTCCAGATGGATTGAAGGCGGATGTCTACTGGGCTGTTGCCAATAGGACGTTAGAGGAACTGAATGAGTACGGGATAGACGAAGGGGCGCTGGAGGGGGTTGCGATTGAGAGCATGGAGAAACTGCCACCTCTCCTGCAAGAGAACTCTGAACTAAAGGAGAAGAAGGAAAACATCCTCGCCGGGTTGATGAAATATTATGTCTGGGGCAACTGTGGCGTTACGGATTTTATCTATGACACAGCGTACAGCATCTGCGCGGACAGAAGTGATTACGAAATTCTGATTGACACGCTGAAAAAGAAGGCACAATCCGATACCTTCTCCAGTTACTATAATACCCTCCTTGCAAATCTCTACGCGCAAATCGGCGAGGAAGACGCTCAACTGAAGACATTGGAAAGCCGGTTGGAATACGGCATGGATTACTGGCGGCTTGCAGAATATTGGCTGGAAAAAGAACAACCTGCGAAAGCACTCGAAATTGTACAGGAGGGCATCGAAAAAAGTGAGGGACGAAAGAACGAGTTGTATCTGTATTTGCAGAATCATTATGAAGGGAGTGGCGATTACGGGAGTTTAGCGGAGTTGCTCCGGTTAAAGATTCAGCGGAAAGAACTTGACTATCACCGTCTTGCCGGCGACGAGCTATACAAATGTTTGAAACGCCACCACGAGGCAACGAATGATTACGCAGGACAAACAAGCCTGCTGAATCTCCGACTGGAAAATGGTGAATTAGATTTTGAATTCTATCGTGAGGCTGAATGGGCAGTAAAGGACGAGGATTGGCAGGAATTCGAGGTATGCTTTATCTCCAAAGTTGAGGCGCAGGAGAACTCCAAACTGTTAGCTGAGATTTACGAGTATAAAGGCGACATGGAACCGCTCTGGCAGATGGCTAAAGGCAACAGGGATTTGTTGAAGAAATACGAGGCTAAGTTATCGCCCCTCTATCCGCAGGAGTATGTCAAGCTGTACCAGAGTATCATTGACCGATACATTGCTGCACGGGGGCGCGACAATTATAAAGTGGCTGCCGAATATGCCCAAACGGTCAAAGAGATTTATCTCAATATGTTGAAGCAGCCTGAAGAGTGGGATGCGTATATTGAGCAACTTCGCCGTGCAAACAAAACGCTTCGAGCAATGCAGGACGAGTTTCGCAATCTCTGAGAGTCAGGCAAAAGGAGGTACGAATGCCTTTACAACTTAATGTTAAACCGATTGATGAAAGTGTTAGTCGGGTTCCAGTGATGGGAATTTCTGAGTGGATGTGTTATTACGCCAACTACGACATGGACATACCCGATGACGAAGTAAAAGTCATTGACGAATGTATTGACGTTCATCTGGATGTCGGTGTAGATAGGATTATATGGAATTGTGGGCGTTCGGTTGTTGATTATTGGTCTAATTTGCCAAACGTTACTCGCATGTGCGAACTGAATGACATGGTGGGAGGAAAATCGTGGACATTTGTAGCCGCTGTGATGAAAAAAGTTTGCCCGCTCAGACGTGCTATCAAATACTGTCGGGAACGAGATATGCCAATCCTTGGACGGCTCGGTATGAATCGGCATTACGGTAGTGCTAGCTATGCTGGTGTAACATCGCGACTCGCGCTGGAAAACCCACAATTTCGCGAACGCAGCAAGCGTGGCAATGAGGCATCTCACAGGTTATGCTACGCCATTGAAGAGGTACAGCAGGAACGGCTCGACATCCTGCTGGAAATACAGCGGATTGGCGTGGATGGACTCGTTCTGGACTTCTGTCGTCAAATGCCGATTCTGATGTATCATGACGCATTGGTAGAGCCGTATGTGAAAGAGCGTGGCGTTGACCCAAAGCAGATTGATTCATCACATCCCGACGACTACAAAGATTGGTTTCAATACCGCGCTGATGTTCTCACAGGTTTCATGCGCAAGCTCAGAGAAGGAGTACGACAGCAAGAGCAAGAACTGGGGAAACAGTGTCCAATTATTGCCAGAGTACCAGACAACGCTCCGTGGCTGATGATTGCCTACGGGCTTGATATAGAGCGTTGGTGCGCGGAGGATGTGGTAGATGGAACAATGTTGAGTCCATTTCCTGTGTCCACAGACGATAGCGCATCGTACCCTGAGTATCACATTTCGGTCACTCACCAATACCACAAGGTATGTTTCGGCGGCATCGGTTCAAAGAAACTTATCGAAAGCGGCGTTCACAAAAATACAGGCTTCTTCCACCGAAAACCGGTATACAAATTGGCAAACAGACAGTATGGGGCAGGTGCCGACGCTATGAGTCTCTACCAGAGCGAAAGTTTGGTCAGGATGGATTATCTGAAGGAAACGCTGAAGGAGATTGGGGATAGGAAGATTGTTGCTTGCAGAGCCGAAGAACTCCCTGAAGCGGACATCCCCGCGGATTATCCGATTGGGATGGATTGGCATACACATCTGAGACATAGCTTGAGCGTCAAAATCGCTGGAGATGATGCCTTATAGTAGAGTTTATCAGTTCTATGTGGATGTGCCGAATAAAACATGATTTGTAATGAATATCTCGTAGCAACATATTGTTGCCTGAGATAAGGCAAAAAAAAGGCGGCGAAAAGCCGCTGAAAAATGATGGAGGATACCGGGCTCGAACCGGTGACCTCTTGCATGCCATGCAAGCGCTCTCCCAACTGAGCTAATCCCCCATAAGAGTGAATCGCTTATTTATCCTTTTCACAACTAAGGAATGTTTTTATTATATCATACCCGTTCCAAAAATGCAAGGGAAAAATTATTTTTTTCTAAAAAAGTAATTGCTTTCTTCCGTATTTTAAGAAACTCTTTTTTCTGACGCACAACGGAAAAGCCCTTGACAAAGCTGAAGGGTTATGATATTATTTTAGGCTGTTGTGTATCAATTTGAAGAATTTTAAGTAGGTGGAATGAATGATAGGTAATAAAACATATTTTGCCGGCTCGGATAATGAAATCAAGTGGTATATATTTGATGCCGCCGGCAAAACGCTGGGCAGATTGGCAAGTCAAGTGGCGATGGTTTTACGGGGCAAACATCACCCTACATATACGCCCCACGTTGATATGGGATTCAGAGTTGCGGTAATCAACGCTGAAAAAGTAGTAGTTACAGGCAAAAAATACGAACAGAAAAAGTATTATCACCACAGCGGTTATCCGGGTGGGCTAAAAGTAAAAACCTACAAGGATATATTTCAGAAAAATCCTGAACAGGTGATTTACCAGGCAGTGCGCGGAATGCTCCCGCATAACAGATTGGGAGCAAAGTTGGGCAAAAAGTTCAAAGTATACCGCGGTTCGACGCATCCGCATGCTGCACAGCAACCACAGAATATAGATGTATAAAAAAAACCGGCATCTTTGATAATGGTGAACTGTAAGAATTTAGGAGGGATAACGTGGAAACTGAAGAAAAGGATAACGTGGAAACTGAAGAAATAGATAGCGTGGAAACTGAAGAAAAGGATGACGTGGAAACTGAAGAAATAGATAGCGTGGAAACTGAAGAAAAGGATAATGTGGCAGTTAATCAATATTTAGGAACTGGAAGACGTAAAACTTCAGTAGCGCGTGTCCGGCTTATTCCAAATGGCTCTGGCAACATTTTCGTGAACAAAAAACCAATTGACGAGTATTTTAACAGGCAAACCCTGATCATGATAGCCAGACAACCCCTGGTAACCACCAAAACTCACAGGTTATATGACGTATATGTCAATTCTCATGGAGGCGGCACCACTGGTCAAGCGGGCGCTATCCGACATGGGATTTCAAGGGCGTTAGTAAAAGCTGATGAATCCCTGAGGACTCAACTTAGAAAAGGGGGATTCCTAACACGCGACTCGCGCATGCGCGAACGCAAGAAATACGGGCAGAAGGGTGCCCGAGCTCGCTTCCAGTTCTCAAAGAGATAATTATAATGTGTTATACACTGAGCGCGATTTGGTTTCGTGGATTTGCAAGTCCTATTCACAAATCCGGTTTGCGCTCAACATACAATTAAGGAAAAGAACATGGCTAATACTGTTGTAGTTGGCACCCAATGGGGTGACGAAGGTAAGGGGAAGATTATAGATTTCCTTTCCCAAGATGCGGATGTCGTCGCAAGATATCAAGGCGGCCCGAACGCAGGACACAGCGTTGTTGTTGGCGATGAAAAGTTCGTCATGCACCTGATTCCTTCCGGGATTCTACACCCCGATACGCTATGTATTATCGGCAATGGCGTTGTGATTGCGCTGGAGCAACTCATAGCGGAGATGGATGAACTAAGCAAGCGTGGTGTGTACATTGGAGAGAACCTGCTGATTAGCGACAGAGCACATTTAATCATGCCGTATCACCCTCTGGTGGAATCCGTCGCTGAAACTCAAGGCGGAAGCCAAAAAATCGGCACTACGCTTCGCGGAGTGGGACCAACTTATGCCGACAAGATGAACCGGCAAGCGGGGATTAGAGTAGTTGACCTATTTGATTTTGACCTATTTGAGGAGAAAGTTGATTTTAACCTTCAGATTAAAGGGAAAAATCTAAGGAGTATCCAAAAAGAGCTAAACAAAACAGATTTGCTGGAAAAATACAAAGAATATGCTCAACGTATCGCCTCGCACGTCAAGGATACATCCGTTGTTTTAAACGACGCGATTAAAGCTGGCAAACGCATCTTGTTCGAGGGCGCGCAGGGAACGATGTTGGATGTTGATTTCGGCACCTATCCCTTTGTCACTTCATCGAACACAACAGTTGGCGGAGTTTGCACAGGGCTTGGTGTCAGTCCAGCAGCCATTGACGAGGTGATAGGAATATCGAAAGCGTATACAACCCGCGTGGGCGAAGGGCCTTTTCCAACTGAGCTATTGGGAAAATTCGGCGAACATCTCAGACAAAAAGGCGACGAATACGGTGCTACCACAGGGCGTCCAAGACGATGCGGCTGGCTGGATATTGTAGTTTTAAAGTACGCTGCACGGATAAACGGCTTAACCGGTATCGCTTTGACAAAAGTTGATGTGCTGGACGATTTGGATGTCATCAAGATTTGCACAGGTTACAAATACAAATCCGATACGCTCACAGAATTCCCAAGCAGCCTCAAAGTGCTTCGTGAGTGCGAACCAATTTATGAAGAAGTATGCGGTTGGCTGACTCCTACCCCACCAATCAAGGACTATAACCTCCTCCCAAGTAACACACGCAGATATATTGAACATATTTCCGAATTGTTGGAAACAAAAGTTGCTATTGTCTCAACGGGCCCTCGAAGAGAACAAACGCTGGTTTTAGAGTAATTTGAAATCTTGCTGTTATTCATGAGAAGTAAAGAGTAATAAGTAATATGACTGTACCCTCAACGCAAATTCACAAATCTGATTTGCGCTTAGTATACAAAAAACGGTGGAGGGTGATGTAAATGAAACTTGCAGAGGCTTTGCTTCAGAGAAAGGAACTTTTGACAAAGGTAAGTCAGCTTGAGAGCCGTATTCTTCAGGACGCTCTGGTGCAAGAAGGTGATGAGCCAGCCGAGAATCCCATTGAGTTGCTTGCAGAGCAGCAAGCCGCAATAGAGGAACTTGAGTCGCTGATTACTCGAATTAACAAGACAAATATGACAAATAAGATTGAGCGCAACATAACGATTGCCGATGCCATCGTCACGCGGGACATGCTCAATTTGAGGCGCAATACGCTTGAGCGACTGGCGAATCAAGCAAAAATCACACAAAGTCGAGCTACTAAATCCGAGATTAAATTTGTGGCAACGGTTGACGTCAAAGAGATTCGCAAAGAGTGCGATGTGGCTAGCAAACAGATTCGCGAGCTTGACGCTGAAATCCAAGCTGCGAACTGGAACGTTGAACTTGTGGAATAGAATTGTAGGTTGATTTTCTTTTCTCGACATCTCCGAGCACTGATAAATATGTAGGTGCAGACCGGCGTGTCTGCCCAAATCTGAATTTCAACCTACAAATGTAAAAATTGTAGTTGGTAGCGAAAGGATTAGCTGAGAACATCTCTCGCTTGGTAGAGTAGCACCAAGGATGTACGTGCAGAGAAATCGGCGTACTTATTGGAGTGAAATCCTTTCACACTTTTTAAAGCGTATTGGGTAAACCGTACATGCGTATTGATAAAGTGTAAGGCATACAACCACCATGTTGGCTAATCCTTCCGCGAGGGTGGGATAGGGGAGTAAATCGGAGTGTCGAAACGTTAATCTCAATACGAATTTGCTGAACTTGGAAATTTTACCTATGTGGCGTTAGTGTTGAACAAAGCGCGCAATTTTCTCCTCCGGCGTATTTATAGATTCAAGAAACGCTATCAACTCACCATGAAGTTTCTCTGCGATTTCCATGTTTTGTTCGATGGCATTGTGTGTTTGAAGTGGGTCAATTTCCAAATCGAACAACACAGCGGGGCGATGTCCTTCCCAACAACCGTAACTCCATTTGGCATTTGAGACGTGGGCAAGGTTGTTGTATGCGCCGGAGAAGGCGAATTTTCGGCGTTTTTGCTCTTTGCCTTCAAGGAGCGGCAGGAAGGATTGTCCGTGACGTGATTCGGGGATGTCGATACCCAAAAAGTCCAGAGTTGTAGGCATTGTGTCGGCGGGTTGGACGATGCCTTTTTTGCGCTCGCCCGCTCCAACTCCCCCTGGCATACGGGCAATCAAGGGAATCCTGACAAGCGATTGGTACATCGGGAACCTCTCGCCTTTGTAGCTCAACGGTTTTCCGATTAATCCGCCGTCGCCTGGGTAGTTCAAATAATGTCCGTGGTCAGCCGTAAAAATGATCAAGGTGTTCTCCAGAAGTCCCAACTGCTCTACTTTCTCCATGAAAAAACCGAACCACCTGTCCACCATCGTTACCTCGCCAGCATACCGCGCCCGTGTGTGTTTTAATTCGCGCTCTGAGAGAAAAGTACACGGCGCACCTTCCGGATAATCGCAATCCTCCTCCAAATCGTAGTCTGCGTCATACATATCAATGTAATACTGCGGTGCGTCCCACGGTTCATGCGGGTCAAAAATATCAACCCAAAGCAAAAATTGTTCATGCTGGTAATTGTGTTCCAGCCACTCAGTCGCCTTCAAAAAGGTGCCGGGGGCAAACCAATCGGTCTCAACGCAGCGATAGTGGCGATTCCTGATGATTTGTTCGTAGCGTTCGGGGTACGGCAGGCGAATCTTCTCTTTCGCACAGGGGTAAATAATCGGAATGGTAGCGTCCGTAATCAGTTGGTCGCCTTCCTGTCCTCGATTCCACCACCAGCCCGTGAATCCCCGATAGTAGTAGAAATTCTCCTTGAATAGGTGGTATGTGTCGCCGATGAGCATGGATACGACATCCTCTCGTCCCACCACCTCCGACAACACCAATTCGTCATTTGCCAGCGGACGCCAACCGTGCCAGGGGAAACTGTATTTTCCAGTAAAGTGGTCAGTTCGGTTGGGAAGCGTCGGGTGCGAACCCTGGTATGCTTCCTCAAAAACAGTGGCGTCTTTGGCGAACGCGTCTAAATTCGGCGTACTAATCCAGTCGTTTCCATAGCAACCCAAATGGTCGCGCCGCAAGCTATCAGACAATATGCAGATTACGTTCATTTTTGCCTCCTTGGTTTTTTGTAGTTGCGGGTAAGAAACCGAGTTTTTGGCAAAAACTCGGTTTCTACTTTACCACCGCAATTGGGAAAGAGCGGACGGTTGACGGCTTTTGCGTTGTGGGGTGTTGCGCGCCGTTCGTCAACTCTTTCACGCGCTCGGCGACGTAAGCGTCAAGTTCATTGAGATAGACAACTCCGTCCTTGTTGATGCAGTCGGCGTTGGGGGGCAATTTCGTTTTGCCGAACTGCTTGAGTTGACCGAAACCTTCTAACAAGGCACGCGTGAACGCGCCGTGTCGCCATGCGTCATCTTCGTGTGAAATCTCTCGTCCCATGCTGCTTGCCATGGCGATACAACCCACCTCGTCCGAGGTCAACTCTCGAATCGCCTCGGTAGCGTCCACCGCTTTTTTCCGTCGCTTCGCCACCATCGGCGAAACTGTCACATCTCCGGCGTGGCAGGTGTCCATGAACAACATCCGCTTGCACGGCAGTTCCGCCATTGTCCGGGTGAACTCAGTCCACGCTATGGCTGTGCTGCGCAATTTATCGCTGTTGCCGTTGTGTGGGAGGAAGTAGTAATTTCCGCGCTTGTCTTTGACACCGTGTCCAGAGATGAACAGCATCACCATGTCCTTGTGCGTTGCCTGATTCACCAGCCACTCAAACGCTTCAACGACGCTATCTTCGGTGGCATTTTTATCGGTCAAAATTTTCGTTTCGACTCTCCCGTAAAGTTTGCCCTCCTGTTCCTCTTTGAAAAATTTGGCGAACGCTTTGGCATCGTCGTCGCAGAACTTCAGGTTGGAATATCGAGCGTCAAGATAATCCGAGACACCGATTGCGAGCAAATAGAGAGTCGGTTTCGTCAAATCAATTCGGACTGGCTTGTAAGTTACGCGCACCTTCGCTGGCTGCGATTTTGCAAACTTGTTGCGCGCAACGAGCGACAGCATGTTCTCGCCCTCCTCAAGCGTTACCATCTTGTCAAACCAGACGACGTTCTCCCTCGGCTTTGGGACAACACCACGCCCCCTGTCAACTGGAACGCCGTTGACGCTTGCGGTAATCTTCGTTACCTTCTCCTCGGACATAATGCTCGCATGGAAACGAATCTCTTTGTCGGTGGTTTCTGTGCGGTCAACAGGTTCGATTATCGTGATGGACGGCGGTTCTTTTTTGATAGCCTGCTCAATCCGGTCGAGCTCACCTTGACGACGGCGTTTTTCTTCTGCGCGCTGGACGGCTTTCTCAACGCTTCCTGCTCGCAAAATCTCCCCAAGCACATCAGGGCGATTGAATTGGTCGCTGTACTGGTAGGCGAAGTGGTATTTCGCCGCCTTGTCCTCGCCTTGATTGACGTGCCAACCGATGAGATTATCGCCGCCTGCGGATGCCTTGTAATAGCCTTCCGGCGTCCACGCAACCCACTCCCGGTCAGAGCCGACGAAGATGCTTGTGAGCAGTTCGCCCGTTTCAATGTTCCACAAGCGGATTGTTTGGTCAGACGACGCAGAGGCAAGATACCGCCCATCCGACGATGCGCTGACCGCCCAGACTATGCTTGTGTGTCCGACAAATTCACAGATGCGCTTGCCGTCTGCCTCGTAGAGCGCGAGGGTGAATTCTGAACCGACAGCGATTTTTCCTGACGGCGTGAATGTGTAGCATCGGATTGTATCGTAGGCTTGGGTTTGCTTAATCGTGGCTTGGATGTTGCTGCCGCGCTTGATTTCGAAAGTCAGTTCGTCCTTTCGATGGAGCGTCAATCCCGCCCTGTCGGTGTCCGCACGAATACATTTAGCTTCGGACGTAACATCAGCATCCAAAGCCATGTCAATCAGGTCAAACGTCCGTTCGAGTTTGCCTTTATTCCAATTAGATCGAGATCTTCCAACATTCCCGAATGCGATTTGCTGCCCGTCTTTCGAGAAGGCGACACTCCACACACTTCTGCCTGTGCCGACGATGTGGTGTTTGAACGTAGCGGCGCGGCTCTGTCCCGCCACCGTAGCGGCGGAGCTCCGTCCCGCCACATTTGGCGACCAAACGTAAATGTCCTTGTTGGCTCCGCCAGCGCTCGCGACCAATTTGCCGTCCGGATGCCATGCCGATGCGACGACGGTGCTGTCGTGCTTGTCGAACGTCGTCAGAAGCTCTCCGTCAGGCACACTCCAGACGCGGGCTTTGTAGTCATGCCCTGCTCCAACTGAAACCAATCGCCGACTATCAGGACTAAACGAGACAGTGCTGACTTTGCCATTGTGCTTGCCGAGGATTTTCATGAACTCGCCTGTGTCAGCGTTCCAGAGGCGGATGGTGTGGTCTTTACTTCCGGACGCTATCCATCTGCCGTCCGGAGATATGGCGACGCAAAAAACATTATCGGTGTGTCCTGTTATTTTCCTGATTAGCGTGCCGTCGGAAACACGCCACAACCGCAAGGTGTTATCATAGCTTGCGGACACGACGCGCTTGCCATCGTGCGTGAATGCGACGCCGTAAACGTCATCGGTGTGTCCTTTCAAGACATGTTCGGATTTAGCAATCCTCGCGAGCGATAGGTTGGTTACGTCCCAGATGCGGACGGTTTTGTCGCCGCTACCGGATGCCAAATATCGCCTATCCGGCGAAAATGCAAGGGCAAGGATTACGTTCGTGTGTCCTTTAAGCACGCCGAGCACCTCCCCGCTCGCAAGATCAAATAGGCGAATTTCGTCGTGTGCCGTGTATCCCCCAACAGCTAACGTCCTTCCGTCGGGCGAAAAGGCGGCGGCGAATATCATGCCTTCTTTCCCTGCGCCGATTTGTCCGCGCAGCGCGCGGTTCAATTCGCCTGTCTCCACGTCCCAGATTCGGATGACTTTGTCGTCGCCAGCGGAGATTAGCTCTCGTCCGTCCGGCGTGAAGATTAGCTCGTTGACCATCGCCGTATGCCCGCCCGGGTTAATCGTCAGGATAGGCTTCTCGTCGGCTTTTGCGGCGATTGCGCCCAAAGCCAACATTGCTATCAAAATGTAGGTGGTGATTTTGTTTGTTTTCATTTTTGCTCCCTCCTTCTTTGTGATGCAGAAACCGAGTTTTTTGGAAAAACTCGGTTTCTAAGTTATAGCAAATGTTGGATGTCATCCTTCGTCAATCCTGTTATCTGAAGGATTGTCTCCAACGGCATCTGTTGTTCGAGCATCGTTCGCGCAATTTCGAGTTTGGCTTTCAATTCGCCTTCCTCTATGCCCTCCTCTATGCCCTCAATCCGAGCAGTTTCTTTCTCAATCCGAGCAGTTTCTTTCTCTGCGTATCGGTCGCGTTTCTCTTTCAATGAACCCTCGTAATAGTAGGCTTCTACCTCACCCATCTGAGATTTCTCTGCAAGCTGGAACGCCAATGGAAAGGGTTCATTTTGCAACTCTTCAGGCACCTGGGAGAAATCTGTGGCATGTTTGATGAAGTAGAGCCACTTTTCCAAACCTGTTTTCAGTTCTTCGAGCGTAAGATTAAACTTGGGCAACTCAATGTAAACGAAAGTCAACTTATCGGAAAATATCTCGTGCGTTTCACAATCCATTTGTTGGATGCGTCGGAAGTATCGTTCATCGTCATGGAAGGTGAAATCCAGAATGCCGACGAAGTAAACAGCGTGCAAAGAGTAATCCCAATCCCCGCGCTCCGCTTGCCGACTAATCGGAAACGTTGCATAATACAACGCCCTATCTTTGAAGTGCAACTGTTTGCCTTTCTGCATCTCAACGATAAACTCCCTCCCGCTTTCATCTTTGCAGTAAACATCGAAAATACCCTTGCGTTCTTGTGGTGTCTGCGGGAGTTGTTCTGTGGGAAAAAATGTTATTTCAGCAATCGGGTGAGGAAGTTCCAAAATATCAAAGAGAAAGCGTTTCAGAACGGGTTTGCTCTCTTCCTCACCGAAGAGTTTCTTAAATCCAAAATCGGTCGTTGGGTCAATATATCTTGTAAACATCTTATTCCTCCCTGTATTCAATTTCCAATTCTACCTGACGTTTATACAACCTCGCCAGCAGTTGCGTCATACTGCCGGGTTGCTCGCTGATTCTCACCGAATCAACTTTGACTAAGGGCATCAGTTCCATCAATGAATTGGTCAGGAATGCTTCGTCCGCTTCCAAAAGTGCTTTTAGTTTCCACTTTCCCTCGCGTATTGGAATGTCGTTTTTAGCGGCAATTTCCAGCGTAACGGCGCGGGTGATGCCTGGCAAAATGGGGCATTCGGTCGATGGGGTATGAAGCACACCATCTTTCACGAAAAATAAGTTGCTCATCGAACCCTCTACTACATATCCATCAGTATCTAAAAGGATTGATTCCAGCGTTCCCGCTTCGCGTGCCGCTGTTCTTGCAAGTATGTTTTCCAGAAAATTCAAGGATTTGATGCGTGGGACTGGCGAATCAACGTTACGTCTAATCTCCGATACGACAGCCGACGCACCGTTTTTGTAGAGAGTGTCGGGATACGGAGTTAAGGGCTTCGCTACAATCAATACCGTCGGCGTCTCGGAAGATAGGTTTGAGCCTGGCGTGGTAACTCCCTGCGAGATTGTAAGTCTTACATATCCCGCATTGAGATTATTTGCTGCGAGCGTATCCAAAATGGCTTGCTCAAGCGACTCTGCGGAATGGCTAATACTTAACCCGATTAACTCCGCTGAACGGAACAATCGCTCCAAGTGTTGGCGCATACGAAAGACGTTGTTTTTTTCATAGGCGCGCATTGTCTCGAATAAACCGTTGCCGTACAAAAAACCGCTGTCGAAAACGGATATTCTTGCTTCATCCGAAGGGATTAACTCATCGTTGAGATAAACAATCTGTTGCATTTTACACCTTGCTCTTGGAACTCCACTGGATGCGGAGTTTTTAGCTATTGACAGAGAATAGAAAAAATGTTATCATAATAAGGCTTCCTATATAGATGTCAAGTGAAAATTTAAGAATTTGGTTTGCGCTTAGATATATCAAACAGTTGCTGAAACTCTGCACGCATAAATGCGGCAGGTTCTTAGTCCTGAATGCCTCTACCGGGCTCTCACAAAACAACCTTGATTGTTAAAACAACCAAAGTT
>CAZRLY010000172.1:0-13307 GCA_964601015.1 uncultured bacterium
CTCTGAAATTTTCATCGGCTGGCGCGGCGAATACGATAACTTCCTTGACGGACAACTGGACGAAATAAGAATCTGGAACGTTGCCAGGACGCCTGCTGAAATTCAAGCGAACAGAGATAAATTGCTCGAAGGCGTTGAACCGGGTTTGGTGGCATACTGGCGTTTCGATGGCGATGTCGTGGATGCCTCGGAGAACGGGAACGATGGAACTTTAAGCGGGAATTCAACCTTTGCCAAGACACCCTGGCCAATTATTTCTATTATAGCGGGCATTCACTTACCAAAAGCCGGAGATTATGTCAAAGAAACAGTACCCATCATCGGCACAGCGGTGGTCGAAAAAGGTGAGTTACAAAGCTGGATTGTAGATGTAGCGAGGGGTGCGCCTCCGTTTGAAATTCCATCGGTTCTGAAAATTGGCAGCGAGCCAATCATAAACTCGGAATTGGCCCAATGGAATACAAAAACCGGGAAATTTCCCGATGACGCATATACGTTGCGTTTGCAAATTACGGATAAAGATGCTAACATCACAACGCATACGGTTGTCGTTACGGTGGATAACACTAATCCCAATGTCAAAGTCCAACTAACCACGCAGGACACCGTGGGAGACTATACCAGAAACGACGCTTCAATATCCGTTTCCGGACAAACCGAAGCGGGCGCTGCTGTCAAAAGCGTGAAAATAGTTGACCAGAATGGAATAGAAATACCCGGCACAAGCCACATCGTCAACATCGACGAAAACGGCATGATTACTGGAACCGTCTTGGTGGGCGATTTAAGCGCAGTGAGCTTTTTGAAGTTGATTTTAACCGTAGCAGACCGGGCGGGCAACGAAGGCACAGGAGAATCGCAATCTCTCAGGGTGGACAACGATAAACCAACTGCTCATATTCTGACGCCAGCAGATTACGCCTATTTCAACTTCAGGGAAACGATAGATGTAGCGGGAAATGCGTCCGATGCGCTGTCTGGTATTGCAACGGTTGAGATAGAATTTAGGGGTATCTGGGAAGAAGTAAGCGGGACTGATGAGTGGACGCATCAGATTCCCCCTGATTCAGAAAGACAACTCACTCTGCGCGTTCGCGCTAAGGACAACGCAGGAAATTACGGCGAACCATCTCCTTCAATCCGCGTCAATCACTTCAATAGCTTGCCAACAGCCAACATCAGTTTTCCGCATGACAATTTGCTCGTTGATAACGTCTCTGTGGACGTTTTGGGCAGCACAGATGATGTTGACGGGGATTTTTCTGACTTCTCCTGGACGCTTGAATACGCCTTTGGCGCAGATGCCACGAGTGGTTGGTCGACCATTTCTCAGGGGTTTACGCCTGTTCACAACGGTTTGCTTGGACAGTGGGACATCTCGAAACTCAACGGCGAGTATTCTCTGCGTCTCACTGTTTCCGCCAAAAGCACCGTTTTTGTGAAACGTCGCAACATTCAGGTAGAGCCATCTCCCATCGTCTGCGGCGACGTGAACGGAGACGGACAGGTGACTTCTCACGACGCTTCGATGATTTTGCAACACATAGTCGGTTTGATTTCCCTGAATCCCAACCAAATTGCAATCGGCGACGTTACCAAGGACGGCACTTTGAGCGCGCTGGACGCCGCGCTGATTTTGCAACACTGCGTAGGGATTATTGATGAACTTTCCTGCGCGATGGTGTCCCTAAAAAATGTTGACGCTAACTCAATAATGCGCGTCGAAATTGGCGAACATACCGGCAAACCCGGTGAATTGGTCAAAATCCCTTTGATTCTCTCCGGGAATGTGAAAAATCTGCTGTCTGGCGAAATTGTCTTGGAATACGATGATTCAATCATAAAAGCGGTTGGGACAGAAGCAAACGATGGCGAAAAGAGAGTTTTCGCGCTCCAAGGATGCAATGCTGCCAGCAAAAACACGGTTTTTGCACTCCAAAGGCGAGACGGCGAAAAAAGAGTTTTCACACTCCGTAGCGGCGCTCTCCGTCCCGCCAACTCCAAAATTCGCATCGCCTTCGCCAACGAAAAGCCTATCACCAGCGACAAAATTCTCACTCTCACCTTCATGGTAGCTTCTGATGCACAACCTCAAGGCAGAAGCCCGCTTATCTTTGAGAAAGCGCAACTGAACGAAGGATTGCTCAAAGTTGAGCCAAGAGATGGGTTGTTTGAAATCCCCCCGGTTTGGAGCGCATTGCTCCCCAACTACCCGAATCCTTTCAACCCGGAAACGTGGATTCCATTTCAACTGGCTTCCGATTCCGATGTCGTACTGCGTATCTATGACATCAAAGGGCAATTGGTGCGTAGCATCTATGTCGGCAAAAAGCCCGCAGGCGCGTATACTTCCAAATCACGCTCTGTCTACTGGGATGGACGTAACAAAGCGGGAGAACGAACAGCCAGCGGAGTGTATTTCTACACTTTGCAGGCGAGCAAGTTTAAAGCTACGCGGAAAATGAGCATCGTGAAATAGAAAGTATCAGTACATCACAAACATGGGTAGCCGTGGGTAGTCTCCGTCCCCCATAGTCAGGGAGTACGGCTATCCAGGCTGACTTCGGCGGATGCGCGTTGAAAAATTGGGTTGGCAAAATCCTTAAAGTTATTGCATTTCGAGTGGATAAGAGGTTATAATTGTGTTGGAACTCGAAGGAATACCACATGTCTCACAACATCCGCGATTCCGTAGCTTGAAGAGTGCTCTTAAAAAAAGGGGCATTGACGTTGTAGATTATATAGAACTTGACCCCGATGAATATTCGCGGTTCGAACCTCACAATATGCGTATCATTATTGGCGAGTATACTACTTATCAGGATTTTCTTCATGAAATCAAACACTATCATGATGTCAAGCGAGCAGGTTTATTAGGTCAAAAAATAATCGGTAAGCTATCGGCTGCCTTTGATGTTGTGGCTTATGCATGGGAAATCGGACATTTGGAAGCAGGATTTTCTGGCTTCAGACCGAGTGAAAGAATTTCTCTTTATGAACAGTATGAAATTGCCTACGTTGCTTCCGAAAAAATCATACAGAGAGCAAAATATAGCCAAAGAATCCGCAATATTCTTCAGAGCATAGGATTTCTAAAAGAGGTGAACAGACATGACGCAACAAAAACAGGGTGATTTACCCCCCCCCGATGAAGAGATTATAAGTGTCATCCTTGCCAAGGAAAAATTAGTTCATGAGGAGATGGTATGGCTAAATAAGAAAAATCCTAAGGCTTTATTCAATAAGATTTACGGAGATGTCAAACAATTTTATTTTGGCGTGGAAGAGGTTAATGACTTACAGTATGATGGCACAATAGAAGATGTTGAGGATTATATCTTTTGCATAGCGCGACGCGTCATGGTAGATTTTGTCCCGGAATTGCGAGACTATATTAGCAGTTTTGATGAACTGCCACAGTTCACAGTTTTTCCAAGTGATGATAGAGCAGGACAAGATATGATATTTACCCATTCAAAAAATGGCTTTGATATTTTAGCCTTTTTTGTCAGTCAAGCGGAATATGATTTGTTATGCGAGGATTTAGCAATGATAGCAAGTCAGTATGACGGCTGCGATTTTATACCAGATGCCTGGTTTGAAGATACAAGGGTGGTAAAGTTCATTAAGGATCGGGTTTATGTATACCCCCTTGTTAAAAAGCGATTGAAAATGCGCCCCTGGTGTTTTGCGAATATCTAATCAAACTCGGCGTGAACAGAAGAAGCCAAGTTTTTCCCAGAAACTTGGCTTCTATGTATGCACATAAAAATGAACCTACAAACAATTTTCACACCTAATGGATTGATTTCTCAACTTCTAAGAGAATACGAATATCGCCCGCAGCAGTTACAGATGGCTGAAGCTGTCGCAAAGGCTTTTGAGAGCAATGAGCATTTAGTGGTGGAAGCGGGCACGGGCGTTGGAAAAAGTTTTGCGTATCTTATTCCCGCCGTGGATTTTGCGTTGGAAAGCGGCGAAAAAGCCCTCGTTTCGACGAATACTATCAGCTTACAAGAGCAACTTATCAACAAGGACATCCCCTTTCTACAAAAAATCCTGCCCCAACCCTTCAATGCTGTTTTGGTAAAAGGGCGCGGTAATTATCTCTGTCTGCGGCGTTTGGACAGTTTGTTTGCCTTTGAACGCGGGCTGTTTGATACGTCGGACGAAGCTAAGGAGGTAAACAGGATTCTCAACTGGTCGAGAGACACCAAAGACGGCAGTTTAGCTGATATTAACCCACTGCCAATGCCGAGCGTCTGGGACAGGGTAGTTTCTGAGAGCGACAACTGCCTCAGCGTTGCGTGCAATAACTACAAAGAGTGCTTCTACTTCAAAGCCCGCGCAAAGATGAAAGATGCCAACCTACTCATCGTCAACCACCATCTGCTTTTCAGCGATCTGGCATTAAGAAAAATTGGTCCAGCATTATCGATTCTGCCGTCGTACAGCCATTTAGTCCTTGATGAAGCGCAACATATCGAAAGTGTCGCCACCGAACACACCGGCATCAAATTGAGCAACCACCGGGTGAAAAAACTTCTGGATTCGTTGTGTAATCCCAAGCGGAGTCGCGGGTTGCTTCTCCGACTCAAGGCAATCAACTTGATTGGCTTTGTCAACCGAGTGCGCGACCGGGCGAATGACCAATTTGGTATGATAGAGGATTGGATGGGTAATTTTCCTGAAGGAACAAAGCGAATTGAGAGGAAAGGGTTTGTGCCAAATTTGCTCAAACCGCCCCTGGTGGATTTGGAAGAGGCTCTAAAAACATTAAGAGGAGGTTTGAGAAACGACGACGAAGAGAAAGAGGTGGATGCGCATATCAGACGTTGTGTGGAACTGCGAAAGGATTTGGACGAGATGCTCAATCAAAATAAGCCGGAATTTGTCTACTGGATTGAATGCGCTCAGAGACGGCGATACGTTACCATCTCGCTCAACGCCGCGCCAATCAACGTATCCGACGATTTGAGGGCATGCCTTTTTGAAAAGACAAAGAGCATAATCTTAACCAGCGCGACGCTATCCACCAACCGCGATTTTGAATATTTCAAAAGCCGCATAGGATTGGGTTTGTGTCTGGAACTGTTAGTCGGCTCGCCATTCGACTACGAACAACAGGTATGCCTTTACGTCTCCCGCCATACGCCGGACCCGAGGAGTTATCAATTTATCCCGGCAGCAATCGAACAAATTAAAAAATTCCTGATACTTACGCATGGCAAAGCGTTCGTCCTGTTCACAAGCTACAAAATGATGGATGAAGTATACGAATCGCTCGCACCGTATCTTGACGGAATCGGCATCGCATCCTTCAAACAGGGAGCGGAGTTGTCGCGTCACTCAATGATTGAAGCATTCAAAGAGGACATCAATTCAGTGATTTTCGGCACTGCGAGCTTTTGGGAGGGCGTAGATGTGCGGGGCGAAGCACTCAGCAATGTCATCATCGTCAAACTCCCCTTCGCCGTCCCCACACACCCCGTCACCGAAGCCCGGTTCAATCAAATCGAAAAACAGGGCGGAAACGCTTTCATGGAATACAGCTTGCCCGAAGCGATTATTCGACTCAAACAGGGATTTGGCCGCCTGATTAGAAACAAAACTGATGAGGGTATCGTGGTTATTTTGGACCCGAGGGTACTTACGAAGCCTTATGGAAGGCAATTTTTGAATTCTTTGCCGGAGTGTCGGGTGATTGAGTTTGGGAATAGGGAATATTGAAGAATTCACTTGAAGAAAAATTCAAAATGGGGGGAAGTATGCCAAACGAACATTACTATCGCGAGAAACTTTTACAGGAAGTTAAATCAGTTCCGCAAGAGATGACACCAATTCTATACAAAATCGTTCATCTGTTAAATACTCAATGGAACACAAGTTCGGAAAGTAGAAGGGAAAAACGCTGTTCATTGAAGGGCATTTGGAAGGGCGGAATAATAGACGAAAGCCTGTTTACCGAAGCAAGGAAATCTCTTTTCAGTTATGAGGATAGATAATGGATTATGTTACGGATACTCATTCATTGGTGTGGTACTTCACGGAAGATAGGCAATTGAGTGAAAATGCTTTTGCTGCTTTCGAAGAAACAATAGATATGGGTTCGATTATTGTGCCTGCGATTGTATTGGCGGAGACAATGTATATTTGTCGAAAAGGCAGGGTTCCATTAACATTTAGTGAAACACTTGGTCGATTAGAAGAATACGACAATTTTGAAATTGTACCGTTGGATATAGGTATTATCAGAATAGCTGATAACATTAGCGTTGACCTAGAGATGCTCGGAGCGAAGCGGAGAGGCGAAGCGGTTTTTCATGACAAACTCATTGTGGCAACAGCACTTTACTCAGATACGCCTTTAATAACAAAAGACAAGCGGATTAAAGAAGCTAAAATAGTAAAGGTTATTTGGTAGCGTACATCAATCTTTACCGGAGTGTCAAGTGATTGAGTTTGGGAATGATGGCATTTGACCAATTATCAGAAACCAACAACGTTGTCATTCGTTTTTATGACTATAAAGCCGCCATCGGTGTCTGCTGACCGCGCCGATAAAAAGGCGATTTTATAAATTGGCTCAGGTCAAATGAGGCAAGTATATCATGGAGAGACGACAGCAAATATTAATCACATTATCGGCAATCTGTGTTTGTGCGATGATTCCTTCCTGCGCCCTTGTGGTAAGTTCACCTTCCAAATTGTACAAAGACGCAACCGCTAAACATTATCAGTTTACTTGCAGCAAACAGCCACACTCGCAAGCTGACTGGCTAAAATTGGTCGAAAAATTTCAGAGGGTTGTCGAGCTAAATCCGCAAAGTGACGTTGCTGACGACGCGCAATATGCCATCGGTTCATGTTATTTGTGGTTATCCGAAAAATTTCTGCCTCAACAAAGGAGCGCGAAAGCCAAGTCTTCGCATTCCCAAAAAGCCATAGCAGCCTTCCAAAAAGTTGTAACCAACTACCCGGGGAGTCCTCTAATTGCAGATGCCCAATATTGGTCAGGACACTGTTACCTGACATTGGGTGATGTTAAAAATGCTACCATGCAATTTCAGCAGGTTGTTAAAACACACCCGGAGAGTAAAATATACGAACACGCGCTGTTGCGGTTGAGCGAATGCTACGAAAAATTAGGAGATTATCACGCTGCTATTGCGACATACGCCAAAATTGTAACGGATAGCAAACACCAACATCTGGTCGAATTTTCTAATAGCAAATTCCCCGAACTGTGGGCAAAGGCTCAACCAAAAGAGAGAGCCGAACACACAAAGGTTACGCGACAGCCTCCACATAAATCTTCCACACAAAAACCTGAAACCCTTGAGCGTACAGTGGTAATTAAAAAGATACCACCTCGAATTGAAGCGTCTAATACCTCCAAACCCAAGCCGACGCCATCGGAAACGAAACCTGCCCAAATAAAACCTGTTGCCCCATCTTCGCTTTCACTGGTACAACAACTGGGACTGGGCGTTCGTACAATAGTAATTGACCCGGGACATGGTGGAAATGCACCGGGCGCTGTAGGAAGAAGGGGCACGTTGGAAAAAGGCGTTGTCTTAAACATTGCCAAAGAGTTAAAATCTCTGCTTCAAGAAAGGAAGTACAGGGTTTATTTGACACGAGAAAAAGATGTCTACATCGGGCTGAAGTCACGCACAAGGTTCGCTAACGAAAAATCTGTTGACCTTTTTATCAGTATACACGCCAACGCCCACGATTGTGAATCTGCCACCGGAGTGGAAACTTACTACCTCTCCCTCGCTTCCGATGAATCCGCCCGATTAACGGCGGCGCGGGAAAATGCCGATGCTGGGATGAGCATCAAAGACTTAGAAAACCTTGTGAATGACATCTTAAAAGATTCCAAAGTGACCGAAAGCAGTAAGTTGGCTGAATGCGTACAGAAACATCTGTCTGAAGAGACTGGTGCCGTAAACCGTGGGGTCAAACGAGCGCCTTTTGTCGTTTTGGTAGGCACTAAAGTTCCTGCTATTTTAGTAGAAGTCGGCTTCATGTCGAACCCAAGAGAAGAGAGACTCCTGCGCAGCGCGGCATACCAGACTTTAATCGCAAGCGCCCTTCTGAAGGGCATAGAAGAATACGTTGCAAATTGTAGTTTAACTACCGTGAGGAATGATTAGCTTGACTTTGTTACTTTAAAATGAGATACAGTTGTAGCCTAACTTTCTAAGTTGGCTGTTTCGCACACCGCCAAGATAGAATCTGTCTATGTTTTGATTTCACTTCCGATTAGAAATCAAAACAAATTAGGCTACGGGGAAATCTAACAAAGTCAAGTTAGACAGCGATGGAAAATACGACAACCACCCAAGTAGCAGTTGTGAAAACAAACTCAGATTATGCTGATGTGGAAGACGCCGTCCGCAAGGCTGTTGAACTGATTGGCGGGTTGGAAGGGATTGTCAGCCCGGGGCAAAAAGTTCTACTCAAGCCGAATCTGCTGGAGATACGCAGCAGCGAACAGGGTGCTACAACTGACCGGAGAATCGTGGGCGCTTTGATAGATTTGGTCGAAGAGCGGGGTGCGTTCCCCATCGTGGGAGACGCGTCGGGCATGCGTTATCACGGCGCTACAGAGCGCGTGTTGCAAGGCACGGGGATGCGCGAACACTGTGAGGAACTTGGTGCGGAAGTAGTCAGCTTTGATGCAGTACAACCTGTCAAGAGGACAATCGCCGATGCAAAAGTTATGAACAGTTGCTATTTCGCCGAAACCGTTTTGAACTGCGACGTTATCGTATCCATCCCCAAGCTGAAAACTCACGCCCTCACAAAATTTACTGGCGCGGTGAAAAATCTACTTGGGACGCTGCCCGGAGGACAGAAAACCATCGCTCATCGTCTCGGTTCCGATGCTGAAAAGTTCGCTGAGGTGCTTGTGGACATCTACTCGTTTCTAAAACCAAAACTGGCTGTTATGGACGGAGTTGTCGGCTTGGGTGGACTGTGGCGGGAAAGCGATAAAGTTAAGCCGGGTTTGATAATCGCCGGGCGCGATGCTGTGGCGGTAGATGCGGTAGCGTCCAGGATTGTCGGCTTCAACCCCGCCGACATTCCAACCCTACGGATAGCGGCTGAACGTAACCTTGGCATAATTGACCTGAATTGTATTGAGATGTTGGGAGTACCCTTGAAAAATCTATCAGTGAAGCGAATGGCACCCGGAAGGATACAAACGGCTCTTGTTGGCTTGTCCTTCAAATTTTTCGATGGCATTACGAGCAAGGAAACGCCAAAGGTGAAGGCGGAAAAATGCAACGGCTGTCAGCACTGCAAGAGCGTATGCCCTGTTGACGCTATCTCTTTTGAGCGCAAAGATGGAGATATGTGCTACGATGGCAAAACGCCACAGTTCGATTTGGACAAGTGTATCCGATGTTTCTGCTGTCATGAACTGTGTGCGCAACGGGCGATAGAAGTTGACAAAGGATTTTGGGGGAATTTGTACTTTGGGAAACCGTAGCATGTTTGAATGGCAGTATTGAAACGCTTGGTGTGAATAACACGAGAATTGTAGGGCGAAATGCCGTTTCGCCAAAAATGTAGATAGTGGTTCGTTTCACAAATTCGTATAGGGGTAGCGTCGGTCCCTGACCGACACCAAACGGTAGTCAGGGACTACCTCTACCCTATACGGAATTAAGAAATCGACCAATAGACGAAATGCCATTTCGTCCTACATTACTTGAGAGAACTCACACCAAGCGTTGAAGAGATTATGTAGTGTGACAAAATGATGTGAAAAAATATGAACAAACGGAGAACCTTTCAGACTTCGGGCCCGGTCGTTCCGTCTGAAAATTATTTTGTGGAAAGACGCTAGGCAATCGCTGATTTTCTATCAAGAATTGAGCGCGGGAAATACATTGTCATCTTTGCGCCAAGGCAAACGGGAAAGACAAGTTTCTTTACTCAAGCGCTTGATATTCTGAAAAAAGATGAATCGTATCTGCCGATTAAACTGGATTTTCAGCGGTATAGGAACGTCGCGGAAACGGATTTTTATGGTTCTTTAGGATACGATTTATCCTGGGAATTAAGAAAATGGCTCTCAAGTAGTGAACGCACCTCTGTCCCGTTCAGTGAACGCATCTCTGTCCCGTTCAGTACCTCCAAGAAAACAAAAGAGGACGTAGGGGATTTTATAACACACAATCTCGATTTTAAAAACCACCTCACCTTCGAGGCTTTCTTTCGTGAATTGCATTTGAAGATAGACAAGAAAGTTGTCATGGTTATTGACGAATTTGATGGTATCCCGAGGGAAGCTTTAGAAAATTTTCTGTATACTTTAAGAACCGCTTATCACCGTAAAATAAGTGGCGAAAACTACATCCATAGCGTTGGTATTGTCGGCGTCAAAAGCGTTTCACAACTGGATTTTGACCAAAGTGTTTCACCCTTCAACATTCAGGACGAATTTGAGTTAAAAAACTTTACAAAGGAACAAGTTCAAGAACTCCTCGCCCAGTATACTTTAGAAGTTGGACAAGCATTTGCTGACGAGGTAATCGGATTGATTTGCGAAAAAACATCGGGACAGCCTTTTCTTGTGAATCGCATTGCCCGGATTCTCACTGAAGAGATGGGTATTCCCCATACAAAAACAATTACCGCAGAACACTTTCAAGATGCTTTACATAAACTGTTGAGAGAAAAAAACACGCACTTTGATACCTTGCTCAAAAATATCAGACGACGTGATGAATTCAGAAACGTATTGCTCAAAATTATCGGTAAAGAAGAGGGTGTTCCATTTAATCTCAGAGACGATGTTCATGAGGAATTGACTACTTATGGCGTTATCAAAGAACGCAGGGGAATGTGTATCATCGAGAATCCAATCTACCAGAGCATCATCATCGACGCTTTTAAACCGAGAGAGAACGGCGTGGAAGACCAATATTTGCCAGATGGCGTTGCTTTTTCCGAATACGTCGCGCCCGATGGGCGAATTCTCATGGAATCGCTTTTAGAAAACTTCTGCGATTTTATCCAGCGAGCTGGTTTTCGGATACTCTTGGCACCAAGTACACCCAAAGAGTTTGTTGGACAATATCTGTTGCTTGGATATTTGGACATCTTTGTAAGACAGATTGGCGCGGAAATCTTTCCAGAAGTCCCGACGGGGCGGGGGAGGATGGACATTATACTGTTATACAAAAGACAGAGATACATCATCGAAACGAAGCTGTTTTACAACGAAAAACACTACCAAAACGGTAAAAAGCAACTTGCCAAATATCTGGAGCAGGAAGGAACCCAAGTCGGATATTACATAGTTTTTGACCACCGTGAAGGAGCAAAGGAAAAAAGAGAGAAGGAAGATATTGGTAACAAAACGATTTTTAGCTACTGCATTCCAGTTTTACAACCAAAACCATCGAATTCCAAATGAGGAGAAAAAAAATGAGTTTAGCATCGGTTCTGATTACAGGCATTAGCATGTTCACCAGTTCAAGTCACGTTGATTCCGAGAGTGAGGAAAGGAGGGGCGGCGTGACAATCTACAAGCCGGAGAGATGTTATCGTGGCTATACCCTGTATTCCAGTCGTCAGACTGAGGTGGCAAATTTAGTCGATATGGAAGGGAACGTAGTCCATCAGTGGGCATACCCTCAAGGATATACATGGCATTATGCAGAACTCCTCAATAATGGGCATTTGGGAGCTATCATCAAGGAGGAAGAAGGGAAAGTTGAGGGGATGCTTATAGAACTTGATTGGGAAAGCAACCTCGTCCGGAAGATGAGCGTCCCTGCTCACCACGATTTTGAAAGACTCGACAACGGCAATACGATGGTGTTATGTCGTGAGTATGTGGTGAATGATGCGATATATCCCGGTAGTGTGAAGAGTGATTACTATGTTGAACTTACGCCTGACGACGAAGTTGCATGGGAGTGGCACGCGGACAGATATGCCCTGAAACTAAAGGAGTTTGTAGACATCCAATTTCCGAGAAGGGACAGAGACTGGGCACATACAAATACTGTCGAAGTGCTGCCTGACAATCCTTTAGGCAGGGAGGACGCCAGATTCAGAAAGGGAAACGTCCTTTTCAGCATGAGAAATGTGGATACTATCGGAGTAATCGACAAGGAGACAAAAGAAGTCGTCTGGGCGTGGGGGCCGGGCATTCTGGACAAACAACACATGCCCACAATACTCAATAACGGCAACCTCTTAGTCTATGACAATGGCACAGCCCGGCGTTATACTCGTATTCTGGAACTGAACCCCAAGACTGAGGAGATAGTCTGGGAATATAAAGCTAACCCGCCAGAGTCGTTTTTCTCACCCACCCGTGGCTCAAATCAGCGGCTCCCCAACGGTAATACCTTCATAGCCGATTCCGATAACGGAAGGTTGTTTGAAGTCACACCTGACGGGGAAACCGTCTGGGAGTTCCTAAACCCGGATTTAACAAAGGCTGGAAGACGCATGCCACTTTACCGGTCGATAAGATATTCGCATGAGTGCATAGAGCGATTATTTTGACAATCTATCCACGCTGTCATCAATTCTTTCCCAAAAATATAAATTTTTAGCAAGATTTCCTCCGCAAGTTGGGACTATATAAATAGAAGCCATTTTAAAATGGATAAGGAATTGACATGGAAAGTCTGAAATCACTGATAAAAAGAGCGCAAGCCGGTGAACTGGACGCTTTCGGCACGGTTGTCCAGAAGTTTCAGGACATGGCAGTGGGCTATGCCTATTCAATTTTGGGCGATTTTCATTTAGCTGAGGACGCCGCCCAGGAGGCGTTCATTGAGGCATTCCGTTGTTTGCCGTCGCTTCGCACACCCGACGCTTTCCCCAGTTGGTTTCGGAAGATTGTCTTCAAACACTGTGACCGACTAACCCGGGGCAAACGTATTGAGGTAGTTCCGCTGGAAACAGCAGTAGCGATGCCCTCAAAAGAAAAAGGGCCGGCTGAAGTTGCCGAGGAACAAGAGATGGAGGACAACGTGTTAGCGGCGATTGCTGCGTTGCCGGAACATGAACGTTTGGTCACAACGCTCTTCTACATCAACGGATATTCCCAGAATGAAGTCGCTGACTTCTTAGGGATACCAGTGACGACGGTGAATAGCCGTCTGCACCACTCCCGAAAGCGGCTGAAAGGAAGGCTATTCGCGATGGTTACCGGTGATGTGAGAAAAAGGGAGGTATTTATGAGCAAAGTAACTTTTATTGAACCAGCGTCGAGTTTTAATGGGTATGCTTTCGCCGCCAGACTTCCACTTATGGGACCAATT
>CAZRLY010000173.1:0-13247 GCA_964601015.1 uncultured bacterium
CGGATTTGCCAATCCGACGGGAGCAATTGGAAGGATTATTTTCTTGGAAATGCCTTAGAGGGTGTGTGAAAAGTGGGTAAAGACCGGGTGACGAGAAACCGAGTTTTTCTTTGCGATAACACAGAAGCAATATGAAAGCAAGAGGAAAGCGCAACGAAGTTGTTTTATCATCCTAAAAAACTCGGTTTTTTCGCTTTCATCAGACTTCTCACACACGCTCTTAGACGAAAACAAAAGCGATATTTTCACTCCACCCCATACGGATTTATCAAACCCCTTAACCCGTCCATTTCCATCTATTCGCCCTCCATAAGCCATAATAAAATCGTCACGATGATTTTTTGTGAAGAAAATTCCATTGAAGGAATTTAATGGAAAGCAATGCCAATGTGAGAAAATGCGGCAAAAGCCTTGCAAGGAATTGAAACCATCATTTGAAAGGAGACAAAAATGCAAGCTAAACAACTTCTGAAATATCAGAGACTGTTTTTGAATTGGCTTGAACAGTATCATCGCACCCACCTTGAAGACGGCGATGTACTTCACAAATTACAGTACCTCAAAGATAAACTTACTGAATACAACATGGGGGACTCCATAAAACCACAATTAGCACAGGTTGCTTGAAAAATCTTCGTTAGGGGCAGGTTTTTGTGGAGTCCCCATTCCTTCAGTTAGAAAATAAATCACACTTTCCTTTAATCAACTACCTGGCCAACTATTCTTAATGAAGCCTTCCAATTGCTTTCGCACATCCCATTCTCCACTTGAAAAAATCAAAAAAATGAGAAATTTTGTTGCCCTGAAGCGGAAAAAGATGTTAAAATTTAGAGTGAGAGATTTGGGGACAGTAGCAGTGTTGTTTTCTTTAATTTTTATAGCATTGATGAGGTGAAAAAAATGATTAGACAAGTAGTAAAAACCACTTTGATGTTGGTGTTTTTCCTGCTCGTAGTTACGGTATCCAAAGCTGAAGATTCGGCGGTGCTTGTAGGAATCAACGATTACAAGATAATAAGTCCTGACTTGAGATACTGTGAAAGCGATGCCATGCTCATGAAGGAAACGCTTATCCGATATATGGATTTCAAAGAAGAGAACATTAAGATGCTGTTGGGGAACGAAGCTACGAAACAGGGAATAAGTTCAGCAATTACGAACTGGCTTAAAAACCAGGTAACGCCTGAAGACAGAGCCATCTTTTATTTCAGCGGGCATGGTACTCAGTGCGATGATTTAAGTGGCGACGAAGATGATAGCAAAGATGAATTGTTATGCGCTTACGACTCCTACAGGCGGATTCAAAGTTATATCAAAGATGATGATTTGAGCCGTTGGTTTGCTGAGGTAGAGGCGGAGTTTAAACTGGTGATTTTGGATTGTTGCCATTCGGGGACGGGAATTAAAGAGGTTGTCATAGGAGCAACAGTTAAGGAAGGACTCCTTCCACCAGGGATAGAGATAGAACTGGATGAACCACAATCGCGGGAAGTTGGAGACGATAGCAAGCGTGTTACGGATACGATTCTGATTTCGGGATGCAAAGCTGACCAAGTTTCAATGGAATCGAATCAATATGAACATGGCGTGTTGACCTACTACTTTACCAAAGTTCTCAACGGTCAAGCGGATGCTGATGGAAATGGGATGGTAACAATAGAAGAAGCGGTCAAAGAAGCAACGAAGAAAATAGAGGAAAAAGGCTGGAGGCAGAACCCACAGTTAGAAGGTAATTACAAGGATATAATTTTGATCGGTAGAAAGGAACTGAAGGTAACGACTTACGGAGTGATTAATGACATTTCTGCCGGTGTGATTACTATTTCGCAGGGACGGGAACACAATGTACTCAAAGGTTCCATCTACAACGTTTTTGATAGTGCTGCCTCCTCGTTCGCAGACGGAAGCCATAAAGGACGAATTTTAATCAGCGAGGTTATGAAAAACTACGCGTATGCTAAAGAGATAGAGGTTTTCCAACTCCTGTGCGTTGGCGATAAGGTAGTCGAATACGAACGGGATTTTCAACCGGAAAAACTTTTATTGTTGGTCAAACCCTTTAAAGCAAACCCCCAAAGCCAATTCGTCGCAAGGGGGATAGAAGGCTTGATGAGGGAGATACTCGGCAGGAACAAATATGTGGGAATTGTCAGTAGTCAAGGGGTGCCTGATAAAATATTGCAGGGAAGCGTGAAAAGAGTTCCCGGCAACAAGTATGTAATTCTTACGCGCCTTGTAGATGTCAAACGCGCCGAAGGCAAAGATTATGCGCCTATTGAGACAACTTATTTCGGGCTTCGTAAAGCGGCCGGAGATTTAGCCGAACTTCTAAAGACGGAAATACAGTATAGTTACAACCTGAAATCCTTAGAGCATTTGGAAAATACGCAGCCGGGATTCAAAATCAATCTTGACATTGATAAGGGAAATTTGCCATATAGTTTGATGGAACCTGAAGCACCTCAAGCAAAGGAAGTATCAATACCTCAACCAAGAGAGGCATCTGCAATTTTTGCACCGACTACACCAGAACAAGCGAGAGATGCCCCAAATGGTGATAAAGTAACGGTTATCGTCAATCCAACCAGCGACTGCTACATCTACCTCTTGAACGTTGACTCCAACGGGGCAATCACTGTTATCTTTCCCAAGCATCGTGACGATAACAACTTTGTACGGGCTGGACAGGAACATAGGATTCAATTAACAGATGAATACGTCTCTGGAGTTAGCTGTCCTATCAAAGCTATCGCTACTCTCAAGGAAATTCCCTTTGAAATGCTAAAGCCAGGGACGCAGGATAACGTCCAGAATGTGCTGGAAACTATCATGGAGTACCTCAAGTTACCTCTTGCTCAGTGGATGACGGAATGCACAAGTGTATTGCCTCTTGGCGATAAGTACCCGATAGAAATACAACAGCTTGAGTGAATGGATTGAAGATTGAATTTGGGTTTCGTTCCTCAACCCAACCTACTTTTCACTTAAAAAATAAACCACTAAGGTGACAGATGATTAAACTTGGAATTAGCATGCTGTTGCAGGACAAAACATATCTCATCAAAAATCGTTCCATTGGACTCATCACAAACGCTACGGGTGTAGATGAGGGATTACGGGCTAACGCATCCTTGTTAGCGGCTGACAGTCGGTTTAAACTGACAGCACTTTTCGCCCCTGAACACGGCTTGTGGGGTGCCGTTCAGGATGCTTTGCCTGTATCATTCGCTATTGATGAGCAGACGAAAGTACCCGTATACAGTTTGTACGGGGAGACTAAGAAGCCGACTTCTGAGATGCTGGAAGATATTGACGTGCTGATATTCGATATTCAGGACGTTGGCTCCAGGTTCTATACTTTCATCTCGACGATGATGTTAGCGATGGAATCTGCGGCTCAATGTGGGGTTGCTTTCATCGTTTTGGATAGGCCGAATCCGATAAACGGGGTTGCCGTCGAAGGTAAGGTTCTTGACCCAACATTCTCGTCCTTTGTCGGAAAACACCCGCTTCCTGTCAGATACGGTTTGACTGTCGGTGAGTTGGCGTTGTTGTTTTCGGCTGAGTTGAAACTTGATTTGGAATTGGAAGTTGTAAAAATGTTGGGCTGGCGCAGGGATATGTGGTATGACGATACCGGCTTGCACTGGGTGTTGCCTTCGCCTAACATGCCCACCCCGACGACAGCGACGTTGTATCCGGGGACGTGTTTTATCGAAGGCACGAATATCTCCGAAGGACGCGGAACGACTAAACCTTTTGAACTGCTCGGTGCGCCCTGGATTGACGCTTACCAGTTTGCAGTTGAACTGAATAGATTGAAATTGCCCGGCGTGAAATTCCGTCCCGCCTCTTTTACTCCGACGTTCTCCAAATATAAAGGGGAGTTTTGCCAGGGCATACAAACACATCTGTTAGACAGAAATCTACTTAAACCTGTGGAAGTTGGCTTGAGAATCATTCAGAAGGCACAGGAGTTGTATCCAGAAGATTTTCACTGGAGAAATTCTTTTGACCTTTTGGCGGGTAGCGACCAAATTCGCAAAGAACTGTCGGCGGGGATGGATGTCGGCGAACTGGTTAATTCCTGGGAAGCCGAATTGTCTGCTTTTATGGAAAGGCGTTTGGAATACTTGATTTATTAGGATAAATGTCATGGGGGAATTCCTGATTGCCCCAGATTCTTGTTGACAGAAATGAAGAAATGGGTTATAATATTAAGAAGAAAAGGAGGATGTATTTCTAATGAAAACATCAAAAATGCAGCTTTGGTTATGTGTCTTGGGATTCGCAGTAATCCTGGGCAGTTTAGCGTCGATGTCAAATGCCGACGTACCGACTATTACTTGTTACAAAGATGGAGTTGCGGTGGTTGTCGATGGCGATTTAAGCGAATGGGATAGCATGCCGCTATTGAATATCATTGAGATTAAACCCAGTACCATCGGGGAGACTAACGGAACAAATTGGAGCGTCGTTGACGATAACGACTTGACCGGACAGGCGGCTGTGGCGTGGGATGACGAATATCTCTACGTCATGGCGACAGTCAAGGATGACGTACATGACGTTGCCAGCACAGAGGGAGAACAATGGTGGACGCGAGACGGTGTTTCTTTCTTCTTTAATTTGAGCAATGATAAAGACGGGGCGGGTTGGGAAGATGGCGATAACTCTTTCACATTCAATGCTGACCCAAATTACCCCGCTGGCTATGCCGTTTGGTGGCGAAAAGGACTTGATGGTGGCAAAGAAGAGATAGTCACCACTGATGTTATCATTCAGGTCATTTTTACAGGCACAGACGGAGATTACATCATTGAAGGTGCTATCCCGATGGGAGAAGCAGGCTTGGGCGGCAACAATGACTTTTTCGTCCCGCCCTATGAAGACACAACCATCGGCTTTAGTGTGTTAATTCTGGACGCAGACGATGCCGGCACAGGCGGAGCCTGGGGACAGATTATGTCGACCGGAGACGGCGATAATCAAGCTAACTGGGGAAATCTGATTTTCTCTGAAACTGTCACTGTCACTGCCGTAAATTTGGCGGATAAACTCCCCGCTACCTGGGGACATATAAAGTCAAGATATTAACACTACACCTTTCCACCGAATATTTTGCAGCTAAAAAACCGAGTTTTCCCGAAAAACTCGGTTTTTATTACCCTCTCGGAGTAAGTAAATTTTACCTACCGATAATCGCATCAAGCTCACGCTGACTTAAAGCTGTTTGCCCTTCGCCGCTAATCTGAATAGCCTGTCCGTTATAATTCACGATTACGTTTTCTCCCAAAGCTAAGTATTGGTTCAAACCTGCGGCGGCGTTACTTATTTGGAAGTACGCATCGCTGAAGTTTTGTATCTGTACGACTTTCTGCTTTTTGGCATAAGTCGCATCAATCCAAGTCCCGTTGCGGAAGAAGAACGTTTTGCCTGCGACGTATCTGACATCCCTGAGTTGTACTTGTTTGCCATCTCTGCCGAACATCACGTTTTTGACTGACTGCGCCTGGTTTCGCAACAGCGCGGCATTTTGTCGTTGGCTCATCGCCCAGGAACCCTTTTGCATTCGACTGGCGGAATAAAAATTTGCCTCCGTTTTGCTTCTTGCCTCTTCCCTTCCCATTTCCACATCGGCGTCTATCAAAAACGACGTGAATTCTGTCATGATGCCGTATTGTTTGCCCAATTCCACGATTTCGTCCACCAACTCATCTTTCTGTCCATGAAGTTGAATTTGGTCTAGCAAGTAACCTACTTTCCGCGCTGCCCACAGTCTGGGGATAAAATCGTGTTCAATGTTACGCTTTGGAAATTCAACTCTGTAATCGAATTGTTGTCTTTCGCCCTTGACGTTGCCGGATAGCGTTATTTCCGCATCTCCTGATTTCTTGTAACGTCCGAATACGATTAACTGCCCACCTTTGAACAGATCAGGAAGTTCCCGCGGGAATTGGTCGGAAACCATAACTTTTCCGTAATCTAAGGATATATCGCTTAACACCGGACTCGTCACCTTGCTGAAAAAGCTGGCAACCTTCGCTTCGATGTGTTCTTCCGGGCGGACGTATTCCGACTCGGCTTTATTTCCCAACGCCAGTTTGTCCAGAAAGTGCGTGTTGACATCGTAGCCCACACCAAAGACAAAGATACGAGTATTTGTGTCGTTGGCTTTCTTGGTGTTGTCGAGGATTTTGTTGATGTCCGTTTCCCCAACGGTAGGTAAGCCATCCGTGAGAAATACGATGATATTCGGAGAAGAGTTGGATGTGAACGCTTTCAAGGCAGATAGCAACGCCTCGTTGATGTTTGTGCCTCCCGACGATTGAAATTCATCGACGAACCTTACAGCATTCCTGACGTTTTGGCTTTCCGCTTGAATCAGTTCAGATTGGTAGCTTTCGATGGCTGTATTGAAGGTGATTATGTTGAACCGGTCATTTTCATTCAAACTGTTGAGGCAGAACTTGAGCGCGTCTTTCGCCTGTCCGATTTTGTTATTCTGCTGCATGCTGCCGGAGGTATCGAGCACAAAGAAGACATCCTTCTCCCCTAACTCTTCCTTCCTTAGACTGACTTTCGGGGAAGCCATCAGCAGGTAGAAGCCGTTTTTGCCCGGTTCCCGGTGGGTAAGCAAACTCACGCCGATGTCATCGTCGGATACCGTATAGTAGAGTATAAAATCTTCATCGGGTTTGACGTCGGACGCTTCGTAGCTTGCCTGGACGTGATAGTCGCTTTTGCGAGATAATCCGAGGCTGTGGGTGGGGGAGTAGACGTTTTTGATGGGCGCTTTGGAGCGCACGTCCACCGTGATGACTACCTCTTCAATTGGTCGGTTGGAAAATCTCTCTGTGTCAAGCGTGTAGACATATCGGCAGATACCACCATCCATCTTTAACATCTCGGAGTAATCCACCTTCACGCGCCTTTCCCCGCGCGCTGGAATAGGATAGATTCTCGCATGAATCGTGTTCCTATTGACGTATTCAAGCAACCCCGGGTCTTTTCGTTTTCTGACGATGTCCTCATAAATCTTTCTTGCTTCGTCCTTTTTGAGCATACGCCCTTCGACTTCTTTGTTGCCGACATACATTGAAAAGTCAGCAACAACTGCTCCCACCGGCAATGGGAACAGATATGTTCCTTCTATCTCTTGGTTGGCTTCGTTTTTAAATACCTGGTCAATCTCTGTCTGCGATACCTGATTGTCAATGCTAACGCTGACGCGATGATATTTTACAGTAAAGGCCGGCGCAGTAGGCGGAACGGGTATTAAAACGCCGTCTGCTAACGCGCTTTGAGCGCAAAACAGGGTGATTAAAATGATGATGTTTGTGAGTGTTCCTTTAGACATGATTGTAACCTCTCCTTTCGCCAAACGAAGGTTGACATTTTTAACTCCGTGCCTAACTACGAACCACAAGCTAATCCCCCACTACTTTCTCGCTTCAAGAATCCGAATCGCCTTCTTGGCTGCTTTTCGCACTCGTTCATCCTTATCATCCGTAGCAATTTTACGGAGATGTTCGAGTCCCTTGCCAATCAACTTTTCCCCACGAAATTCTGCAATCACCGCTACCGCCGATTCTCTTACGAATGGTGACTTGTCCTTGAGTCCCACGGCAACAACAGCGCCGTATGAATTGGCAACGTAGTAGCTGTTGTTCGCAAGAGCATTGAACGCAGCGTGCCGCACATTTGCATCAACATGCCTTGCAGCAGCAAGAAGTGGGTTGAGCAGTTCCTTGCCTCCTACCTCCCCGAGATAGTAAGCGGCCTGGCTTGCCGCCATACCGTCCTTATCTTTGACCAATTCCACCAGGATAGCTCTGCTCTTATCAGATGGCCATTTCGCAACAACCTTGGCAGCAATCCTCCTGAGATTAAGACTCTCTTCAAGGGATGCTTCAATTTCCGTCAACGCTTCCCGCCCTGACGAAATCAGTTCTTTTTGAATCTCCCTCAGTGCTGCGGGATACGAATCGCTGGAACCGGCGGGAATTTCCCATTTCACGGCATTGCAACGGACAGCTAAGGGTGGTATTTCCTTTTTGCGCTTTGCCTTGTGTTCGGCGATAAATTTAGCGATTTCGCCTCCAGATTTCACCTTGACATTAAGTGGGACTTTGATTTTATCCAACTGAACCAACCCGCCAAGCCAGAGTTCCATGGTGACGAGAGTCGGTACTTCAGATGCGTCTTCATGCCATCGCATCACTCTAACTTCCCATTCAAAGGGGATATTCCCTTCATCTCCCAGCGAACCAGTCATCCCCACTCCGGGATGAAGAACAAGTCTGAGCGGAGTGTTTTTCAAGCCCGAATATTGTTCGAGGCATTCATTGAAAGCCTCGGTATCGCCTGCGAAGTAGAAGAAATCATTTGCGTTGACCCAAACTCCATTTACGCGCTCCTCACGGTTCAACAATTCCACCAGTCCCTCAGGCCATCCATCTTGGGCGTGGACTGGCCCAGGCGGATGGTCACCACCCATTGCGAATACAGGGGTGCGATACGCCAGAACAACAAAAAGAATAGTAAAGAAAAAAAATGTTAATTTCATGATGAAATATCCTTCCTTAGCAGCCGAACTCTTGCGAGTTCGGCTGCGATTTTATCTTGGTCGTCTTCTTGATTCCCGATAACATCTCATTAACTCATCGTGGCGACGCATTTGACCTTCATAATAATCTTTGGGAATAGAAACTTGCTTCAGAGTTGATATTGCCTCATCATACATCCTGCGTTCTCTGTAGCCGCGTCCTAATTGTATCTGTATGCGCGCCAGTTCTTTTGGTGCATTTCTTCGGATGCGAGCGATTCGTCTTTCCTGATTTAGAGCCTTGGCGACAGGCTCCGGCCCGCTACTTTCCACCATTCGGATTAGAACTTCAGATGCAGTTTCATAATATTTCTTAGCCCTTCCCTCCAACAACTTCATAATGAAAGGAAGGGCTACTTCACCAATATCCGCTAAAGAATTGATAGCTTCCTCCTCGAATTCACTGCGGTATATCAGCGGGATGAGCTTCAATACGGCTCTCTCGTCCTTCATGTTTCCAAGAGCCATAACAACTGACTGGCGAATTAATTTGGATTTGTCACTCATTGCCTCCAGCAGCGTTGGAAGGGCTGACTTATCTTCTATCTGTCCCAATGCTCGTATGGCAATCTCCCTTGCGCCTTCATCATCGCTCACTTTGATAACTTCAATCAATGGTTCAACCGCCCGCTTGTCACCTATCTTTCCCAGGGCTTGCATGACATGCAGACGAACGTACCGGTCAGAATCATCCAGCGCCTTGAGTAAATCTGGCACAATGCTCGCGTCTCCCATTTCCCCCAAAGCCTTGGTAGCCTTCCAGCGAAGATACCTTTTTTCACTTTCAAGCGATTTAGCAGCTAACTGGACGGTGGACAAATCGGGTTCCGTTAGTATGCCCTCTTCTGATGCGCTGATGGTTTCGACCTGTTTTGCCATCTCAGTCCAAGTTATAAATCCCCCGACATAACGCACAATCCCTTCCCTGTCCACAATTATCGTTGTCGGGTCATTTCTAAATTCATAGAGCTTTTTTACAGTATCTTTTGGGTCAGCTAAGACGAGATATGATGTTTCAAACCTGTCCCTGAAACCAGATATTTTTTCCCTGCTTGCTTCAGAAATAACGGCTAATACTTTTACACCCATATCTTTGTAATGCTGGTGTATACGTTCCAGGTGCGCAAAATGCGCACGGCATTCTGAACCGCCTCAGGTATAGGGATTGCCAACTCCTATTACGACAATTTTGTCTTTGAAGTCAGTTAGGTTTATCGTTTTGCTGTCGGCGGAAGTTAATGTGAAGTTACGTGCTTTGTCGCCCATCTTTATTGGTCGAATTAGCGTCATCATAAATTTGACGTTTGACGTCGTTTCCCCCTCCTTCACCTGAACGTTTTTGACCATTTGCGGCAGATATCTGTCCCTGTAAACAGTCACGTCAAAGCTGCCTACGGAGACGTTTTTGATGGTATATTTTCCGTCGTCCACTGAATATACAGACAGACTAAATTTATCCTTCAACACTTCCACTTTAGCGTCCTTAATTGGCCTGTTGTTAGCCTCATCTAACACCACGCCGGAAATACTTCCGTATATATACACATCGACTTTCCCTTGTTTAGCCCATGAAGTAATTTCCTCTCCCGTTGACGACAAAAGATGGAGATTTTTGAGGGTTAAATCCGTGTTACCCATCTTCATGGCTTCAAAAGTCAAAATTGCCAGAACGCCCTTTTCTCCAACGCCCTCCCCTCCAGTTCTACTACAGCGAATATTGCTAATGACACCATTTTTGTTGTCTATAGTCGGTGTTTGCCACGAGGTGGCGTATGCCCGAAGGGGCGAAGCGCTCTTTTCACCATCACGACTTAGGAAGGAACCCTCTTTGACACTTATTGCCTGAATAACAGATGGGGCGAAGGTGAGGTCAAAAGCGAAACTGTGAAGGGGTTCAGCGAAACGGCCGAGGATGTTCACTGTAAATTGCTCCCCAGGTTTGGCAATTTTGTCCTCAAGAACGACGACACCGACTCCCTTGTAGATGAATTCATCTGGGAGTCTTTCTTCCACAATCTGTGCGTCCCCGTATAGTTTGCCATCATTGCCATTTTTAGAAAAATCATTTGCTGTGCCGTCGTCGAAGTTCCAGTAACCGGCCAAGCCTTTTTCATTACCTTGAAGCGTTGTGTTCATCGCGGTCTGGAGTTCCTCCTGGGTTCGCGCAATATTCCAGATGCGGACTTCGTCGATAAACCCGTTGTAGAAACAGCCTTTCTGTCCTATATACAGTACCGCATCGGTGTCAATTAACTCTCCGCTGTGCGCACGAGAGCCGACTTGCACTCCATCTATATATGCCCGCATTTCCACACCGTCCCAGACACCAGCGACATGCTGCCATTCATCAAGGACTACCCCAGGAGCATCAAATATTTCCCCAGGTGTCCAGACCACAAATCTCAACTTCCTACCGATTACCTCCAAAATATAGTCTCTTTGAGAGCCTTCATCCTTCGCAATGAATTCACCGGTCAAATCATTCGGTTTAATCCACGCTTCTAATGTCAAAGCAGAACTTGGATTCAGGCTGGGGCTATCTGGAACTATTACATAATCCCCGTCCCCGTCAAGATTTAACACCTGATTCTGCGCCAGCGCACCCGGCGTAATGACATTGATGGCTAATAACATCGAAATAGTAAGAAAAAACAAAGCTTTCATGACATTTCCTCCATCATGTTGATTTTTATAATTCCTGCCGAAGTTTGTAGGTCAAAATTCCCGTAGCGAAGCGGCTTTTCAGATTTCGACTTCGATATTTGATGTCGATTTTGGAAAATTGACCTACACAAAAATTCACCGCCTCAAATAAACCGAATACTGGTATCGAATATCTGCTTTCCCCTTCTTTTCAATGGGGATATTCCATTTGATTACAGAATGTTCGTTGACAGCCTTGATTCCTTCAGCTACCAGTTCCAGCTTGCCATCGTGGGTTTGTTCAGATACCTTTCCCGTAACGTGTTTTGTGATGTCCATTACGATACTTTCATCCTTGAAACTGACGACTTTTAGCTCTCCCCGTATTGTAACCAAATCGTAGCTGTCGCCGTAAAAACGTTCGGCATTGTGTTTTCTATCAACTTCGTATTCACGGCTATCGGCTTTTACTTCCGTCGTCCGTGTGATTTTCAAATTTGAGTCTCCGCCGATGGACGTATAATACAAAATATCAGCACCAAGAATATTATCGCCTTGTATAGTGGAGGCTGGCGCGGTAGTCCAGGGCAGTTTGGTCGAGTTGTGAAGTTTGATAGAATGCCACACCTGTTCCCAATCCTTTGCTTCTTCTCTGTCGCGGCGTTCGTATACATACCTGTCGCTTTGTATGGTATCCTTTATATCCCACTCATAGACGTGTTCGTATTTTACCTCATCACTGAGCAGTTCATAATAGGCGCGTTCGCCCTTTTTCAGTGTGACGCCCTCTTTTTCGTAGAAGAATAGGTCTTCTTGAAATTTGCCTGCTAATTCATCCGCGCTGTATTCCGCTACCGACGGCGCAGGGGCAGCGATGTTGGATAGTACCATCTGTTGCGCGACAACGCTATCGCGTCGAGAGCGGCTCCTGTCTTCGCTCAACGATTGAATGAAACTCGTCAAATCTTCCTGCATGCCGATGGGCGATAAAACGTCTGAGAATAGGAAATGCGGGAAACCCGTCACAAAACTCACCGTGCAGTTTTCAATATCCTCAATGTCGTTGATTATCAGGGCTTTCATTCTGATTTTCGCCTTTTCAGGTTGACTTATATCAACGACGTAACTGGGCGACCAGGCTATGCCCTTTTGTAGATAGGTAACCTTTATTTTTTTTACTTTGGCATCATCAGTATACTGAATATTCATCTTCAGCCTGGCTTTTTCCTCTTTTTTGAAAATCTTACGATAGTTTGCACCTCTGGGAAGTTCGAGATGTATGATGCTTCCCTTATTTACAACAATAGTACCATTCTCCGTTTCGAGCATTACGCACGATGCTCGTTCAATGGGTGGGAGATGGTTCCCACGGCGCTGGTCAAAATAGTCATCTTTTTTTCTGTCCTCGGGTACATAAATAATCTTCCCCTTAAAACTTAGGGCTTCGTTGCCGATTTGGGCTGTAAGTTCGACCACTCTGCCGAAGTTTGCTGCCAGAAGTTCCTCGATGCTGATGGCGTCGAGTTGCTTTATAGATTCTACTTTCTCAACTATTGATTCTTTGATTGTTAAACCGGTGCCTTCCCCCGTTATCCAGAACGTTCCCAGGACGGGAATTGGCACCTCATCAATTACAATCCACTCATTCATTTCGGGTACCCCACCTTCCCAACTACTCGTTCCGGCTATCTTACCTTCGCGAACGAAAAAACCCAATCCGTTTTTGAAAAGAGCAACGCTTGTTGATTTCATGTCCAGCTTGGGCAGTTCTTCAGCAAGAGCCGAATTCGCGCAGAAACAACACGTTGCAAGAAATATCAATGGGTAAAAAGTTTTATTAAACATTTTTTATGCCTCCTTAGCAATTTATGCCATTTGTAGTTTCAAATGAGATTTTCCCTCTGCTCCCAAAAAGCCGGCACACCGCCTATCAACCATTTCACTCCCGTCGCAGAAGTCCCCTTCTGATTGTTTCAATCAGAAGGGGATGAATGCG
>CAZRLY010000174.1:0-13237 GCA_964601015.1 uncultured bacterium
GTTATTAGATTTATCGTTTTGTTAAAATCAGACTACGAAAAATGCGAAAGTATAGACATCAAATGTTTCCCAAAAAGAGTGATACATTAAACGAACGGAAAAAGACTCCGCAAAAGTAATGAGTAAAGAGTAAAGAGTAAGAAGTCGCTACTCTACCATTCACTACTCATCATTTCTGGCAAAGTCTCGTATTGGAGGGAATTATGAGGTCAAAAACACGTTTGCTGACTACTATCAAAGGGGAGGAGCCTGACCGAGTGCCGCTTTACTGCTGGGTTTTTGGCTTCACCGCCCCGAAACATCTCCGTTGGACGCGAAGGGGAAAAGAGGTTAATCACTGGTATACAATGCGTTTGGAACACATCCATACTTTGCCGCAACTGTGGGATGTCGAACAGGATTTTTTGCGTGTTGACAGGTGGCTTTCTATGGGACTTGATGATGTGCTGGAAGTTTCGGCTCCCTGGAGCGTTCATCCTGACGTAAAAGTTCGAGACTGGAAAGAACCGCCTACGTCTTCGGAACCGTATAATCTTCTGTGCCGAGAATACGAAACGCCGGCGGGCGTACTCAAACACGTTGTGCGAGAAACGGAGGAAAACCAGGGCACCGGATGGGTAATACAGCCGGAGCAGCCTGAACTCTTTGAGGACTTCAACATCCCCCGCGGCGTAGAATACGCCGTATCCAGTCCTGCTGATATTAAAAAACTACGCTACCTACTGTGTGAGCCGACAAAGGAACAAACAACTGCCTTCAAGGAACGCATGGCTAAAGTGAGGGAGTTTGCCGAAAAACGGGGTGTCCTTGTGCAGGGCTGGAGCGCTTTTGGGATGGACGGTATCGTGTGGCTTTGTGGCGCAGAGGGTGCCGTCATCATGGCGATGGAAAATCCTTCCGCATTCCTTGAGCTTGTGGACGTAATGTGCGATTTCGACAAGCTCCGGACTGAGATGATGTTGTCCATCGGTGGCGTGGATATGGTGGTTCAACGGGGCTGGTACAGTTCCACGGATTTTTGGTCGCCTGCGCTTTTTCGGCGTTTTGTTCTGCCGCACCTGAAGGAGTTAGTAACTATGGCACACCAAGCCGGCGCGCTCTTCGCCTATGTGATGACAACAGGGCTTATGTCTCTGCTTGATGAACTCAAAGAGGCGAACATTGATGTGCTGTATTTCGTTGACCCGGTGCAGGACGATGTTGATATGGATGTGCTGAAACAGCGAGTTGACGGTGCTTTCGCCATAGCTGGGGGCGTCAATAGCGGCATCACTCTGGGGCGTGGGACACCCGACGAGATTCGAGAGGCGGTGCATTCTGCGATCCAGACTCTTGCACCCGACGGTGGTTTCATCCTCTCGCCTGTTGACGCTCTCTTCCCTGACACGTCATGGGATAGCGTGCAAAAAATGGTCAACGCATGGCGCGAGGTTTGCGATTATCCAATCGCTTGAACTGTCGATAATACGTCAATTTTATCGTACAATAAAAATAACGTACATTAAACTTGACATATTAATGAGGTAAAGAATAATTTTACTTTTTACTCTTTACAAAGGAAAATTATAAATTATGAATGCTAAATGATGAATGAAAAAAAGGCAAGAAAGCTCCCGCTTTCAAGCGTGGAGATGAATTGCCCAATTCATAATTCCAGAATTCATAATTGTCTTTAAATTTATAATTCATAATTCATAATTCTGAACCTGCCGACTTCAGGCGTGCAGAGGTTCAGTCATCACATCAAATGGAATTCAATCAACGCAATATCTTCATTCCGTTAATTCTTTCAGCGTTAATCGCGCTGATTTTTACTTTACCGATATTCAAGAATTTTTCTTATTGGGGCGTCCAGGATTGGGACCAACATCTTTTCTATCACGCTGTGCCCAGACGAACGCTGATTGAATATCACCAATTTCCGCTCTGGAATCCCTACTACTGCGGAGGCACTGTAATGCTGGCGAATCCGCAGTCGAGGTTTCTATCTCCGTCGTTTCTGCTGATTCTGCTTTTTGGCACTGTCAAAGGAATTAAGCTGGATATCTTTCTGCATCTCATCATCGGCTTGCTGGGCATGTATTTGCTGGCGCGGCACTACAAAATGGATAAGTTGACGGCTGCTTTGCCCGCCTGCGTCTACATGCTCAACAGCATGTACGTTTTAAATCTTACGGTGGGGATGACGTGGTTTTTATCGGTGGTATATTTGCCGTGGGCGTTTCTCTGCTACTTGAAGGGGTTTGAGCAGTGGAAATTTACGTTGTTGAGCGGGGTGTTTTTGGTGTTGATGTATTTTGGGGGCGGAGCGTATCCCTTGAGCGTCACGATGTTGTTCTTTGCCCTATTTTCACTACTAAGTCTCCGTCAGCATGGTATCGTTAAGGTGGCTAAGTTATTCGGTATTCTTCTCGTTTTCACCATCTGCTTGGGCGCGATTAAATTTTTTCCATCGTTTGCTTTTTTGCACGAACACCCTCGTCACATCAACGACTACTCTGGATATAGCGTGAAGATGCTGGTATACAGCCTCTTCAGTCGAGACCAATCGCTGGCGGCTGTCGGAAAATACCCATCCAAAGAAGGATTGTGGGACGGCAGGAGCTATGCGATGGACGAAAACGGTATGTACATCGGTTTCATCCCGCTTTTACTTTTCCTGTTGGGCATCGTGATATATTGGAAGCGTTGGTGGCGGTTGGCGTGCTGTTTTCTCATTTTCCTGTGGCTGGGGTTTGGAAATCGCATCCCACTCAGCTTGTGGAAATTCCTCCACGCTCTGCCAGTCTACAATTCGATGCGAGTGGCACAACGGTTTCGCATCGTATTCATGTTGGCAATGGCGTTGTTTGTTGGGTTCGGATTTCAGGCGTTTTTAAGTATCCTCGACCAAAAAGTTAAAAACCGAACACTCCCGCAGTTGCTAAGAGCCATAATTCCTATCGTCCTTTTGATAGACTTGATGTGGGTCAATTTGCCAATTTGGAAGGATGCTTTTCCGATTCCACCGCTTCCCGTCGAAAGACAAGCGCATTTCTCCCAAATATCGAAAGGGAAGGATTACGATGCAAATGGCGTTGTTACTCAGAAGTCCAATAGGATTTACAGTTCATGGAGCGGGTTGTATCCGGCGTTTCTCTCCAATGTGAGCGTAATACAGGGTTATGAATCCGCCAATGTCCCTCGCAACGCCATCCCGAAAGATTCTGCCAGTTACAAAGGGGAGGCGTTCTTTGAGGGGACATCGGGGGAACTCTCCATTGACGTTTGGTCGCCAAATCGAGTGGTGGTGAGCGTCCACGCAAACGGAGAAGGATATTTGGTACTCAATCAAAATTACTATCCCGGCTGGAAGGCCAAAGGAAATAGCAAAAATGAAGTTCAGCCCCTCAATTCCCGTTTAGCGGTGAAAATCTCACCAGAGGACAAAATTATCGAATTCTATTACTCACCATTCAGTTTTCAGGTGGGATGGATAGTGACTTGTCTCACCATTTTGGTGGGCATTCTGATTTGGGTTCGATTCTGTTTTTCCCTATCACTTTGGCGGAAAATCCTCGGGCATCCATAAAGGCAGTTCAGCGATGGACTGCCTCGCCTCCTCGGACGTCGGCACACCCCAAGTTTGGAAAAATTGACCGAGATTGTGTCCGACAGTGCGCGAAAAACGAATCATCCATTGGTCTTTTTTATCGTCGTCGCTCTTGGGGCGTTCTGCGGGTGACAGGCTCCGATACTCGGCGAACACGCGTTTGAAAGCGTCCCAACCGAACGCCTCCTGAAGTTGAATATACATCAGTAGTGCGAGAAACGGCTTGCGTTTCCATTCCGCGAAATTTGTACCGCCCTCAAAGTATTTCTTAAACGTTTTCGCCCTACCCTCCTCGGAGAAGTTGCGTAGGGTTCTCGGCAACTGTCCGCAAACCTTGTCGAAGACGTAGAGCGTGAACAGATTGACGGTAACTTCTGTCGTTCCTCTAAACGTCCAGTCTCGGGCCTGATGGTTATGTCCCAGTTCGTGGAAAAGCCCCCAATCTCCTTTGGATTTCAGGCGGTTTGCATCTACCAAAACTTCTGCGACATCAAGATGAGTCATGATGGGGTATCCAGCGTGCATGTAGCCTGCGCTAATCTGCACATCTGTCACATAGCGTTCGGGGCGTTTGCGCTCAAGCGGCATGGCTGCGAACTCGGCACAGGCGTCCAGAACGCTGTTCCAGAACTTCATGAGCGTATCCGGGGCGTCAAGTGTCCGCACCACCTTGGACGGGACTGTCAGGATAACCTTATCCGTTGCAAGTTCTGCCCAGGGAGCAGGACGGTGGCGGATTTTCTCGCACCACTCCGTCAGGGTAGTTTCGTTAAGGACATAGTAAGGCGCTTCGATGGCACCGTTGAGTTCGACGGTAATTTTTCCCAACCTACATTTGCGGGGAACTACAATATAGATGAGTCCACCGAACGCGTTGACCGCGTGAACTTGGGATGTGTCTATTGGACGTATGCTACAAATGTCAGGGCAACGACGCCACGAGGGTTTATCCCAAAGTCTGTCGCTGTGGGCACCGATGCGAACCCTCAGATTCTTTCCGACTGCTACCTGACCTGGGGCACAACAACTGTGATGAGTTCACCTGCTACGGCGTATAGCCCTGTACTATGCCAGCCTGGAACGCTTGTGTCTATCTTGATTTTCTGTTTGACCTTTTTTGCATCCGCTAACACAGTGCCCGGGAATTCGGAGGCAGCGGCATGTGCGGAAATCTCCTCCGGCTGAATATACTGCATTTCGTGTAGTTGTAGAGTTAAAAACAAACGGGGAAGTGGGTTTTTCATCGTGAGAGGTTTTTCGGACGTTGGGATAATCTCTGCAAGAGGCTGTTGCTGCAAACGGCGAAGTTTCGGCAGTAGCAGTTTATCCTCCATAAGACTTCCATATCCTCATCATTCGCAAAAGCCTGGCTGATGCTCATACACACCATTGACGATAATAACGCTGCTATTATCCTTACCATACAACTGTACATCTTGACGTACCTCCTTTGAACTTAAACGTTTCGTCGTTCTGGCAATAATAACCGGGCTGTTATCAATTTTACCACTTTTGCTACTTCATGTCAACAGCGAAAAATCTCAAAGATTAGTCTATTTTTTTCTTGAATAAAACGCTCACTTATGTTATACTGATAATATGTAACCATTTTCCCGTAGTTTGAGAAAAATTAACAGGAGGTTTAACAATGTTGTATAAGTTTAAATACCAAGTTTACATTTTATTATCGTTGAGCGTTATCTTCTTACTCAGTGTGTATTCATGTTCCTTTCTCCCCATGTCCAAGGGGACAGGACTAAAACATAAAGCACCTGTCTTTCCACCCGTAATAGAAACGGAAGTGGGAAAAGTGCTCAACTACTCAGGCGATACAAAAACTGCGACAATTGAACTCACCGGCGAGTTACGCGTCAAGAATGAGATCCGCATCGCAAGTAAAAAAATTGACCTAACTCAAATCGTCGAAGCGATACAAGTGGGACAAGAATCTGTCGAAATCGCTGAAGCAGGGCAATCGGTGAGCATCAAAGTCAACGATGAAGTTCGCAATGGGGATAAAGTATTCACTGTCAAGAAGGAAAGACCAATAGATTACGATGAAGAAGAGTGGGAAAAGATTGTGTTTCGCATGAAGGAAAAGCCTTCACTCATCGAAATCGAAAAAGCTAAAATCGTCGTTACCGCCCAAGCCTGGCGTAAGTACGATTTGGACAAGAAATTCAATCGCGGCAATATGACATCGCCTTTTTACGATGAAGCAGCCTGGCATCAAGGCGAGAAGGTTGATGTGTATTATATTACTATAGACAATCAGGGCGAGACACCTGTAGAATTTAAGCTAACGTCTTTTAGGCTTATAGATAATAGAAAAGATGAATATCCAATGCTGGATTATAGGGCGCTGGAGAAACGACTGCTTCATAAAAAAGGTAGAACCATTGACATTGACAACGGAATGAAAAAAGCAAAGGAAATCCTTTTGGAGATGGCTGCGCCAAGGGGCATAATCAAACCAAAACAAAAAGTTGAGGGTTATCTGCCATTTTATCGGCTTAAGTCTTACCCAACGAGCCTGACAGTGGTAATTCCGCTGCATAAAGCTCCTGACTTAAAAAATAACCCAACGGGACGCTACAAAGAATATATATTTGTATTTCCTTTCGCCCATAGCCCTTCTATCCGCACTGCGCAACCAGCAACGATAAGATTTTAAATATTGTTTGATATACAAAGAGTAATGAGTAAAAAAGTAATAATTTTACTCATTACTCTTTACTCATCAGGGTAAAAAATTTTTATTTTCGAAAGTACAAAAAAATGAATTTCCCACCGAACCTTTTCGTCAAAACTTGCACATCTTATAAAGAGACGCTCAAATAAGCCACCTCTCCGATTTCACAAAATCAGCCCTTTTTACTCAACTAAAAAACAGAAAAGATGCTAAGGGAGAATATTTCCCAACTATATCAGGTAATTTTCAAAAATAAAGTTAATGTTGTAAACAGTGTATTTGCATTGAGACTGTGACTGGTGACAGAGAGATTGAAGATTGACCGGGAGCGCATGTTTTGCGCTCCCGTTTGAAGATTGACTATTGTTTAGCCTTACAATCTTCAATTCCTTTGGTTTGTCCCCCCAAAATGGAGATGAAAAACGCTGACGAAATACAGTTAGTAAAGGAAGCCCAGAAAGGGAATAGGGCTGCTTTTACAGAATTAGTATGTCGCTATCGCACTGCTGCTTATGCGGCTGCGTACATACGAGTGGGCAACCATCATGACGCTGAAGATATCGCTCAAGACGCTCTCCTGACAGCTTACGAGAACATTTCTACTTTGATTTACCCCGAAAAGTTCTGCGCATGGTTATGTACCATTGCCGCTCGTAAAGCGACGCGTAGAAAGTCGCAGAAGGCGAAAGAAACTAAATGTCTGCAAGCTATTGTTGAACAAAGTAGCCTGACTGAAGAACAGGATGTGTGGGAAGCGGTGACGACTAAAGAACTGCGTGAAGTCGTACATACGCTAATTGCGAGTTTGTCCCAGGTACATCGTGAGGCAATAGAGCTTTACTATCTTCAGGGCTATTCTGTGAAGGAGATTGCAAAGTTTTTGGACGTACCGAAAGGCACTGTCAAGCGTCGGTTGTTTGACGCTCGACAAAAATTGAAACGTCAATTATCTGAAAGGTTCGATGAGTAACATAAGATGGAGGCTACTACCTTGTCAATCATGAATTGAGAGGTAATTGTAGCGGCAGACCAATGTGTCTGCCTTATGGCGACCACATAGGGTAGCTGCTACCCATCATTTGGGTATTGACAAGGTACTACAATGAACTACGAAATCAAGGATAGAAAATTAGCCGATGAAGGCGCAGCACACATTGAGTGGGCAGGGAAACAAATGCCCGTGTTAAATCTGATAGCTCAACGTTTTGCTGAAGAGAAACCGTTAAATGGACTTCGCGTTGGCGCTTGTTTGCATGTAACCGCGGAGACTGCGAACTTGATGCGCACATTGAAAGCAGGAGGGGCGGAAATAGCACTGTGCGCTTCCAATCCGCTCTCAACCCAAGACGACGTTGCGGCATCTCTTGTCGTTGATGAGGACATCGCCGTATTTGCTCAAAAGGGTGAGGACAACAAAACGTACTACGCGCATCTGCAAGCCGTCTTGGATATACAACCGGACATCACAATGGATGATGGCGCGGATTTGGTATCCATGCTACACAGTGAGTCGGTTCACGAAGAAACAGTTCGGAGGCAGGTTGAACGTGTCCTTGGAGGTACGGAAGAGACTACCACCGGAGTGAACCGCCTCAAAAGCATGGAGGAAGAAAATGTACTGGCTTACCCTATCATCGCCGTAAACGATGCCATGACAAAACACCTCTTCGATAACAGATACGGCACAGGGCAGAGTGCTGTGGACGGCATCATCAGAGCTACCAACGTACTATTGGCAGGCGCAAACTTTGTGGTATGTGGCTATGGTTGGTGTGGACGTGGCATCGCCGCTCGCGCTAAGGGGCTGGGCGCAAACGTAATAGTTACGGAAGTAGACTCGCTTCGAGCCTTAGAAGCGAGCCTTGAAGGTTATCGCGTGATGCCGATGGAAGAAGCCGCTTCAACCGGAGATATTTTTGTAACTGCTACTGGCAATTGTGATGTCATTCGCGGTGAACACTTCAACATCATGAAAGATGGTGCAATTCTCGCCAATGCTGGACATTTTGATATTGAAATTGATTTGAGCGCGCTCTTCGATATGGCGCAAAAACGACGCCGAGTACGAAGTTATGTTGACCAATTTACGCTGGCGGATGGACGCTGTCTCAATCTGTTAGCAGATGGGCGTCTTGTAAACCTGAGCGCGGCGGAAGGGCATCCTGCTTCTGTCATGGATTTGAGTTTTGCAAATCAAGCGTTGTCCGTAGAATTTATCGCCAAACATCACAGCGAACTTGAAAAACGCGTCTACGCAGTCCCAGAAGAGATTGACGAAAAGATAGCCCGACTGAAACTGATGGCAATGGACGTACATATCGACACGCTCACAGAAAAGCAACAAAAATATCTGGCTTCTTGGAGGGAAGGAACGTAAATTTGAGAGCAACATAAGCTGAAAAAGTGCTTGACAGAAGCACTGATTTTTGGTACGATAAAGTCCAAGCAGAAGGCAATTATTGCCAAAACTTAACAGTTGCGACTTAACTGAGGAGGAACCTGTCAATGTCAAAACCAAAAATCAGAGTCGGTATCGTCGGCGCAGGGGGAGTTGGAGGGCTCGGGCGAAGAGCCAACTCCCACGCCGGCGGTTATCAGCGTTGCGAGGAAGTTGACCTTGTGGCTGTCGCCGATATAAATGCCGAGCGTTTACAACAGTTCGGTCAAGAATGGGACATCGCCCCAGAACACCGCTATAGCAGCGTGGAAGCGATGTGCGAAAAAGCCAATCTTGATGTTGTAAGTGTGACTACCGATAATTTCAATCACCACCAGCCGGTTATCGCAGCAGCAGAAGCAAACATCAAAGTCATTATGGTGGAGAAGCCGTTAGCCATCAGCGTCGAGTGGGGGCGCAAAATGGTCGAAGCCTGTGAGCGCAACGGTTGCCGGCTGATAGTTGACCACACACGTCGCTTCCTGCCCCACTACCGAAAGCTAAGGAAAATGGTCGAAGACGGGGCAGTAGGAGAAGTGAGAACAATCACTTACTCTGGCGCTCGTCCCTTGCTACATAACGGCACCCACACAGTGGACTATGCCTTTTACTTCATGTTGGCTGAACCAAGGTTGGTTTCGGGTTTTCTCAATGACGAGCCGGTTGTTGACCCGGGAGGTGCGGGGCTTATCGTCTGTGATGGTGGGGTTGTTATCTTCATCAACTGCGTAGCTACGCGCAGAGAGTCCCTCAGTGACACCATAATCGCTGGCACTGCCGGGCAAATCCATTTTTGTGAACGGCGCGGAATCTGGGAATATGGGGCTTTAGTTGAGGCAAACGAAGGCTATGGAACGCGCCACGACTTCAAGCCTATCCCCGACATGCCTTCGATTTTCATGCTTGACGACTATTTCTACAGCGCGACGCGTGAAAGCATCGACTGTTTACTGGAGGATAGGGAAAGCATATCGACCGGACGTGACGGACTGAAAGCGCTGGAAGTCATTACCGCTATGCACATTTCTCACAAGACGGGAACTCAGGTTCCCTTGCCATTGGCTGAAGGACTTGACCACGTTGAAATTCGCTCGACAGGGCGATAAATTGACTATTGAAGAATGAAGATTTACTATCAGTAGTCCTCAAACACGCTCAATCGGGATTGGCAAATCCCGATTATTCCGTTGGATTTGGCAATCCAACGGGAGCATTTGCGGAGTACTGACTATTGAAAAACAAACAATCTTCAATATTTTGGGGGATATTATGAAGAAAGATTTTGAGACAAAGTATTTGCACAAGAAGGGAGCGACAAAGATGACTGGAGGCAGATTCATCGCCGAAACGTTCAAAGGCTATGGAGTAACGCATGTGTTTTTTGTTGAAGCCATTTTGAGGCAAACTCTTATGGAAATGGAGACTTTGGGCATCCGCCGGGTGTTGACTCACTCAGAAAAGGCGGCGGCTTACATGGCGGACGGTTATGCCAGAGTGAGCCGCAGACCGGGAATTTGCTTTGCCCAATCGGTCGGCGCAGCTAATTTGGCGGCAGGGCTTCAGGATGCCTACCTCGCTCTTTCACCGGTAATAGCAATGACGGGACGGAAACATCCGCTCGCGCAGTATCGGAACGCTTACCAGGAAATCCAGCACTATTCTCTGTTTGAACCGGTAACCAAATACAATGTGAACGTGGACACAATGGAACAACTGCCCTATCTGCTCCGTCAGGCTTTCCGCGAGGCGACTTCGGGAGCGCCCCGTCCTGTGCATCTGGAAGTGATGGGGCATCTTGGACAAGTAATTGATTTTGGCAAGGCACATCTCGAAGTGGTAATTGAAGAGTCTTTTACCCATTACCCGTCAAACCGGATAGAGCCCGAAGACGAGCGGGTACAGGAGGCTGCCAGAGTTTTAGAGGATGCCGAACGCCCGGTGATTGTTGCAGGTGGAGGGGCAATGGCTTCTGAGTCCTCACCTGAAATCGTGGAACTTGCTGAAATGTTGTCAATACCCACGGCCACCTCACTCAACGGGAAAGGAACTATTTCGGAGCATCACTCCCTTAGTTTAGGCGTAGTCGGTTCTTATTCTCGTTGGTGCGCCAACCGGATAGTTTCGGAGGCAGATTTGGTACTGTTTATTGGGAGTAATACTGGCGACCAAGTTACAAACGGTTGGACGGTGCCGAGGGCGGGAACACCGGTAATTCAGGTCAATATTGCCCCATCGGAACTGGGGAGAAGCTATCCCAACACTGTGGCACTGATGGGGGACGCCAAGGTAACTGTCCGCCAACTTGTAGAAATAATTAACCCGGACGCTAAAAAGGAACAGTGGGCTAAACATGCGCAGGAACTCGTAAAGGATTGGCGAAAAGGGGCGCAACCGTTGCTGAATTCCGATGCTGTCCCCATACATCCTGGGAGGTTGTGCAAAGAACTGTCTGAGGCACTTCCGTCTGACGCTATTTTAGTGGCAGACACAGGCTATTCGGGCATCTGGACAGGTACTATGATTGAGTTGGCTCATCCCGAACAGAGGTATATTCGCGCAGCCGGTTCCTTAGGTTGGGCGTTGCCGGCGTCTCTTGGGGCAAAGTGCGCCGCACCCGACAAACCTGTTGTGTGTTTCACTGGAGACGGAGGATTCTGGTACCACCTGAGTGAGCTTGAAACTGCCGTCAGGTGTGGGATAAAAACAGTGATTGTAGTGAACAATAACTACTCTTTGAGCCAGTGTGCGAAGGATATAGATACTGCATACGGAGATAGGCCAAACAAAGACGAATTGTATAAGTTTTGCGAGGTCAACTTCGCCAGGATAGCAGGGGAAATGGGGTGCCTTGGGATTAGGGTAGAGCGTCCTGAAGAGATACCCGAAGCCCTGGAGAGGGCCCTCGCGGCTAATGTACCAGTTGTGGTTGAAGTTGTCACCGATGCGGAATATAAGGCACCAGAACCCTGGAGGCCATCTTAGCTTTCCGAAAAACCGCCCTTATGTCGAACTCAAAGAAAAAAGCTATGAGCCGTTTGGTAATCGTTTCAAAAGGTTCTCCTTTTGAATGCTATAGATATGGTAGGGAAGTCCTGATGAAATCAGGACTTCCAAACCGGTCGAATAGCCTTTTGTAACGCCAACTATTTGACAAGGAGTATTTTAGGGTGGGCTGTGAAGGAGCCAGGCTGGAATGGCTTATCTCAGCACCACTAACTTCCTCGTAGCGGTGAAATCGCCAGCTTTTAGCCTATAGAAGTAGACGCCGCTGGAGACTGTCTCACCAACATTGTTTCTGCCATCCCAGTAGACTGCATTATTTCTGCTTATGTAAGCGCCTGCTTCCTGACGACCAAGATTCAAGGCACGGACTAGATAACCAGAGCTTGAGTAAATCGTAATGGTCACTTTCACATCCTTTGCCAGTGTGTAAGGAATCCAGGTTTCAGGGTTACACGGTTGCGGATAAGCGGAAAGAGCAGCGAAGGTAACTCCCTTTGCCAAAGCTGGCGCAGCTTTCCCTTTGCCTTTATCTATTACTTTGATTGTATCTTTACCTCCGAAGTCAGACAGGGCAGTGTCGTGACTGTTGTCATATTCGACTCCGCCTTTGACAGTCACCTCAACTTCATTGCCAGCGGAAAGGATGTCTTCAACTGCGTTCCTATCGAATTTCACCATACGCTCAAGTATTCCATCGCCATCGTGGTCAATGATGTTTGATTCACTGCCTTCTGGTTTTGCCCAACCTTCTTTTCCAAGATAGGCTGGAACAACACCATTGAGAAGAACAACACCATTGAGAAGCACTGTCGAACCATCAATGTTGTTGACATCATAACCATCTGGAAGTTCGATGTATACTGTGACCCATTTTCCTCCGCTCTTTTTATTGAGCGTGTCTGGGTCAAAATCAATTGTTGCGGCGATTGATTCGACGGTCAATGTGAGCGTATCGGAGGTTTCAGCACCGTCATCGTCTGTGATTGTCAGGGTGACTGTGTAAGTACCTGCCTTGAAGTAGGAATGGCTGCCCGAGGCTGGGGCTGTGGCATTAGGCACTTTTTCGGAACTTCCATCGCCGTAATCCCATAAGGCTGTATGTGTATCAAGCCAGCCCGGGTCGGAGAAGGTTCCATTGAAGGTTGTGAAACCACCCGCTGTAATAGTCTGGTCTTCTCCTGCTTCCGCTGTTGGAGCAACGTTATTGACCGTCACATTATTTGAGAGACTGTCGGTTGACCCATCATCATCTGTAACCGTCAGAGTAACGGTATAACTTCCATTGTCGGCATAGGTATGTTCGGGGTTCTGTTCATTGCTTGTGTCGCCATCACCAAAATCCCATTCCCAGAAAACTATCGCATCTGGCGATGAGGTGGATTCATCAATGAACTGAACTGGAGAACCTTCGGACTGTGGTTCTGGCGTCCAGGTGAACGCTGCCGTCGGAGCTAAGTCTGTCACAGTTACATCATGCGACACAGTGTCCGTTGACCCATCATCATCTGTTACT
>CAZRLY010000175.1:0-5221 GCA_964601015.1 uncultured bacterium
GTTTTGAAGAGGGAAGATAATTCGGTGTGAAGGCTTTTCAAACACCCTCTTAGGAGAGTAAAAAATCTAACCAAAAAAGTGGAGGTGAAATGAAAATATGAATTTTAGGAACACGCTCATTCTTCTTATTATTTTCGCGATATTAGGTGGAAGCTACTTTATCTTTTTCAAAGGCAAAAAGTTTACTGGCAAAGAGGAGAAACAAAAGGACATAAGCGAAACTTACGCTATCAAACACAAAGAGATCAAAAAGATAAGACTCTCTTTCAAAAATGAGTCACTCAAGCCTTACTTAATCGCGAAGGATAACGACGCCAAATGGCAGATAATTGAGCCAATCAAGGCGAAGGCTGACGAAGATAAGGTTGACGATTTGCTGGATGATTTATTGAACAAAAAGGTCAAGCGAAGGCTGAAGGAGACTGATTTAGCAAAGTTCGGGCTGGATACGCCCACCGTTCAGATTGAACTTTGGACAGCGGGTGAGGAACCATACAAAACTTTTCTCATCGGCAACAAAGCCGTCGGTTATTCAGTGTATACCAAGGAGGAGTCGGATGCCGACGTAATCACCATCGAATCCAGTGCCCTTTCCGATTTTGACAAATCCTACACCGATTTGCGAGATAGGACGGTTATGAGTTTTTCTCAGGGCGACGTCAAAGAACTCTCCCTGAATTACCCCGATAGGACGCTCATCATCTGCAAAAAGGACGCGGAAGGAACGTGGATGATGGATTCCCCAGTACAAGCAAAGGCGGATAAAACTGGAATCAACAATGTCTTAGACACCCTGAAGAGCTTAAAAGTCGGAGTGTTTGAATCCGACAAAGCGGACGAACTGACCAAATACGGCTTGGGAAAACCACGCATTGAAGTGACAATCTTGACAGGCGAGGAAAAAAATGAGCAAAAACTTCTCGTAGGCAAATTTGTCTCTCACGAGGGTATACACCCATTCGAGACTGAGACAGATGTCCCCGATGCAAACAGGGTTTACGTTAAACGTGGAGTGGGAGATTCTGTCTACTCGGTAAATAAGGACATCCTCGCTAAATTGACCAAAAGGGAATACGATTTGCGCGATAAACTGGTAGTCGCTTTTCAGCGAACAGAGGTGAATAAATTTGAGATAAAGAAAGCCGATACGACAATCGCCTGCGAGAAGGATGAAAAAGGCGACTGGAAAATTACAAAACCCGTCGGAATCAAAGCGGATAGGGCAGCGGTTGATGATGTGTTATTTGAATTGGACTCCCTGAAGGTGCAAAAATTTGTAACGGACGCGCCGAAGGAGCTATCACCCTACAAATTGGATAAACCACAAATCGAAGTCCGTTTATACGAGGCTTATCAAACCGAACCGAAAACGCTCCTCTTTGGAAAAAAAGAGGGAAGTTTAGTATATGTCAAGGACAAAAACGCCAACACAGTATCCCTTGTCAAAGGTAAGATATTTGAAAAACTGGACGAGGGAGTCGCCGTACTCCGCGATAAAGTGGTGATGAAATTTGAAAGCGACGATGCTGCAAAGCTGGAGTTAAAACACGGTGATGTCAAAATTATCTGCGTCAAAACGGGAATCAACTGGCGGATAACCTCGCCCGTTGATGAAAGCGCAGACAACAGCAAAGTAACCGATATCATCTACGAACTGGACGAATTGAAGGTTCAAAAATTCCTTGTGGATAAACCCGATACCGCTACCACAGGGCTGGACAAACCAGAGGTGCAAGTTACGGTAACCTTGGAAGATGATACAACGCATGCGTTGTTCATCGGCAAAGCGACGGGAGATGGCAACGTCTACGCTAAATTGAAAAATGACCAATTTTTGCTCAACGATGCGATTGTTGACAAATTGAAGAAAAACCTCGACGATTTGCGAGAGAAGAAATAATTATATTATCACATAGTGAAGAGTAATAAGTAAAGAGTAATGAGTGATAATGCAGTTTACTTATTACTCTTTACTCATCACTATTCAGTGTAAAAAATAAGTCAGCGTGCGATTTACCAAAGGAGATGTGATAATAGAATGACTTAGACATAGAACAAAATAAGGAGGGAAATTAAGATGAAGCAACTAATCATCCTACTATGCGCGGGTTTGTTGATGTTTGCCGCGTTTGCAGCGACACCCAAAGATGAGATAGCATATAGCGTCAAGCCGACTGCCAAAAGCGATATGAAGGCGATTCCAGACGTTTTGAAAAAGCAGTTACACGAGAAGAGTTTTCACATCACAGATAAAGGGAACAAATTGGCGTGCGAAATATGGCTGCGAAAAGCGATAGAAGTCAAAAAGCTGCCGTCAAAAGATGCAAGTGACGGCGTTACAAATTATAGCATGTTACCGAAAGGTGTGTTTCTGGGGGTTATCAAATTCAAGCAAAAGAGCACAAATTGCAGGGGGAATACCATTTTTCCCGGCATCTATACCATGCGTTACATCCTCATACCAGAAGATGGCTACCACATCGGTGTAGCACCATACAAAGGTTTTATAATGCTTCTTCCCGCAAAGGTTGATAAAGGCGAATCGACGATAGAAAGTGAAAAAATTATCGCAATGGCTCTCAAATCAACGCAACACCCACATAACTTAGCTATCGTACCAGTGAAGAAGAAGCCGAAAAAGACGCCCGTTTTCAAAATAGACGATGCTAATAACCTGGTGTTATACATAAAATTAGCGAGGTTGAAAGCCTCCGGTACAGGCAAGACAAAGGATGTTACTACTGGAGTTATCTTAGGGTTTCCATCGGGCACCAGGGAAGACTAATACTCTGTCAATCATGGATTGATGGGTATAATTGTAGCGGTAGACCGACATGTCTGCCAAGGGCTACCACGTAGGGTAGCGGCTACCCATTATTTTAGCCTTGACAAGGTACTAATGGTAATAAGGGAGTTGAATAAGCGATGTTTAAAGCTGTATATTTAGAACTTCACGAAAGCGGCGAATTACAAAATCGCATAGACAGGGCTTATGAGATGTTGCGGGAGTGTCGGATATGTCCGCGCGAATGCGGGGTGGACAGGCTTGAGGATGAACTGGGAGTCTGTCGGACGGGCAAAGATGCTCTTGTTTCCAGCTTCTCTCCGCATTTTGGGGAGGAATCGCCGTTAGTAGGACGACACGGCTCTGGAACTATTTTCATGACAAATTGCAATTTGAAGTGTATCTTCTGCCAGAATTACGACATCAGTCATCTTGAAAGCGGTAGAAAAGTAACCATCGAACAGCTTGCTGGTATGATGTTGATGCTACAAGAACGCAATTGCCACAACATCAACATCGTCACTCCCACGCATGTAGTGCCACAGATGTTAGCGGCGTTACAAATCGCAATTGAGCGCGGCTTGAATGTGCCGTTAGTATACAACTGCGGAGGCTACGAATCACTGGAAATGCTCAAACTTCTCAACGGCATAGTTGACATCTACATGCCCGATCTCAAATATGCCGATGCAGAGGTTGGGGAACGGCTGTCGAAGGCGAAAGATTACCCACAGGTGGCAAAGGCGGCGTTGAAAGAGATGCACCGTCAAGTGGGCGACTTAGCAATGGACGAGCGCGGTATTGCTCAACGCGGTTTGCTTGTGCGACATCTTGTACTTCCAAACGGACTTGCCGGAACCCCCGAATTGATGCGTTTCCTTGCCGAAGAGGTTTCCCCAAACACATACATAAACGTTATGGCGCAATACCGCCCGTGTTTTAAAGCTGACGAGTATGCTGACATCAATCGTCGCCCAACGAATAAGGAATATCAGGATGCTGTGCAGGCAACGCTGGACGCTGGATTGAAACGATTAGACCAACGTTATTCGCGCCTGCTTTGGAGATAAAGTCCCTTGTGGACAGGACTATATAGTATTTTGGGCAAAGTTTTTAATAGGACATTGAGCAGGAAGGAAACTTCAATCTCTGCCCCAGTGTATCTTTCCGGGTAGTTTCAACCTGGAAATTTAACAGTGCCCAAGATTTTCAGGAGGAAATAACAATGAAAAAGACTTTTGATGTCATGATCATTCTTATCATATTCTCGCTTTTGCTCTGGGGCGGTTGGGCGGAGGGGCAAACCGCCCCAGATAAACTCGTTGCTCGCTTAGGCAAAGGCATGGTCTACGCCATCGACTATTCTCCTAACGGCGATGTGTTGCTGGTGGCAGGGAGTCTAGGAATCTGTCTGTATGATGCAAACAACCTGACAGAGGTAGGATTACTGCAAGGGCATGGGGTGTTTTCTTTTGCATTCAGTCCAGATGGGAAAATTCTCGCTTCGAGAGGAGGGCGCCGAGAGAATACAATTCACTTGTGGGACTTTGCAGGACGAAGGGAAATCGCTGTTCTTGAAGGGCATACTGACGGGATATACTCAGTTGCGTTCAGTCCAGATGGGAAGATGCTTGCATCAGGGGGCGGATATGAGGACAAAGCAGTTCGCTTGTGGGACGTTGCAGGAAGAAACGAAATAGCTGTCCTAAGAGGGCATACTTGGGATGTGAGTTCAGTTGCTTTCAGTCCAGATGGAAAGATATTCGCTTCAGGAAGCGGGGACGGCGTGTTGCTTTGGGGAGAGCTTCCCACAAGCGTTGAACCAAAAGGGAAAAAGGCTTTGACGTGGGGAGAGGCGAAACGTACAGCGCTTCTACAAAACTACCCCAACCCTTTCAACCCTGAGACCTGGCTCCCGTTTGAATTAGCCAACGAATCGGATGTCATTCTGCGGATATACGATGTTAAAGGGAGCTTGGTGCGGGACATTTCTTCGGGAAGAAAGTTAGCAGGTTCTTACACCGAAAAATTGGAAGCAATTCGCTGGGACGGCAGGAACGAACTTGGCGAGCGGGTGTCCAGCGGAGTGTATTTCTACCAATTGGTGACACCTACGTTCCAGCAAACCAAACGGATGTTGATTCTGAAATAGAAGCAAGCCCATACGGATGCCTGCAAGTGTTGCGATAACTGATTTTAGGGAGGAATGACACAATGAAATGGCAAAAGATTCTACAACGGATTGTAAAGTATGCCATCGTCTTTGGGATGATTCTCCTGAGTTTCAGTCTGGCATTGGCTCAGGAGTTCACTTTAGGACAGGAGAAATTGTTAGATGGGATATTCTCTCCTGATGGCAGTATATTGGCAATGAGAACGGTAGCAGGGGTGCTTTTGTTCGACACCGATTCCCTGCAACCGATTCAGAGTCTACCT
>CAZRLY010000175.1:5321-13235 GCA_964601015.1 uncultured bacterium
TGGCTGTACGCGAAACTCAGGAACACATCCTCGCTTACTCACCGGATGGACGTTTCGAAGTCGTTTCGGATGGGGATATGCAAGTCCGTGATCTGCAACAACACAAACTAATCGCGAATCTCTCTGACACTGTGACTGGTTATGTCCAATTTCATAGTAGCTTTCATTATATATTCTCTCCTGATAGCAAATGGTTGGTAACGATAACGGGACTTGGCGATGATGCGGAAGTGATTCTCTGGAATACACAAGCCTGGGAGATAGAACACCGAATGAAGCTACCAATCGCACACGGCTTCGTAAAGGATAGCTATTGGTACGCAGCTCTTGCCCCGACGGGTGAATTGCAAATCTGGGATTTAATCAGGGGAGAATTGCTCGCAAGCCCAAGAGAAGGAGCAACAAATGTGCAACCTGTGGGGTTCAAACTGTTCACATGGGGGCTACTCAAGAGGTAGCATCGGGCATGTCGGCAAAAATCATTGCCCCCCGGGTTACCCCTGTCAAAGGTAGGTTTTTACGAATGTTCTTCCTCTTGAGCGGGGTACTTGCGTTTTTAGCTCCGATAGGAGCAGAATGTTTATAGTAAGCCCGAAACACATACCTAAAGCTCCATAGGAGCGAAATGTTATTCTTGAGAAAATTACTGAAGGGGGAATTGGGTTTACATGCCGCTCCTGCGGAGCTAATAAATGTTATGTGATATCTACGCCTATAAACATACCGCCCCTACGGGGCTAAAAACCTACCTACCAACCGGATTACCCCCAAATTCTTGCGAATTCGGAAAAGGACGGTTTACATAAAACCGTAAACCTGGCTACGATACAATTCAGGTAGCCGAAGTTGCAAGAATTCGGGCGATATGGGTTAAGAATTTACGCCCCGCTGTAATAGTACCGATGCTACCCGGAACGTAAACTTTAACGGAATCACCTAAGTTTTCATTTTTAAATCGGTATATCAACTGCGGTCAATAGTTATAGGAGGAGATAATGAATTTAAGAGCTGGTGTTGTAGGATTAGGAGTTGGCAAGACGCATTTGCGATATTATTCACAAATGTCGGATGTAGAGCTTGTCGGTGCGGCGGATATGCGATTCGACGTTGCTGAACAGGCAGCCGAACAATACAAAATAGCACCCTTTCAAACGGCTGAAGAACTACTGGACAAGGGGAATCTTGACCTACTTAGCATCTGTACGCCGCCGAAATCACATCTTGAAATAACGGAATTGGCAGCGTCGCGCGGCGTTCATGTTTTCTGCGAGAAACCGATGGCACCCAGCGTAGCCGATTGCGATGCGATGATAGAGGTATGCGAGAAAAATAACGTCAAACTGATGATAGGGTTGAAAAAGCGTTTCGCCCCGGCGTACTGTTTTATCAGGGACGAATTGGACTTTGGACAGATTCTTTGGGCGAATTACAAGTTTGCCCTTGGTAGAGTTGACAAGGATTGGTTTTGGGAGGAAGACGATGGCGGTGGACCAATTTTGGAAAACACCGTCCATGCCATCGACAACCTCCGTGCGTTGATGGGCAATGTGATGCGAGTTTACGCGGAAGGCGGCAATCTGTTCATGGAAGGCAGGAGTCCGCAAATTGACGCCGCAGTCTTCACGCTACGGTTTGAAAGCGGGGGTATCGCCAGTGTCGCTGCGGGATACGGTTCCGAATGGGGGTATACGAGGGAAACGCTGGCAATTTCGAGCAAAACGATGGCTGCGGACATATCCGGCGGATTTGACAATCCTACGGATTTACGCTACATCCATCGCAGTAACCCCGCTGATGAAAAAACTGTATGCTTTGAGGATGCCAGCGGCTTCTCTGGCGAATTCGTGCATTTTGTGGAGTGCGTCAGGGAAGATAAAACTCCCATTCCAAACGGCATCGAAGGCAGAGAAACGGTGAAGGTGTGTTTGGCTGTCAAGGCATCCGCGAGGACGGGGAAACCTATCGTAATTGAGTAGAGGTTGGATTTCGTGCCTCAACCCAACCTACTAATGTTTTAGGAAGCCAATGAGATAGCCTCTTTCAAATCAAGGTTGCCCGTATAAATCGCTCTGCCCGTAATCGCACCCACGACGCCCAACGGTTCAAGGGATTTCAATTTTTTAATATCTTCCAGCGACGATACTCCGCCAGAAGCGATGACATCAACATTTACGGCTTCTGCGAGTTGCCCGGTGAATTCCACGTTCGGGCCAGTCAGCATTCCGTCTCGTTTGATGTCCGTATAGATGATGGTTTTAACGCCGCGCTCTTCCATCTCTTTGGCAAAGAGAACAGCGGATTTGGCAGAAACATCCAGCCAGCCGCGCGTAGCAACCATACCGTCTTTTGCGTCAATGCCCACGGCGATGCGTTCGCCAAATTTTGCGCAAGCATCTTTTACGAGTGCAGGGTTTTTAAGTGCGGCTGTGCCAAGGATAGTGCGCCAGACACCTATTTCCAACATTTGTTCAATTCTCTCTATGTCTCTGATTCCGCCGCCTAATTCGGTGGGAATCTCAATGGCTCTGATAATCTCTTGGATTACCGGTAGGTTTTTGGGCGAGCCGGAAAACGCACCATCTAAATCAACTAAGTGTAGCAGTTTGGCACCTTCACTTTGCCAGCGAATCGCCATCGCAACCGGGTCAACTGAATAAACTGTCTCGGCTTCCGCCCTGCCCTGCGATAAACGCACGCATTTGCCATTTCGTAAGTCGATAGCGGGGATGATTAACATTTGAACCTCCTTGTATTGTTGTTGACCAGAAAGGAACTCTTTATGCGTCCCATAATTGGCATAACCTGTGGTTTAAAAATTAACAGCGTCACTAACGGCAGAGTATACAGTGAAAATTCCGTCGGGTTTGACTACGTTCGAGCCATCGAACACGCCGGCGGAGTTCCTATTGCACTGCCGATAATTGAAAATCAAGATTGCATTTCAAGTTTTATCGACATGATAGATGGTTTGTTGTTGTCAGGAGGCGGAGACATTGAGCCATCCCTCTTCAACGAAGAACCGATTCCCAATCTGGGTTCAATTGACCCAATGAGGGACTGGGTGGAGATGTCGCTCACAGCAATAGCACTTGAAAAAAATCTCCCCATCTTAGCAATCTGTCGCGGGATACAAGTCCTCAATGTCGCCGCGGGTGGTACACTTTATCAAGACATATCACAACATTCTAAAACAATTTTGAAACATCGTCAGAGCGCGCCCGGCTGGCATGCTTCCCATACAATTGACGTCGAACCGGATACACTCTTGTTTAAAATATTTGGTTCTCAGACAGGGCGCGTCAACTCCTATCACCATCAAGCAGTGCGCGCCCCGGCGGAAGGATTTATCGTATCTGCCCGCTCAACCGACATGATTATCGAAGCCGTGGAGAGCCAGAAACATAACTTTGTGTTGGGCGTCCAATTTCACCCCGAAATGATGTGGGAACGCCACCAAGAAGCGGTTAATATATTTGCGGCTTTTGTCAAATCGTGTGTGTAGGTAGAAACTCACATTTCGACAGAGATGTTTGCTGTCGATTTTGGAAAATCGACCTACGTCAAAGCGTGTAGTAGGTTAGCATAAGATGTGGAAAAACGTCAAGCGCTAATTGAAAGTTCCCTTGAGTTACAAAGCAAACCATCTTTGCCGAAAGGAAAGAGGTAATTTTTAAGATGAAAAAAATTAGTATAATCGGTGCTGGCAATGTCGGCGCAACAGCAGCTTTTATCATAGCAGAAAAAGAACTTGGTGAGGTTGTAATGCTGGACATCGTCGAGGGTATGCCGCAGGGCAAGGGTTTGGACATGGCAGAGGCTTCGTCCATCCTGCGGTACGATTCAAGGATTGTGGGAACGAATGATTATACGGGCATCGCAGATTCCGATATAGTCGTCGTTACTTCAGGGTTGCCGCGTCGACCGGGAATGACGCGAGAAGATTTATTGATGGCAAACTCCAAAATAGTCGGCAGCGTCATAGAGCAAGCAGCCAAAGTCGTGCCCAATGCGATTATAATTATGGTTACAAATCCCTTGGACATCATGTCCTATCACGCCTGGAAGATATCCAGTTTTCCAACCAATCGGGTGATGGGGCAGGCGGGGATTTTAGATTCTGCCAGACTCAGGTATTTTATCGCTGAAGAACTTAACATTTCGATAGAGGACGTTTACGCAATGGTTTTAGGAGGGCATGGGGATACGATGGTGCCCTTGCCACGATATACCACCGTAGCGGGAATTCCTATCACCGAACTTATGTCCACGGAAACCATAGAGCGTCTTGTAGAGCGAACAAGGAAAGGTGGCGGAGAGATTGTCAATCTGCTGAAGACCGGCAGCGCATTCTACGCGCCCGGAGCTGCTGTCGCTCAGATGGTGGAAGCCATTGTCAAAGACAAGAAGAGAATTCTTCCGTGTTCAGCCTATCTCACCGGCCAATATGGTATCAACGACGTTTATGTCGGTGTGCCGATAAAATTGGGTGCGAATGGTGTCGAAGAGATTATCGAACTCCGTCTGAACGATTCTGAACTGGAATCCCTGCGCAAATCCGCCGAAATCTATCAAGAGGGGATTGCGATGTTGGGATATTGACGTGAATAGTGAAAAAAAGAACGAAAACGAGAAAACGGGAAAACGAGAAAACGAGACACCCCACGCTTTCTTGCCTATTTTCTGTAATAAACGTAGTCCTGTCCCGCCATCGTCTGTGAACGCAATGGACGGACGGAGAAAGTCTATTACAACGCTCTCCGTCCGTCCATAAGCATTAAAACCCTATACAGATTTATGAATAGCCCGAATAACTCTCTGACGAATTAGGACAAGCGGGACTGAAAATTCTTTATAACCATCCAGCTATAGACCAAATTACGCTCAACCGGTCAAAGGTTGTCTCCAACAGCTTGGAGACTCCTTCTACCGGGTGTTGCCCATATCGACGTTCATATTCCGCCATAATTCGGCGTTCCAGTTCCGTCACGCCTTGGATAGGCAAATCAATCCAAACGTTGCCGCGTAGAGCGCTTTCCTGCACAGCGATGCAGAGTTCCAAGTCGCGCAAGGCATTTGCCGCGCCGTATTCAGGTTCAATATCCTCCGTGACTGAACGATACATGCTGTGAAGGATGCTCGCCTTGGCAATTTCGTCCATTTCACTTATTTTGTATTTCTTGAACGGATTTGCCCAGACAATCGGTGGGTTCGTATCCACGCGGACGCAATCCAACACTTGCTCGCCATCAATCTCCGTGTTGACGAACTGGAACTGATAGCGTCCGCCGTTATTGTAGAGCGTTAGCTCATTGCCGGAGAGATTACCGTGTATGCCTTCAATCTCCCACAGGCTGCCGCGCAGTCCTTTTGGGGGCGATTCGTAAAGACAGACGACATCGTTTTCAAATTCGATAATGGCACTCTCCCATATCTCTTTATTCATCGACTCACCCCCGTAGCTCACGTATGGTGGCACGGAAAACTCGCCAACATAGCCAAGAACCCGCTTGGCTTCGGAGGCAAGAATCATGCGCACAGCGTTGAAGCCGTGGTAGCTGCCTGATGTATACCAGAGCCGCGCATGCGTGATGTCGCCCAATAGCCCTGCTTCGACGATTTTTCTCTTCAGCCGTTCCTGCGGCCAACGCCAGACATTTTCGGCAATTTCATATTTCACTCCATTCCTCTTGCATTCCTGAACGATGGCGTCAGCGATTGGTCTTGCGATAGCGATTGGTATTTCCGTGATGACGTTCACCTTGTGCGAAGCCACTGTCAGTGCCATGACGTTGAGCGAATCGGTCGGCGCAAGGCAAAAGGTTACGTCTGGCTTCTCCGCTACGAGCATCTCTTCGACGTCCGCATAGAGTGCGTTGACGCCGTATTTTTCGCCCGCACTTCGCCGCCGGTCTTCATATTTGTCGCAGATAGCGCAGAAGGTATAGCAATCCGTCAACTTTGTGATGGTAGTCATGTACGCTTGAGCCCGTGGCCCAGCGCCAATGACTGCGATACGCAAGGTTTTCATCTGAGTTCACTCCTTTTTTGCTAATGGTTATGTTCTCACCTAATTATATCATTGTTCAATTTAGAATTCAAGCATTGTCGATAAGTACAAACATGCTTGAATTTTCTTCGACTTTTTGATATACTTTTGCGTCAAAATGAGAAAGCGAAAACAGAAAGGGGATGAAAACGATGAAGGATAAAATTCCCAAGAACATTCCGCCAGAATTACAGGTAATCTTGAGGGAAGCGTGGAAACGATGCCGACAAAAGCGTGCCAGTATGTCGGTTGAAGAACGCATGAAACATTTTGAGGAAGCGAGGATGAAAGGTTATATGTCCGAAGAACTCAAGAAAGAATTAGCTGCTCGTTGGGGGTGGGATGTCGATGCCAGCAGTACCATAGGGAAAAAAACTCATGGGTGAATATGATATTACTACCGATCATTTGTTTCGGCTTTTCCCCGGTGATTTTGTCGAATTTACAGCACCCTCTGCCGAATACGTTGAAATTACTGAAACTACTCTGAAGCAGATAAGATATGCTGACGCAGTAGCATGGGCAAAAGTCAGGCCGAAAACTGGCGAACCGATTAAGATTATTACGCACATAGAGTTTCAAACTGATGCCGATGCTGAAATGCCATTCAGGATGGCTGGTTATATTGGTAGACTAATTGATATGTACAAAGTGCCTGTTTACTCAAGCGTTATCTACTTACGCCCGCAAGAGATAATTGACCCGGGCGTCTATCAATATACATACCCGATAAGATTCCGCGCTGAATACAAGGTTATCAAAATTTGGGAACTCAACGGTGAAGAATTTTTGGGAAAACGTACTTTAGGCTTATTACCATTTGCGCCACTGATGCGGAAGCAGGAAGGTATCGACGATGAGCAATGGCTGAGAAAATGTGTCCAAGTAATTGGAGCATCAGCGCGAAACGAACAAGAATGTAAGGAACTGCTTGCTAACACGAGTGTTTTAAGTGGTTTAGTTCACGATTCATCATTTGTTAAAACTTTTATACCGGAGGAAATCATGAGAGAGTCATTAATAGTAAAAGAACTATTTGAGAAAGAACTGTTTCAAAAGTATGCACAATATGTTGTGTCTGCTTTAGAAGCAAAATTAGGAACCTTGGATAATCAGACTAAAGAACGCATTTCGGCAATCCGAGATGAAGAATTATTCGACCACCTACATCGTCAAGCACTTGTTGCTCAAAAAAGCGAGGTAGAGAAAGAAGTTCGGCTATTGTGTACCTGAAGCTCTCCCGTATAAATACGGGAGGTTCTTAGTCCTGAATACCTCTACCGGACTCTCACAAAACAACCTTGATTGTCAAAACAACCAAAGTTGAAGTGCTACAACATCCCGGTCCTTAGCATCAGGTATTCCCTTCTCAGGGACATCAGAACTTCGCAGGCGAGCCGCTCTATCTCGAATAGGGGCAACCAATGGATTGACCATACCAAAGCTGGAAGGACGATGCCTTCCATTCGCAACTTGGTTAAATCGGGACACCGCCCGCAAGAGAATTGCTTCGGCTTTTGTGGTTTACGGCTTTTTGTAAACCACCGAGCAAAGCGAGCATACTCTGCCAACGTTTAGTCACGTCGGTTGTGTCCAAGCAGCAGGCTTTGCCTACTGCATGATTTTCAACGACACTACCCGCTAAGAAAGCGGAATAAACGTCTCGTTGAATGTTGAGATTACAGCATGTATGAACACGCTGTGAAAGGTTTTTTTTAGTATACTTACCGCATTTATGGCAGTATTGGGAAAGTTTCGTGGTTTTGGTCGAAAACTCAATTACAGAACCGCCAGCATTTTCGGCTTTGCGTCGGATGATTTCCATGAACATGCCGGGCGCTCTGTTCTTGACAGATTTCCCGTAGTTC
>CAZRLY010000176.1:0-13230 GCA_964601015.1 uncultured bacterium
GCGCTTAATGATGCGGCAGTATTTGACACGATGGGATAAACCATGAACGACAACTTCGTCATTGACATTAATAATACATTTGAGGTTAAGCCCTTTCCAGAGGACATGTCCCGTCTTCTCAATGTACCGAATGCCGGACTCGTTGGTTGAGCCTTCAGCAGATTTTAGTTGATTTTTGCCTTTGAACCTAACCCTTTTGGCTTGACCGAAAGCAACTTTCTGGGTGGCCTTGAACGCCCTGCTTGCCAGCTTTTGTGCCGTATTAGAGTCGATATGATTGTTTATCCAGGAACGCCTGATTGTAGTAGCATAGATAATAATGTCGTATTCGGTAAATTTAAAGGTAGTATTTAGTACCTTAAACGCTTCTGTTCGCTCTTTGTTTCGCTTAGTCTTGACAGTTTTCGGCATCTTGCGAGCCTTCTGAAATCCCTTGCTTTGGCGCAACAAATTAAGTCTACGGAGGGACTCGTCAAGGCAGGCATTGTAAAGTTGACGGGCGGCTTCAAATCTGGCATTGAGTTCGGCTTCGTCATGTGCTGATGTTTCTAATGCAAGTTCGAGAATGAATGTTGGTGTTTTTGATTTACCCATTTGATTCTTTCAAGGTATTACGGAGAATTTCGACAATAAATGCAGAATAGCTTTTATGATTAGCTTCAGCTTTGAGTTGGAGTTTTTCCCACAAATCCAAAGGAATTTGAATTGCGAATCTATGATATTCACTTTTTTTGCTTTGTCGTGTTTTCATTGTGACATAATTATGACATAATGTTGTTATGTTGTCAAGGAAAAAATCAACCTTTTTGACAAAAACATTGCGCTGTTTCCTCTCCCCGCTTGAAAGCGAAAAAGTGAAGGTAAAGCCTACACTTTTAGTTTCCACAGCGCACTTTGACTATGAACACAAGCGTTATGGAATGCTATCACCATAGCAAAAGGACGAAAAATCATGGCATATCAAGGAGTTATAGACGACATTCATAAATGTATTAATTTGGAAAAACCAAACAACATTCCCGTATTTGCTTTGAGCGAGGAGTTTGATGTCAGAGTTTGCGGGATGGTATACGAAGAGTTTGCGACGGATGCGAAAAAGATGGCGCAGTGCCAGATTGAAGTAATCGAACGGTTTGATTACGATTGGGCATGGTTACAGGTAGATGATTGCTTCGAGTTTGAGGTTTTGGGCGTGGGCGTTGAGGGCGGGGGAAACATTTTGTACGCGACGTGCGATTATCTGCCCGCGAACGAAGATACGCTAAAAAATCTCAAAGTGCCCGATTTTCAAAACGACGGAAGACTCCCTGTATTATTAGAGGGCATCAGCAGATTGCGAGAACATTTCGGAGATACCATCTGCATCACAGGCAGGACGGCCGCTCCATTTTCGTCGGCGACTTTACTGTACGGCATGGAAGAGACTTCAATGTTGTGTTATACTGATGAAAAATTGTTGCGTGACACGATGGAGTTTTGCGTAGAACTCCAGACGGAGTGGGGCAAAGCGCAAAAGGAGGCAGGTGCGCATGCGCTCTGGGTGGGAGATTGTAACGCTTCCACGCACCTCATCTCACCCACATTTTATCGTGAATTTGCCTTTGAACCAGCGAAGCAACTTCTCGAAGCATACAAAAAAGCGAACACCATCACCTTCTATCACGCCAGTGAAGAGGGTGCCACTCTCCCAATCATGATGGAACTAAGCGCTGATGTTTTGTCGCCTGGCCCGGGAATTGACATGGCAGAGGTACTGGAGATGGCGAACGGAAAGGTTTGCGTGGTGGGAAATATTGACCCGATTAACGTGTTAGAACGCGGGACGGTGGAAGATGTCCAACGGGAGACAGAAAGGTTGATTAACCTCGGCAAAAAATATGGGGGGTATATTTTTAATTCAGGCGAAATGGTGCCGCGTGGGACGCCAGTGGAAAATATCGAAGCGATGATGAAAAGGGCGAAAGGGTGAACGAAAGGATACCCTGTGCTTGAAAGTTGCCTCGCACTGTCGGGGTTCGGAATTGGCAATTCATCATCTACCTTGCCCCCTCAACCGTCTATGCAAAATTTCATATAACCGCAATCCATTTTTGGTCATTGCTGAAGTTGGTGTTTGATGCCAACAAATCTCCAGACGAGGAGTATTTGAAAACACCGGTTTTGCTCGCTACCCAACATGAGCCATCCTTCGGATTAACTCGGACGCAAAATCCACTGGTTTCAATTCTTTTGAGCAAGTTTCCATCCCGGTCAAATTTCAGTATTTCTTTTGAGGCAACCCAAACCGCGCCATCCTGCGCATCGACTGATACTGAAGATGGAGCGTATTGCATCTTGATAGCTTTCAAGATTTCACCCGATTCTGAGACTTTTATGAGCCGATTTTGGCTGTCCAACAATCGCGGCCACTCTAGCTCGACTACCCAGGCGGAGCCGTCATTTGGGTCAACGGAAACATCTTCAGCACAAAATTCGATGACGTTCTCCAAAGAGAAGACAGTTTCACCCTCCGAATTTAGCTTATAAATATTTTTCCCTACAATCCAAATAGTACCGTCCTTTGGGTTGATGTCCAAACTACAGCCGCCGACTCCTTCCACCATTTGAATAACCCGTCCGTCTTTTGGGTCAAATCGTAACACGCCGGTACCGTAAAGTTTACTTCCTTTACAAAGCAGCGCCACGACTGAGCCATCTGCTTCGTCGATAGCAACACCGCTTCCCAGTCCCGAGTAGTTGACTTCTGTTATCTCTTTGCTGTCCTTAGAAACCTTCATCAATTTGCCGATATTGCAAACCCAGCAATCGCCTGTTTTTCGGTCAACGGCTATCAACTTTGCGCCACCTGTGCGCTGGAATACGTTGAAATATGAGATTTTGAGCAACGCCTCACCGGTTGCCGAAAGTTTGACGAGAGTATCAAGATTCTTTCCATCGTCATACGGTTCGTAGGAGTCATCAATCACCCAAACTGCTTCTCCCGCGCTCTCAGTCGAAAACCTTTCGACTCTGGAGGATGTGGCTATATTTATCTTCGACATTTGCAGATATTCCGGCTTTGCGATTCTTATTTCCGGCTCTCTCTTGGGCGCTTTTGCAAGAATAACGTCATATTTGACCTTTTTTTGACCTTTTGAAAGTTTGATGCTACCGTTGAATATTAGCCTTTCTTTCCCAAAGGAATTTGCTCGAAGTTTGTAGACGCCGGGTGACAGATTCGGAATCTCGTAGGAGCCTTTTTCATTGGAAATCGCGCCGCCTGAGTGTTCCAGTTGCTCCTGGGGTTCTGTGAGTCCTTCGACTTTGACTCTGATGCAGGCATTGTCATAAAGGTTTCTATTGGCATCCGTCACCCTTCCAAACAAGCGAATATCACCTTTTTTCAGAAAGTTCAGCGTCAACTTCTCTCCCGCTTCAAGCTTTAGCGAAGCGGAACTGTTCGACACAGCATGGTACCTTTCACCACTATACTGTCCTTGAATATAATCACAGACGCTTCCCAAACCAACCGGCGGGAGGTATTTAAACTGAAAATCTCCATTTGCATCCGCTATAACTTCCATTGCGTAGCGAAAAGGCTCCAGGAAGAATCCAAAATTTACCCTCCGCCCAGGGGTTGCCTTGCCCACAATGCAAGTGCCCTTCGTAAGCCGTATCGTAATGAAATCCCCCTCTTTGCGGATGGATACAAAAGCTGGTGCATATTCAGCGTGGGAAACATATAAATACTGCGTCCCTGCCTCGTTAATAGTGAAAGTTCCATCAATGTCGCTATATGTTCGGCCAATTTCACGAGCCTGCCACCCGCCCTGATAAGGCTCAATGGGGATATGTTGCCCTCTATCAAAAAGGAATAGCGTCGCGCCATCAATGGGCTGTGATGTCGTTGCGTCGAGGACGACGCCACGAATTGATGGTGATTTTTGAAGCTTGAAAATAAGCGGTTCAGTTTTCGATTCTTTCGCCACAGCGCGTTCAAGCTCAAAAGACGCATATCCCTCAGCCAATACAGTGATGGAAGCGGCAACGCCCGTCTGAAATTTGCGGATTTCAAATTCCCCCTTTCGAGTATAAAAAGTCTGTCCCACCCTTGTTAAGTCCGACGATATGCCGGGTGTGGGTATGTCACCCTCCTGCAGCTTCTTGCAAGAACCCAGTTTGACGCGGAAGCGTTTAATCGGCTTTCCAGTTTCAGCATCGACAACTTTGCCCCAGATGACTCCCTTTTGTATCATGGTAATCGGCGGGATAACAGTTTTCTCGCTTTCCGAAGAGATGGTTATCTCTTCGTTGCAAGTTACAAGCCCATACTTGGCGACGGTTATTTTTATCTCCCCCTCCGGCAGATGTTCCAAGCGGAAATGTCCATTTGAATCTGTTTGAGTACTCCTGTCGATGTGGTAATTTCGCCATCTCACGTTGACCCAAACATCCTCAATCGGTTTCCCATTTTCATCGGCGATGTGTCCTGCCAACGTCTTGCCTTCATTGAGTGTGAAATCCGCCCGTTCAGTTGGCATTTCTCTCAAAGAAGGCGCATGTTCTTTGGTATATACTACCACAGCCGCGGATGTTTGTTCAGGAAATCCAGCGATACGATATTCGCCTCGCGTATTCGTTCTTGTTTCCTTGCCGTCAAGAATTCCTCCAATGTCCCCACCTATGTATACTCTCGCTCCTTCGATAGGATTTCCTTCTGCATCTTTCACAGTGCCAACCACAACCGTAGTCGCACGATTAAGTATAATATCCGGCACTTCGATTGTGCCGAGCCCTGAAACTTTCACAGAAGAATGCGCCGACGGCAAACTTTCATGACACACGTGCAAGGAATAGTGGTTAAGACGCGGCGCTAAACCTTTCAGAGTGTATTTCCCTTCTGAATCTGTCAAAGTTCTTTGCCCATAATCGATTGCTACACTTACTTCTGCGCCAGCAACGGGATTACCATCTGCGTCAACGACTCTACCTACAAGGGAAGCGCCACGCTCCAACTGAATATCCAAACCCTCAACACTCTCTTCTTCGGAAAGGACGATAGGGATGAACCTGGCGACGTATCCCGGCGCTTCAACCCGGATATTTTCTTCGCCTAAGTATCCTTTGGGATTTTCAATGCAAAAGACTCCATCAGCGTTTGTCGTAGCCTCACCTATCCGTCGCGTTTTCACCCGCGCGCCAGAAATCGGCTTGCCAGTGTGCGCTTCCGTCACCACGCCCAAAATCTCCATAACCTGTCGGGTGAATTCTTTACCCGGTGCTTCTGATTTCAAATTTGTGTCCATCATAGTAACTAACTCCTTTCTCAGCCTTTTTCGAGATTCGTACAATCGGCTTCTGACGGTGCTCACCGGAACGCTTTGAAAATTCGCAATCTCCTGATAGGTAAGCCCGTCCATGTAATAAAGAGTAACGGTCAATTGATTTGGTTCGGAAAGTTTGTGCAAAGCGGCGAGGATTTGCTCACGCATCAGTTTCGCCTCCAACTCTTGGTCAGGCGTTCTAATCGGTCGAGATGGTAGTAAGCTCAAGTCTTGCTCCTTTTCCCTGTCCTTCAGCCAATTGAGGCAGATTGAGCGCGTGATTTTGCGCAACCAGGGTGCAAACTTGCTCTTGTCCCGTAGCGTCTCCAAATGGGCATAGCTCTTCAAAAACGCCTCCTGAGCCAGGTCGCGAGCATCTTCAAAGTTCTTGGTTATGTGAAATGCCAATGCGTATACTGCGGACTGGTATTTTTCCACCAGTTCGCTAAAAGCATCCACCTGCCCGTCCAACACCTGATGAATTATTTCCTCATCGCTTTTCTTCATTTCCTGCCTCCAAAATTGTTTTACTAAGCGCGACTCAGAAACCAAGTTTTTTCAAAAAACTTGGTTATATTATTAGACAAAAAACTGCGGAAAAAGTCCGATAAGATTTAGAATTTTTTTTTGAAACCAATTGCCATTTGGTTTGTATTATGATACAGTAGATAGTAGCAAAATGACCCAAAATGGGAATATCTGCATGAAGCCTAAAGATGTTGAAGACCAAATCCTTGTCGAACGTTCGTTGCAGGGGGAACAGCAAGCTTTTGAACAGTTAGTCAAACGCTATCAAAAATCCATTTATAATCTTGCTTATCGCATGACCGGCGGCCGTGAAGATGCTGAAGACCTAGCGCAAGAGACTTTTCTCCGCGCCTATGCAAAACTAAATACATTTCAGCTAGGCCGTCGATTTTCTCCCTGGCTGTTTCGCATTGTGTCTAATCTATGTATCAATTGGAAAAATCGCCAGAAGCGGCGTGAAGCCTCAATGGATTTACTCAGTGAGGCTAAAAAACTCTTCCCTGACACATCTGTTGACCTTTTTTTTCAAATAGAGCGAAATGAATTGCAAACACGATTGCAACAAGAGATTCTCGCTTTACCTGTCCGATATCGTTTGGTTTTTACGCTACGTTATCTTGAAGCCCATTCATGTCGCGATATTGCTGAAATGCTGGATATGCCTGAAGGAACAGTTAAAACCTATCTGTTTAGGGCGCGTCGTATCTTGAAAGAAAAGTTGAAAAACTTCTATTAGCCTTGAATAAACCAAGTTTTTCCAAAAAACTTGGTTTATGGGATAAAGAAAACGTGAATTGTCAAAAAGCACAATATCTAATTCAGGAATATTTGGAAAACGAACTGGATGCCACTAAAAGGCTCGAATTAGCGCAACATCTGCTTGAATGTGCAACGTGCCGAGGAGAGATGAACCAGATGGAACAAGCCAATGCACATTTTTCTTGCCAACCGTGGCTTTCTCCCTCAGAAAGCTTGCTGGAAAACATTATGGCAGAGGTAAGTTTTGTACAGCCGGAAGTCGCAGAAGCGGCTGTTGATAGTCCGAAAAAATCAATTCATCGCTTCTGGTATATCCTGCTAAGTTCAGGACAGTTCATTCTTGCAGTAAGTATGCTTATTGTCATCCGTCCGGAATGGTTTTTACCAGCGACATGGGCTCGTTTCCTGAAGCGTATCGGCGTAATCGGGTGGGACTGGTTCCTCACACTGACAACTGCTGGGACGCGTTCATTAAAACTTATCTATCTCAATAAAATCTCTTTTTGGGATGAAATCCACGGCTTTCTTGTTCAATCTTCCTGGGTAAAATTATCCCTGCTTTTTATTTTATTCATTTTGACGTTTTACCTGAACGGGCGATTACTTTTCGCTCGAAGGCATATTCCCTGAAAGGTGTAAAATGGCGCACAAATGCTTCTGGTACTCTTTGCTGACGCTGTTTCTGGGATTGCAAACGACTCTCATTTTCGGTCAGCAAGAGATGCCAAAAGAATTTCAACTACAGGATTTTTTGATATTGTTAAGCATTTACGTGTTGATTAGTCTTGGATTAATCGCGCTTTGTCTGCTGGCGAATATCTATTTTGCCCGGACTTTCTCACGCGTTATAGAATACAGTGCGAATACGGGGGGAAAAGCATTTTTGTTAGGCTTGGGCAACGGTGTCTCCATATTTGCCGTGCTGATTCTTTTAGGGCAATTTGAAGGGAATCCAATTCAAATTCTGATAATTCCGTTGCTTTTGGTGGGGGGAATCGGTATCCTGCTCGGTTTTTTGGCTGAATCACAGCTTATTGGACAGCGAATTATGGAATATCAATTAGTGGAAAAACCATCGCCCGTGGGTGCTGTTGTAGCGGGGGTACTTATCATTGCCTTTGGAGCGTTGGTGCCGATTATCGGTCAATTGGTCATGTTGTTAATCATCCTAAAGGGCTTTGGAGCCGTCATTGGCACGGTTTTCCGTTATAAATCACGACGGAAAGATTCTAAATTTAACGGAGGATAAAATGTATAAAAAAACTTTTTTAGGACACGAATACAATTTAGTTTTTGCGTTACTTTGCTTATGTTTGCCCTTCTTGTTCCAGGTTAATTGTCTGGCAGCAGAAGAGGCAAAAACTCCAATGGACGTAATTCCTTATGATACGATAGCGTGTCTCTCCATTTCAAACCTTGATGCAGTTTCTCAGACTGTTGTAAATTTGCCCGAATGGAAGGAACTGTATTCGATGGACGAAATCGAAGAGGGGCTGGAACAACCTAAACAACTGTTGACAATGTTGTTAGGTTTGACGCCGGAAGAATTTGTGACAATACTTGGACACAAACTCGTTTGCGGGTTTTTAGGAATTGAAGATAATATGCCCGTTGTGTGCCTTGCTATAGATGCAGGAGAGAATAAGGAACAAGCTCAATATGCCATCGAACAGCTTATATCCTTAACTGCTCTCAGTGGTGAGATGGTGCCACGAGAAGATTCATACCGCGAACTCCCCTATACAGGCATTACTTTAGGTGAACTCGCACTTGATTACGGCTTTCTTGACAATTTTGTTCTGGCTGGAATCAATGGTGGATTTGAAAAAATGGTTGACCTTTATAAAGACGGTGGAAACAGCATTTCCGACAATCCGAACTTTCAATTTATTGGCAAAAAAATCAATCTATCCAGTGAAATCAGTCTTTTTGCAAACGTAGAGCAGGCTATTGCTATTTTGCCAGCATTGCAAACGCTGATGGGCGATTCACCGTCTGAGGAATCTGAAGAAGATAAAAAATTTGAGGAGTTTCTCGAAAAGATGGTACTTCCCTCTGTCAAGGGATTTGGCATCAGCCTGAGTCTTTCTGGGCTTGTCCATGAAGCATATTTGCATGTCGAACCGAAAGCTGATAATCCGCTTTTCGAGTTGTTACTGACATCACATCCTACAATGTCATCAATACAATTTCTGCCTGTTGATGGTGCCCTTGTTGGAATACAAATCGGCAACCCGGTTGCATTACTCGACTCAATGCTGAATTTGGTGGAGTTCTTCGGACAAAATAAAGAGGATATAGAAAATCAGATTCGTCAGTTGGAAGCAGGTTTTGAACTAAACCTACGTGAAGACTTGATTTCTGCACTAACAGGCGAAGTCGGCGTCATGGCATTGTTACCTGAAGAGGATGTCGATTTGAAGAAGAATAAACTGCATTTTGCCAAGTTCCGACCAACCATTTTATTAGGTGTCAAGGACAGGGAGAAACTCGAAAAAACCGCGCTAAAACTCACTCAACTTGCACAACTCGAAACTCAATCTCTGAACGAAGAAAAACACGGAGATTCTAACATCTACACAAAGTTGCTTCAGTCAAATATGCTGATACCTGGCGTGGCGTTTATGCCTTCCTTTGCGTACAAAGATGACTTGTTAATAATCAGCAACAGCAAGGAATGGGTTAAAGACGCTATTGATACACTTGCAGTACCTCGACAAAGGAACCTGAAGCCAGAAATAGAGAAAGAGCTTGAATCTTCATGGATACTTGCTTTTGCGGATGCAGGCGCAATATTGGATTTTGTGACGCAACAAAACCTAATTGATGACATGAAACTGCCCGAAAATGCAATGGATAAACTTCAGGATTTTGGTACTGTCACTGTCAGTTATTCCGCTGAACCTGATGGTATTGGGTTAAGCATTATATCTGAAAATCCCTGGATTGCGGAGATTCTCCGAGCCGTGGTGTTGGGTGTCTACGCTGACCAGGCTAAAAAGGAACAAACACAGAACCACCAACTGCTGAAGGAGTGAAAATCGACATTAGCGAACTTTTTGAACTTGAAGGTGATGAGGTTGTGTGAAAAGTCATGTCAATAGGGTTTGAGGCATATGGACGGACGGAGAAAGTCCACTACGGGCGGCGTTGCCTTCGTAGTGTCGTTCTTCGTCTCGACACTTCTCACACACGCTCTAAGGTTAGGGTTCAAAGTCCAAATGAAAGGGGGAGGTTGGAAAGGCTTTTCCCCTCCCAAAATAGAGATGAAAAAAAACAACTTACTACTCATTGTTTGTATTATTTTTGTTTGTGGCTCTGCTACCAATTCGCTGGCAGTATACGGCGTTCCCATGATTAATTTAGCGCATGCTAATAAACTCGAAAGCATTGGACGATACGCCCAAGCCGCACAAGAACGGGAATTGACCGTGGAGTTCTATAAGTATCTTTCCATACCACAATTTGAGGACGATATGGAATTTTTCCGCTCTATTGGTGACGAGCAAAAAGCAAAATTCTGTGAAAGTACAATAGCCGGCTTTAAAAAATCAATGCAGGAATGCCAGAAGAGACTTGAAGAAAACCTGGCAAAGGCTAATCTCACGAAAGAAGATATTGACAGATACCGGATACTAAATCGCAAAAGACTGCTGGCTTCGGCGAAGTTGTATCCGGTCATGCACAACGGTCAAATGGGTGTTGACCTGAAGTTTTTGGAAAGGAACGGTAAATTTTCGGAAGATTTTGAGAAAGCCGCTGAAGGACGGGAACGTTCCGCAAGACTTTATGAAAAATTGACCGTAAATTATTTGATGAAGGAAGTTGCAATTTTGGAAAAAGATGGCAAAGCTGAGATTGCCAAAAAATACAGAGAGGACGCCCAGAAACACAGGCAAAAGGCAAAAGAGTATTACGAGATGGCCAAACAACACCGGGTTAAGGCGAAGGCGCTAAAGAAATTCGACAATACTGAGTATCTCATGTCCGCACTTGAAGATGAAGCCCCGAATATTCGCTTACTTGCATTGGAAAAACTTGCTCGCGAACTGAACTATCTTGGACTGCTAAAGGCATCCAAAAGCAGCGATGGGGTTTTGAGGCAGAGGGCGAATGAAACACTCCAAAAAAACAAAAGGCTTTTCAAATCAGTCGGAACGGCAGCTCTTGTCGATGCTCTTGCGTCCGATGACATATCCATCCGCAAAATAGCAATCTCGAAACTTGAACTGCTCGCCAATACTAACCTCGGGTATGTGCCCGATGCTGACGAGTCCAGCCGAAAAATTGCCATGGAACGTTGGAAGGGCTGGATTATGGCTAAACTCAAACCGGGCTTACTTGGCATCTACTACCGAAAAAAGAATTTCGAGGGTGAGGTATTGTCACGGGTAGATAAGCGGATTAAGTTCAAATGGAGGGAAGCACCGGCTGAAAATATGCCAAAAGACGAATTCTCAATCCGATGGGTTGGCAAGATAAACATCCCGCATGACGGTGTTTACACTTTGTCTTTCAAAAACGACGACGGGGTGAAAGTATGGTTCGGCAGAACCCTGGATACAATGGAGCAGATAGCTGTAGATGTATCAGAATATGGTTACGGAGGATATAAGACAAAACTAAATCTAAAGAAGGGGTTTTATGACATAAGCATCGAATTTTTTGAGAATAAGAAGGATGCTCACATAGAATTCTCTTGGGATTCTGAATATATACAAAAGGGAATTGTCCCCCCAAAGAACCTTTTTCACATCAAATTGTAGGTAAGTAGGGTGAAAGGGCAAACCCTTCAGCTAATCTAAAAACCTGAGTTGACGGCTTCGATTTGGATGTCGGAGTTTACGCAACGCGTGGGCTTCTATCTGGCGGATGCGTTCGCGAGTTACTTTGAATATGCTTCCCAATTCTTCTAAAGTTCTTGGGCAACCATCGTTGATACCAAATCTAAGCCGGAGAATCATCTCCTCGCGGTCATCTAGGTCGCGCAGGACGGTTTCAACTCGTTCTTTGAGTACATTAAAAGTTGCTTCACTGAGAGGGGACTTTGTCTCTCTATCCTCAATAAAATCAAAAAGATGGCTGTCGTCTTCTTCGCCTATGGGCGTTTCAAGCGAGACGGGTTCCTGTGCTGCCCTCAAGACGTCACGTACTTTGCTCACTGTTGTATTCATCTCCTCCGCAACTTCTTCAGGCGTTGGTTCCCTGCCTTTCTGTTGCATCAACCGTCGCACGGTTCGACTGAGTTTGTGTATGGTTTCTATCATGTGAACGGGGACGCGGATTGTACGAGCTTGGTCAGCTATTGCGCGCGTAACCGCCTGTCGAATCCACCATGTAGCATAGGTGCTGAATTTGTAACCTCGCTGGTATTCAAATTTATCCACCGCTTTCATTAGCCCGATATTGCCCTCCTGAATCAAATCAAGAAAGCTAAGAGATGAGGGACGGGCTGTGAATCGTTTTGCTATGTGGACTACCAATCGGAGGTTCGCTTCTACGATTCTCATCTTTGCTTCCTGAGAGCGCTCAGTGCCAAAGCAAATTTGTTTGGTAATATAGTTCATCGTCTCCTGCGGAACGCCAACCTCCCGTTCCAAGCGTTTGATTGTTCTTTTTGCTTTCACAATTTCCCTGTTGTAAGAGAGCAATCTATCAAGTGGGATATTGACATCCAAACTAACAAGCTGGTTAATTTGGCGCATTCGCACCGAATTGCAAATATTATCCGCTGACATTTTCGCTTTTCTTTCGATATCCGCTATTGATTCCTCTAAGTAGGAGATGTTAGAGATTATGTCTTTAATCTTTCCTGCAATATTGCTAATTTGTTCCTCGCCAATTTGAAGGCGCTTGAGATTGTTTATCAATTGACATCTATTAGCTTCCAACTTCTCTTTTACAATCTCTCTATCGTGAGAAGAGAGACTACCATCCCTTAGTTGTTTTGCCTGGGAGATGATTTTTAACTCAATCTCCTTGAGTAACAAAATTAGCTCATTAACTCTGGCGTGATATTTAACCTCCTTCTCTCCTAAAGTTGGTATGTCGTCACCCGGAATGCCGATAACATCCACGGGGTTGACTTTGCCATTTAAGATGTTGTTGAGTAATTTTTTTACTTCAGCGATGGCTATGGGCGTTTTAAAGATGGCTTCCTGAATGATGCGATATCCATCTTCTATCTGTTTGAAGAGCACTACCTCTTCTTCCTTCTTCAAGAGCGGAACTCGCCCCATCTCGCGCAGGTAAACTTTTATTGGGTCAGTTGATTTTTCGCCCTTGTCAGTGTTGCTACCAACATTTAGCTTAACAGAACTGCGCTCAGATGTTACATCAGTATCATCAATATCATCCGCATCTCCAGGAGCGTCAGTTGATTTTTCGTCCCTGTCAGCACTGCGCTCGGATGTTACATCGGTATCCTCCACATCGAAGGTATCATCAATATCATCTGCATCTCCAGGGGTGTCAAACTCATCTAAGACATCCACATCAATGTCTTCTAACTCTTCCAGCGGCGATACCGCAATATCAGTGTCGTCTTTGCTGATTTTCGTTAATCCCTCACGGATTTTATTCTTATTCATCTTTAAGTTGGTGGGGACAAGCCTTTCCCCCCCAAGCCCCCCCTTTCCCT
>CAZRLY010000177.1:0-13193 GCA_964601015.1 uncultured bacterium
GTATCTCCACAGTCCCGCTTACCTGCCATGAGATTTCATTTAATATAATGATATATTTGCCAGATAATTGCATTTTTTTCCTTTGAGAATCATTGAAATTTTCCATGTCCTCATAATGTGAATTGGCTAACTCCATATAAATGTTCCGGAGGAGCTTTTTAGCTACGTCCTGTGTCTCTGCAAGTTCAGCAAACAATCGAAGCAAAGCGCCATTTTCAAAATAGATTGTCGCGTTATAATTGTCTTCCCAGTCTGAGATGCAAGCCTCAGCATCCCTCCAACTATCACCGATTTTTTGAGAAATCGTCTCTTCAATCTTATCAAAACGACGGCTAATCGTTCCTTTGAACCCGTCAAGTTGCGCTGTTCCCAATCCTTTGGACCTATCTTTGAGGATAGGATATTGTGTAGCATACTTTTCCCGCAAATCAAGGAGTTGACGCGCAATCGTCACCTGCTCAACGCGAACCCCACATGGTTGGGTTTCGTCTTGAATCCGATATTGCAGAAAAGCATAAACGCCCAAGGTGTCACTTTCCATGAGCGCGGCTTGAACAATATCAACGGCTCTTTTCCGCCGTAAATCGGCTTCGATTTTCTCATCATGTTCAGGGGTTATCGAAATCGGTTGACGGGGCGAGATTTGGTCCGATTCGTCTGATTTCGCCTCCTCCGAAGGCAAAGGGATGTCTTCTGGCTTCAATCGCCCTTCGTAAACACGCCCAACAAGAAAATGCACAAATCCTTCGACATCTTCTTTGAAACTTTTCTGATTACGCCCTGACTCCAAATGTTCCCGATAGAGCGCATCTCTCAAAACTCGATTGTTTTCAAGGAGTTCGAGCAATCTTTTAACAATTACCGTGAGTTTGTCTGCGCTCTTTGAAAAGGGAGTTCGATGGGGCAAGATTTCGAGATACCGGTGATATAAAAGACAAGCTATATTCGTTCTTTCCAGCAAACCCTTGACAGTACTCCCGACTTTGCTCGGACGGATGGGTTGAGTGATTTCCCAAACAGCTTCTTGCACACGCCCTTTTATAAACCCCCAAAGCTTCCGTTCACCTTTATACTTAAAGTTTCCCTTATTCCAGATTGCAACCAGTTTCTCCCAAGTTTGGTTAATTAAATCTTCGAGTTCCTTATCTCGGACGATATAAGGGGGCAGTGTATTCCATTTCTTCTTGGCAGAATCCTCAATGTAGCGAGAGATCTGCGGGTCGCCTGCTATTTCGTTCAACACCGCTTTCCGCTCTGACTCCTCACAAGAATCGTTTAACCTTCGGAAGAGTTCCTCATGCTTAGGTGACCGATCTTGATCAGAAGAAGAAGTTGATGACATAACATTTTCCTCGCTCTAAACTTTTATGTTTATTTTACGCCTCTTGCAGATGTTCCAGCTTTTCAAGACGTTCGATAAGTTCGCGATACTCCTCATAATCCACGAGCACCGCGCATGGGCGTCCACGACGAGTAATGACTATCGGATTCTCTTTGACTGCTTCCAGGGAATTCGTCGCGTTTTTCCGCAAATCGGTTATCGGCAAAATCTGAATCACTGTTGCACTCTCCTTCAATGACATCATTAACATAACCATTAATAGTATACTTCAAATATCAATTCATGTCAACTTCGTTTTTTCAAAAGTTCACAAAAAATCAACATCAAATGCAAGAATCCCAAAAACGGCCCATCTTATCCATTAGACGTTGGTTCAAGTATGTTTGATATTGATAACACTCTATATGGGAGAACAAAAAGATGCCAAAGAGAATCAATTTACAGGAATTGGAACTAACAGCACATGCGTCGCAACGGTTATCACAACGGAATTTATCCCTACAAGATATAGAGTTTACCTTGAAACATGGACGGATAGAGCGTTGCGCCGGGGCAACCATTTATTTCCTCGGCGACCGCGATATTCCAGATGAGTATCGCAACCGAAAGAGATTTAGTCGGCTACAAGGAACGGTCTTGATTCTCAGTAACAATGCGCCAGTCCTGATTACCGCCTACAGAAATCGAAAAGGACTTCGCAAGCTCAAGAAAAAAGGACATATTACCAACACCTAATGGGGGGAACAAAGCAACGTTAAGGCTTTGTCGTGGAGGCGGGACAGGCGACTGTCTCGTCGACCATAATAAAGCCCGTTATTCCCCCCTAAACGCAAAAATATAGAAATAATATGCAATAATCAGAAGGACTTCTCATTAATATGAATAACCGAAGGAAGCATTCCGTAAGTAATCATCGAAAAATAGTAGTAAAATTATATGGAGGTTAGATATGGCAGGCTGCGGACAAATGCTCGACCGGGTGTTAAAATACCTCGTCGAGCGCCAAGATTTTCATGGTTCTTTATCCGATTTATCCCAGTGGTTGTTCCTGGGAGCCGGTAACATATATCTGCTGGATTTGTTAGCGACTTTAGCATTTGCGGTCACTGGCGCATACGCTGTCGTGGAATACCGAAAGAATAGTCAAGAGAAACTGGATGTTTTGGGTGTGTTATTCGTTGGCGGCATCTGCACGGCTATCGGCGGAGGTACTACCAGGTGTTTATTTGCGTCAAAAACGCCGTTTGTCATTGTCAGTCCGGAATATCTTATTTGCGCTCTCATTGGTGGTTTATTTGTTGTATTTTTTCCCGGATGGGTAAAACGATGGTTCAATGTTTGGATAGTGCTTGATGCTATAGGAGTGGGTGTTTTCGCAGCCATCGGTGCTAAAACCGCTTATTCTTTGAACTTTGGCGTACACAACGCTGTTTTCTTCGCTACTTTGACCGCCGCTGGCGGTGGCTGCATTCGTGATATAATTGCCCGACGATTGCCCGGGTCATTTTCTTGCGGATTCTACGCAATGTCGGCGTTTGTCGGCGGCGTTGTCTATGTGTTATGTTGCCAATTGACAGATTTATCGCAATTGAATGTGATGTATGCAACCAGCATTGCCGGTTTCGTCGTCCGTATGGGAACTCATTTGTTCGATATCCATCTCCCGTTTATCGATGCCGAAGGTAAGCTGAGATGGCCTGAGAGGAAACCGCTTATATCTCTAAAGCCCGTGTATCAATGGATGACAGGTTTCACGCGCGTGTTGCAAAGCACTCTCCGCCTTTTCCTATAAAAAGCATCGGCTCTGAACCTTTACTCGGAAGGTTCAGAGCCAAATAATGTGTCCTTAAATCAAAGGGAATATCGGGTGTTTGCACTCCAAACTTGAATCGAATGGAACCAGTCCCTTGCCTCGACAATTTCAAATGAAAATGAAAAAATTTAACTTTGAAAATCTTGCAATTTACATTTGACAATACCATTACTATTGAAAGAGGGAAAAATTATGTATACTGACCGAATTACAACCAACATTTTCTACATCCTATATATCCTGTTAGCGCTTGGGTTTGTAGTTAATCTACGCGCTCAAGACGCCAATGAGACTCAAGCAAGAGATGGCGAGTCAAAAGTTAGGCTCTACGACGTGATAATTTTGATCGATGGTTCAGGGAGCATGCGCCAAACGGACCCGGATAGATTGGTGACTGCTCAGGCGATGCATGTCGTGGATTCCCTTGAACTTTCTGACCCAAGAAATCGGATAGCGTTTATCTTTTTCAGCAACCAGATTATTTCAGCTTATCCTACAAGGGGACTTACGAACGACTTTCAAGCTATCCGTGATAAATTGCGAACGCTGCCCCCACCCCGTGGTGGGACATTGATGAATGCGCCGTTAGCGGAAGCCCATAAGCGATTGTCAAAGAGCAACCGCACAAAAGTGGTGATTCTCGTCACGGACGGTATGGCTGACGATGCCGCACAGGTGGTAGTTCAACTTCCACTTTTTAAAGATATAAAGGCACCGATTAGCTCAGTCGGATTTTCGCAAAATGCGGACAAGAACTTTCTTGGACTCCTCGCCCGACGTACCAGCGGAGGCCATTCTATAGCGGCAACGGCGCAGGATTTGGAGAAAGCCGTCGAGAAAGCCATCGAACCGCCGTGGAACGTGTTAAAGTTGTTTGAACGAGAATATCAAGGTGAAAATAGGGAATGTGAGGTTACATTCACCATCCCTTCGCACATCACCAAGTCCCGAATACGCGTCATCTATGGGGATAAACGCAACTCTGGAGACATAGAAGTAAAATTTGTATCTCCTTCAGGCAGAGAAATAGCGACTTCTTCTCAAACTTTGGCTGATTATGTGTCTTTTGTGGCAGGCGAAGCGGGAAATCAATATTTGCTCTTTGAGCGACTGTTTGCGGCGGAAGCGGGACAGTGGAAGGCGCACATTGTTTCCAAGACAATGTCGCCTTTACCGAAGCTCCGAATAGTCGTTGATGGAAAGTCCAACCTGCGATTGGTTGTCCAACGGGAACCGGAACTTGAGCGGTATCCGTATACGGACAAAATTATATTCCGCGTTGGGTTACAATCCTCATCTGCGCCTGATTCGCAAATTACTCAACCCGATGATGTTCAAATCAAAGTTGTCAGCCAGAGGCAGGTTCAGTCGGTATCATGGGATGGACAGAAGGCGATTTATCAGCCGCCCAGAAAGGCGGAGACGCAAACCATCAAAATAGTAGCACTCTATCAGGATGTAAAGCTCAAAGAGAGTATCTCAATTGAGATAGTTCATCCTGACCCGGTAAAAATCATCGTCAAACCGAATCCTCTCCGCCTCGGCACAATTGGTCCAGGCGATGAGAAAGGTCAAGAAAAGACAACCGAACTGAGAATTAGCTATGAGGACGTAACAGGAAGAACAAGGGGGACAATTCCGTTCACCATCGAGTCGATGAACCTATATCACAAACGGACGGGAGAAGGCATAAGCTCGGCATGGTTTTTTCTCGCCCACGCCGATGGCGAACCGGTTGAACTTTCAAGATTCAAGGGACGCATCCCAAAGGACGGCGCAAGAATTCGGATTATCGTCGCCATGCCGAAAGCCCTGCCGACCGATTTGCCAGACGGGATTTATGCCGGGGAAATGAGAATCACTTCTGAAAGAAGTGACGAAGATGTGGAGATTTCGGTAAGATTGCAGCTTCATCGCCCCGAACTGTTGGTCTCTAAATCGCTGGTGTTTGACCTTTCCTGGGGCTTCCTGCCTAAGATTCAAGGAAAGCTCAAGGTATCGACAAAGGCGTACTCGGCACAAAATATCTGGGTTACAATGCCGAGACGAATCGATTCTGAAAGCGGCGATATCGCAAACCTCACCGCAAGCAGCGATGATTCCGAAGCATGGGATGCTGATAACGGTTCCGAAGATTCCGTCATGCAACGGTTGGGTCCTTTTGAAGTATTGCCTGAAAAGTCGCTTTCTATTCCGATAAACCTTACCATGCTTTACGATAAGCCTGAATCGGTTAAGCCAGGCAAGTATGAAAAAACGGTGACGGTGGAAGGCTGCGGCAGGACAAAAGATGTTCCTCTCAGTCTCATCGTACCAAAACGATACCGAGCGGATGATGTCAAGAAACTTCTGATGGGGCTGGCTGCGCTGCTATTCTTAGTTGGCATTTGGAAAGCGGTCAAATCTGCTTTGCGAAGGATGCGGTATGGGGCGCGCAAGCGAATTACCGCACATCTTCCCGACGGGGGTGAATTAAATATCGGTGGTGTAAAGGGGAATACAATTTATATTCCCGACGAAAGACTAAGAAACGCCCAAGTAACACTCAGACGTGGCGATGAAATTTTAGCTGAAGTCGGCGAAGATGCTGAAGTTTCGGGACAGCGAAATACGACGGTGTTTCTCAAGGAAGACGATGCCATTACCTTTTTCTCCGCCTATGATAGTGAAGAGCAAGTAATAGAATTAACGGTGACGCTCTTGCCGCAGGACGAGAGCGATTCTCTTAAATTCCAGGTTACTCATTCGCCTTTTGAGGCGAGCCCGACAAAAACCCTCGTCAAATGGACCGCAACGGCAACTCTTGTCTTGATGGCGCAATATTTGATGTCTGCTGAAGGGATTGTCCGACGCTTGAACCACATTTTCTAAGCGTTTTGGTCGTGCGTCAAATGGCGTCATTGGCGCACGATGAGATAAAAAAGGAGATGCTTATGCTTCGGCCAAATTTTACCAAAGAACTCTTCCCACAAAAAAGTCTGGTGTTCATGCTTGGTTCCAGCGGATGCTATATGTTAAAAGGGCTTTTCCGGTGTCTATCTTCGATTGTCGATTTGAAACAAAGCAAATTTGTTCAAATGCTCGCAATTGACGCCGATGACCCGAAGAAAAACACCGGAGACGTATTGGCTCTAAATCAAATTTTCCACTGCTATTATCGCAATCTGCAGGAGGTTCTGATAAGGCCCGATTTGCAGTATATTATTAACCGGATAAACCCTGAATATCTCCCAGGAAACTCATTGGTAGAACCACTCATTCCCGAGAGCACCATTGAGGGCGCAGGCGCTGTCCCGGCGGCCGGATTGTTATCCTTCTGCTCCCGAAGAGAAGCCTTCTTGCGGAAACTTAACGCGATGGACAAGGCTTTTGAAGATGAAACTCCCTGGATAACCTTGAAGGATAACTCTTACACCGTTGAAACACAAACAGAAGGATTGCGCGTGGTTATTGTTTGTAGTCGCTGCGGGGGGGCTGGCTCCGGCATGGCGATTGAGCTCGCAGCGCAAATCAGGAACTTCTACAAGGAACTAAATCCGCGTATCGTGGGGATATTTCTTGGGTCAAGCATCTTCAACCGCGATGCCGACATACCGAAGAGTGGCGCCGCAATGCGAAAACGGAACGATTTTGAATTTTTGATGAGTCTCCAAAGATTCTCGTTAAAAAATCTGACCTATCGTGTCGATGAGGAAGGACACGTCGTCCAATGCCCCCTTTTTGATATAGCTTTCTGCCTTGACCAAGCCTCAAACCACCCCGATGTCCGTCGCACTTTTAATTCTCGTTGGGATGCTTTTCACGCCGCAGCAGAATTGGCCTGTCACCTGATACTGTCAAGAGCAGGGGCCGAAATTTTTAGCGCCTGGAGCAATAATCAGAATGGATACCTCAATCGGTATCCTGAAAAACAGCTTCGAGTGGGAGAAGCCTTAGTTCCCAATCAACCAACGATAATTAGCAGTGTTGGTCTTAATACCATGGAAATTTCATCGGAGGATATCTTTGATTATCTCGCCAAGAAGCTGACGCGAGAAGTTGTTCAGAGCCTCGTTGGCGCGCTGGATAAACCGGTACCGCGACGAGAGATTATCCGCTCCGCGGTGGAACTCCGTGACCGACTTCAGCTTACCCCAGAAGGCATCTTGAATGCCTTAGGCGGAAATGAGGACATGCCAAAGATTGCTCCTACTCAATTCTTCGACCAGCCAGGGCAGGTTTTTGATGAAGCTGTCGTGGATAAAATTCGACAGTTTGTCAACGATGTGCCGACAAAAGTTCGAACGGATATAAATCCGGAAGCCAAAAAAGATGAATTGGTTAAATCAACCATGGGAGAAATTGCGCAGCTTATCCAAAATATGATTATCAAAGGACAAGCGGCGTTAGTGAATTAAAAAATGGGAAGACAGGAATCGGGAAAGGATGGAGCATAATGTTATCGCCGAGCAAGAAAATAAGGGTAATCGCACTTGCGTTTTTGTTCACCTTGACATCGAGCCAAAGTTTTTGCCGCAATAACGCTTCCGCCGCGGAGACAACGTCGACGTTTTCCCAATCCGATGTTTCGGCTTTGAGATGGTACGACAGACAGGTTCTCAAAAGTTTAGAGACCAGTTTTGAACGGGATAGGCGATACGACGTCATCTTGCATCGTGTGGCAAGCAGACTTCAACCCCAGACGAGAACCGTTTTCCCCGGCTCAGACAAGGTTTGCACCTACCATGTTTTCGCAAATGCGTTTGGCTTCAATGCAATGGCGACATACGAGTTAATAATCTTCGACAGCTTATTGTTAGACAGCATATATTGTCTCTCAAGGGCGTATACCTTCTACCGAACGTTGGGCAACCCGTATACGGAACAACTTCTCCTGACATTGGGCAATGTCAATATTGGAACCCGAATTAACCCGCACCCCCCCAATCCGTTCCGTTTGCCAACGCCTCCGCGTTTAACAGCAGTTCAAAAAAGAGAGGCTTTTCAACTCTTTCTTGGATGTCTCGCTTTCGTTATGGGACACGAAGGAAGTCACTCCTTTAGAGAACACCAAATAAGGACAGTGTGTGCCAGCCGAGTCCTAAAAGCGCGTTACCAAGGAATGACGCCAAAACAGATTCAAAATATTGTCAATTATAAACTATCCCCCCAACTTGAAATCGAAGCCGATTGTAAGGCGGTAGAGCTGATTCTGAGAAGCGGCTTCTCAACTCAAGGCGCAATGGTATTTCTACGCTTTCTTGAATTATTAGAAGCGAATTTTGGCCTTAACCGAACCCACCCGCCAGCACGCCAACGGATTCAAGCTGTCAAGAGGATTATAAGACAGGTGAAAAACTAATCAGGAGAGAGAATGATGGCAATTCAAAAAAATAGTCTGATGTTATCTGAGGAACTCGGAACTCAACTCCAAAATGGGCCATTTAATGGTTGGGATATAAACCATTTGAGAGATGAATTGGAAGGGAAACGTAAAGGTGTGGATGGCTCGGTTCGTCACCTCGAAGAGGAATTGAAAGAGGAGTGGATAATAAACAAGCTGATGCGGCAAGCGGCATCTAAACATCTTTCGGTTCTCCGTAATTTTATCCCAAGTTATATGGATGGACTTAAGGGGATTTGTCGCCGAATTAATGAGTTGATTGACGCGGAAAAACGAGTGCAAGTTGCAGAGCAAGTTGAGAAGGTTCAACAAGGAATTCTAAGTGAACTCAAATCATATCGTCAGCAGGTTCTCGAACCTCAGCTCCGAGTCTTCCGCGACCTCGCCGAACAAGCCGATAAAGATTTGGACGCCTCAAAAATACACATTGAAAAGGGCGCTAAGGGGCAAATGAACGGCAGCCTTCTGATTAAGCAAACAAAGGTTGCGGACAAAAACCTATTGAATAAAATTAATGATTCCTTAGTAGAGGATGTTAAGTTAGATGATATTCTTGAGCAGATACGCGGCGGTTTGATAATTCATGGCAGCGCGGAGAGCCTGGAAAATATCATCCGTTCCTTCAACAGCGGAATGCCAAAGGAAAAGATGAGGGAGATTTTGGAGAGCATAACTGAGGTTGTGACAACCGCGATGCGAAAGTCCGACCCAATCGCCGAAGGATTTGATTCTCGCTTTTTGGAAGACGGCGAAGGCGCCAATGATGTCAACAGAATCGCATGGGAGGGAGAAAAAAGAAGTCAACCGGCGACGGCATACACCGATGGCTATCAAGCGAATACCCTCAACCTCATTATTTCAGCGAATGAGAAAATCACATGGAATAGGGAGACAAATCTTTCAGATTACCAGGAGTTGGAGGGTATACAGAAAGAGGCAGTCACGATGCTCAGACTCGTCTTTAACATCCCTATCGCCGAGTTTAAGGATATCCAAGAAGCCTATATCGCGTTCATCAAGGCGGATAAAGGCCTTTCAATCGACCGCAACGCGGCTTCCTATGAACTACCCTTTGTGCCGCTCATTCATGTCGAAGATTGGCAGCACTTATTGGAAACGGCGGTCAAATTAGGGGTAGCGCAGAAAAAATCGGTGCGGAAAGACGAACCGTTGTATTCCTTCCAGGGGCGAACCACGCTACCGGAAATGCCGCTCGATAAAGCACGCGTTTACCTTAACTTGCCGGAAAATTATCAGGTAAGAGTCGAATTGACCTACAAGTGCGCTTTTGCAGTGATGGTGCAATATAACGGTCCAAACCTCATTGAATATATCGACAACCCGAAAACGAACTTGCCAGACGCAATTAAACGAATGATTAAAGAACTTAATGGCATAGCAGCACCCCACTCGGTGGACGTTATCGCGTCTCAATCGGTGGCAAATACCCCACAAATTTTCTAAGAAGTTGTTAATCGTTTGGAGGAAAAGCAAAATGAAATATCTTACACACCCCCAAATAGCGTGCTTTTTGCTGATAATCACACTGTTAGCTTCAATCATTCAATCGGCAAATGCACAAGAGGTACTAGATGGCGCAGAAGCCGTGGAGGATGGATGGATAACTGTAGAAGCCACGCCTGCTGATTCGTATAGCCAAATGGACGTCACCGTCGAGAATAACACTGATGACGAACAGGTAATCGATATGTCGACTCTCGGTCTAGAACCGGAGTCAGGTAAAGAACAACGCGTGGGATTGTCTTATGCGCCGAGTTTCGGCCCCGGGCATTATCTGGTCGCCTTAAAACCACATCAGAAGGGAAAGATTCGTTTTGCGTCGCGATGTCTTGACAAAGGCCGTCCGGCGCCGAAAAACGGTCAAAAATATCGCCCATTGAAGTACCCGCTGCCGGAATTCCTGGTGAAGTCCTTACGACAAGGGGCAAGCCAGGAAAAGGTCTGGCAATTAACCAAAAAAGACCGGAATTGGGAACGCCACACGAAAACAAAACAAAAGGGAAGCGTTTACCTACAAGTGAAAGCTCCCAAAGGCTTCTCGGTTCCGGGGAGTTTTTCCTTCGGTATCAAGGACAGCACTGCCAAGAGATGGCTCATCTCAAACTTCAAGCCGGGGAGAAAAAAATCTCTCAAGAAAGGTAAATATCAGCTTTGGTCGAAACAACCATCGCAAAAAATCCTTGATATCCGGGTACGAAAAGGGCAAAAAATCAAAATAACCATCCCGTTTTCAGCGCTCTGTATAGACACTGAAGACCTGGAGTTGATAGAAAAGTCGCTTGTCCTGTATAACTCCAATGGACAACAGGTAGGAAGTAAATTCTACTTAGGCGAGTGGAAGGTCATTCTGCCCGGACGATACCGAGTTAACCTTGAAGAAGGACAGTTTCTCAAGGAGATAACGCTCAAACCGAATCAGAAGACAACAATTAAACTCGCCAAATAGAATGCTATTTTGACTGGCGCTCATAAGGCATAAAAATGAGCGCCATTTTCTCCTTTTCCACCTCAAACTATTGCCATTTTGGGCTGATAGGTTTAAGATTGTCAACTGCCTCTATCATTCAGTTGACCAGGGTAAGCCGGGGAGCCTGGCAAGCGTTAATCCGGCTACGTTGAATGTAGGATAGAATACCCACCGGCGGATGCTTCCTCAGTCCGCCGCACTGGAAGGGCTGGTTGCAGACAAGCAAAGGGGACGCACGAAACGGACCAGACCGGGGCTTTCGCCCATCCGGCATTCAACATTCCCGAGGGGAGATTCCGAACCGCCAAATCGGAACGTCACCCGCGAAAGCGGAGAGAAGGTAACTTCACCTCATTGTAGCGGCGAGGCTCTCGGATAAAGCGTAGTTTAGGCTTTTGTGGTTTACGTTTTTCTGTAAACCACCGAACGAAGTGAGCATAAAACCGTAAACTACAAAAGATTCCCGCCACTTCACATTTCAATCTTATGCAAAAAGTTTTCGTTCTTGATAAAAAAAAGAGCCCTTTGATGCCAACCCATCCAGCGAGAGCGCGGCAGTTGCTCAAGAAGGGGCGGGCTGTCATCCACAAGCGCGTGCCGTTCACAATTCGTCTCAAGGATAGGGACGGCGGCGATGTTCAGCCGGTGCGAATGAAAATAGCCCCCTCACGCTCAACAACCGGTATTGCCATCGTCCGCGAAGATAGCACCGTTGCGGAAGTTTTACATCTATCAGTGCTGAACCACAAGCCTGACATTCGCAAAGCGATGGCTCAACGTTACAATTACCGACGGCGCAGACGCCGCGTGAACTTGCGCTATCGCGAAAAGCGTTTCAATAACCGAAGTCGCCAAAAAGGGTGGCTCCCACCCTCTTTGCGCTCCCGGCTGGATACCGTATCGTCATGGGTCAAACGGTATCGTCAACTGGTACCGCTAACAGCAGTCTCTGTCGAAACAGCGAAATTTGACCCAGAAAAGTTCCAGAATCCCGATACATCCGGCGTAGCCTATGAAAAAGGTAAGCTGATGGGTTATGAGGTACGTGAGTATCTGCTGGAGAAGTGGGGCAGAAAATGTGCTTACTGCGGGGCAGAAGGCGTCCCATTTCAGGTGGAACATATCATCCCTACAAGTAGGGACGGCACACATCGGGTGTCTAACCTAACGCTTGCCTGCAGAAAGTGCAATGTCAAGAAAGGGAACAAAACCGCAGCGGAATTCGGCTATCCAAAAATCCAAGCCAAAGCCGAGAAACATCCAAAAGACATTACTGCCGTTAGCATCACCAGATGGGCAATCTATCGGGCAGTGAAGGCAACTGGACTTGAGGTAGAAATCGGAACCCGTGGACGGACAAAGTACAACCGAATCCGTTTGAGATTACTGAAACACCGCGCGATGGAAGCTCTGTGTGTGGGGACATCTACCCCAGATAGGTTTGTCGGGATAGAAAAGGCAACTGTGTTGAAAATACAGGCGATGGGGCGTGGACAGTACAGACGCACGAATGTGGACAAACACGGCTTCCCACGCGGTTACCTGGCGCGGACAAAGACGGCACACGGGTTTATAACCGGTGACTTAGCAAAAGCCGTCGTCCCGCAGGGGAAAAACGCCGGGAGACATGAAGGAACAGTGCTGGTTCGACAGTCCGGTTATTTCGATATACGAAGAGATGGGAAGCGTATCGCTCAAGGGATTAACGCCAAATACTTTTCGTTAATCCAACGTTTCGATGGATATGCTTATGAGAAAGAACCGCTACGAAGAACAGCCCCACGAAAAACGACGAAATCCCGTTACTTTTGGAAATGGAAAAAGAAAAAAAGCTGAAAAAGGAACGAGAGTTAAATTGGCAATTTTTTCTTGACGAGGATAAAAAATGTTTCGTCTATCAACTCCGATTTTGATTGCGTTTTTTGTGGTGTGCCTATCCAAAATATCAGCCTATTCCTTCGATGACCAATTGGATTGCATCTATTGGAAAAATCCTCCTCTTGCGGCAGGTGGGTGGGAAGCCGCGTCGCATAACGCATACCTTTAGAAAAAGCGGGAGAACCAAATTTTTAATTCACAAAACTCTATCATTAAGATATAATCAATTCGTATACTCAGAGCTTTTTGGATAAAAGGAATAGAAAAAAGAAAGAAAATACAAATTAAA
>CAZRLY010000178.1:0-13059 GCA_964601015.1 uncultured bacterium
ACTTAAAACACATTGAGATTTCCTCCTTTTTTGAATTTTGGTTGTTTTTCATCTTTATTTTGGGGGAGACAGGTTCCTTTCTCCCCCAAACCCCCTCTTTCCTATTGTGTGCCTGAACCCTAGCCACGGAAACCCCTTCTGATTCGGAAAATCAGGATGGTCGGAATTTGTTTTCACAATTTAGTCAATTTTTAATCATCTCTATTTTGGGGGAAACTTCTTGAAGGCAGAAGGAAAAAATATTCTCAATTCTTCCAACTTCCGCCTTCCGTTTCCCCTCTTTCTCATTTTTATGGGGTTTGAATACTATTTTATCGTTCAGATTTTAAGCTGTCAAGTAAAATTTTTGTAGTTGACTTCTCCAAACGGTTTATGTTACAATTTCAAAAATCTGAATTTATCAAAAATCACAAATGGAGGTAGCGAGAAAATGGCAGAATTAGAATTAACCAGCGATAATTTTGAAGCAGAAGTGCTTAAATCGGACACACCAGTCCTCGTAGATTTTTGGGCGCAATGGTGCGGCCCATGCAGAATGGTTTCACCCATTGTCGCTGAATTGGCGGAAGAATATGAGGGAAAGATGAAAGTCGGTAAATTAAACGTCGATGATTACGGTGAAGTAGCTGTGAAATACAACATTCAAAGCATTCCGACTTTACTGATATTTAAAGATGGAGAAGTTGTGGAACAAATAGTTGGCGTTCCGCCGGGAAACCCGAAACAGGCTTTCAAGGGGAAAATTGATGCGGTAATTTAGTAGGATACATAGAAACCAAGTTTTTTGGAAAAACTTGGTTTCTTATACGGAGGTAGAATATGCAAGAATCAATGTACAAATACATGAAACTGGGGATTGTTCATTTTATGGCATTCCCTGACGCTCTCAGAGGCGAAGGGCCAATCGCTGAAACCATCCAGAAGATAGCAGAGGACGATTTCTTCACGGCGATTGAATTAACGTGGGTAAAAGATGAGGAAGAAAAGAAAAAGACCAAAGATATTTTGGAGGCAAGCGGACTTACGGTGGCTTTTGCAGCGCAGCCGGCTGTCCTGACAATTCCGCTCAATCCGAATGCTCTTGATGAAGATGAACGGAAGAAGGCTGTTGATGTCCTAAAAGAGCAGATTGACAACGCTTACTACTTTGGTGCTATTGGAATGGCTTTCCTGAGCGGAAAGGACCCGGGCGTTGACCAACGCAAGGCGGCAACAGCGGCGTTGGTTAAAACGTGTCAGGAGCTATGCGATTACGCCGCGGCGGAAGGTGAGTTAAAAATCGTTCTGGAAACATTTGATAGAAAAATCGACAAAAAATCCTTAGTTGGTCCGTCGGCTGAAGCGGCTGAGTTGGCAAACATCGCAGATAGAAAGAATTTCGGTCTGATGGTTGACCTATCGCATTTGCCGCTTCAAGGCGAGTCCGCCTTAGATGCGTTGAGCAACGTCAAAGAGCACCTCGTTCATATCCACATCGGCAACTGCCTTATGAAAGATGAAAACCACGGCGCTTACGGCGATTACCACCCGCGCTTTGGCATCGAAGGTGGCGAAAACGGTGTCGAAGAGTTGACCGAATTTTTGAACACACTGTTTAATATCGGCTACCTTGGCGGTGATAAACAACCTGTTGTGAGCTTCGAGGTAAAGCCTTTTGGTAACGCCGAAACCAGCGAGATGGTGATAGCAAATGCAAAACGCACTTTGCGTGAAGCGTGGGCGAGGTTGTAATATTGGATTAAATGGCAAGAGGGCAAGGGTGCTAGATGGTAATTGCCTATACACATCAACTTTAAGGAATAAATATGGTTTTAAATTCTGGTCAAGCAGCCCGTAGCGCCGGTTGAGTAGATTCTGAACGAAGTGAAGAATCGTATCGAAACCAAGCGGAGAACGGGCCAAGTATCCGACCACCGCTCACTGGGTTTCGATACGTCCCGATTCTCAGGACTACTCAACCGGCGTTCGCTCACCTCAAGTTGATGCCAATGGTACTAGATGGTAATTGCCCTTTTGCCCCCGAAAGGAGGGTAAAAAATGAGTAAATTTCTAAGAGTTGTTCAAAGTATCAAGGAAAGGAAAAAGGATGCATATCTGGAATCGCGTTACCCGGCAGAGACATATCTGGGTTCTCCGATAGAGCCCGTTCGTATGGGCTTGCCCAAGGAAACTCAGTCTATGTGTCCAGAATGCAAGCAGCTTATTGTTGCAACGATATTTGAAGAAGATGGGAAAGTGATGATGGAGAAAACCTGTCCAGAACACGGTTATTTCAAGGATTTGGTCTATTCAGATGTCGCCCTGTATTTGCGTATGGAAAATTGGTTCTTCGGCGACGGCAAGGGTTTGCTGAATCCGCCCGTTACTGACGCAATTAGCTGCCCTGCGGATTGTGGGCTGTGCAATTTACATACGAGCCACACCGCTTTGGCGAATATTGATTTAACAAATCGCTGCAATCTCAGTTGCCCTATTTGCTTTGCCAACGCTAACGCCGCTGGATATTTGTACGAACCGAGTTTTGAGCAGGTTGTCCAGATGATGCGGAATTTCCGTCAAATGCAGCCGGTTCCTGCCGCATGTATTCAGTTTTCAGGCGGTGAACCGACAGTTTATCCGAGTTTTTTAGACGTTGTAAGAACCGCCAAAGAGATGGGTTTTTCAGCAATTCAGATTGCTACTAACGGCGTCAAAATGGCTGCCCTAAATTTTGCCAAGCAAGCCAGAGATGCTGGAATCCATGTGTTATATCTGCAATTTGACGGAGTGTCGAATGACATCTACAAGAAGACAAGAGGGCGTGAACTTCTGGAGACAAAGCTCAAGGTTATAGAAAATTGCAGAGAAGTTGGCATTAAGATAGTTTTTGTTCCAACGGTTGTCAAAGGGTTAAACGATAGCCAGGTTGGCGCTATTGTAAAATTGGCTACCGACAACATCGACGTTGTGTCCGGCATAAGCTATCAGCCGGTGTCTTTCACGGGAAGAATATCCAAAGAAGAACGGGAAAGAATGCGATTCACGTTGCCCGATTTAGCGCGTTGCGTTGAAGAGCAAACTGGGTTCATTAAAGCACGCGATTGGGTGCCGTTGGCGTGTTCAGCGCCGCTTTCAAGAATTTTGGGAACTGTAAACGGCAAAGAGGTAACAACCTACACCTGCCATCCCCACTGTTCCGCCGCAACGTATTTGTTCGTCGATGAAGAGGGCAACGCTACGCAGTTTACCGACTTCGTCGATTTCAGGGAACTTTTGGAAGATTTAGATAAGCTATCGTTCAGAAGTGGCATACCAAAGGTGAAAATTTTATCCAAGTTGCGCGTAGCGAATATTCTGCGAAAGCACTTCGATTCCAAAAAAGCTCCTGAAGGTTTGACCTTTTTGAGATTCATACGCACTCTACTGGATTTGACCTCCGCCAAATACGACAGGGAAGAGGGGAAAGATAAGAAAACGTTTTATACACTCATGGTGGGCGGAATGCACTTCATGGACTCGTACAACTACGATGTGCAGCGAGTCCAGCGTTGTGTCGTCCATTACGCCGCCCCCAACGGCAGGATGTACCCCTTCTGCGCATACAACTCAGGGCCGGTTTTCCGTGAACAGATAGAGAGTGAATTCGCTCTGCCACCTGAATTGGTCATAAAAAAGGCAGAAAAGGAGGGCTATCCGTCTGAACTGTCTCGCTTAGTAAAGAGAATGCAGGAGGAGATAGGATGAGAAAGCGGGAAGCCTGATACCACGGACGGTATGTAAAGGCGCAAAAATGGGTGGAAGGATGGAGGGATGGATGGGTATCTAAAACCATTGTGGACGCCCTGACTTTAGTCTGGACAATGGATTCCCGATTATATCCATCTCTACTTGAAGAGGAGGTGTTTAAATGGAGAGTGCCGCAGGGAGAGCTATGAAAGACAGTCCGAAAATATCAGTAATAATTCCATCTTTACGCGGCGAGGTAGACGAACTCAAATCTGATTTGGTTAACCAGAGCGTTCAGCCTGATGAAATTATCGTGTCGAAAGGGATAATTCCGGTCAGCAAAGCTCGTAATGAAGGCGTCAAGCGGTCAAGAGGCTATCTGCTCGTATTCATGGATGACGATATTCGTCTGGGACACAAGCACCTTCTTTCAAATCTGACTGCTCCATTTCAGGAGGACACAATTGAAAATATCGGCGTTGTAGGAGTGCCGCGCATCTTACCTGAAAACTCTCCCTGGTTTCAAAAACGGCTGGCAAAAAAAATGCCTCGGGTAGTGTTTCCCGTAGTGGATAAGCTAACTGAAACTGACTACGACATTGACACAACCTGTTGTGCGTTCAAACGAAGTCTTTTCGATGAATTAGGAGGTTTCGATGAACAACTGATTTCAGGAGAGGATTCAGAATTTTTTTATAGAGTCAACCGATTAGAGTACCAAAATTATATCGCGCCGAACTCCTATGTTTACCATCCGACTGTCGGTAATCTATCAAAACTGGTTCGCAAGTATTTCTGGTATGGCATGGGACATTGTCAGTGCGCGCATAAACACCCACAATGGGGATGTGGAATTCGACTTAGAAACTCTGCTATGGCAGTAGCTTATTTACTTTTCAGAACGCTAATTTTCCTCCCGAATATCTTCTTTCCGTTTTCATACCGAGAACGCAGTTTAAAGCCGGGCTTCAAACCGATTAAATCGCTGGCAAGTTATTCTGCGGCGTGGGGATATATATATAGCTGGTTTAAGTACATAAGACGCGGCTAGTTAAAAGGGTTTGAGTTGTAGGTCGAGATTCATATCTCGACAGGAAAACTTAGTCAAAATTAATTTAACTGTCCCCAAAAAATAGAGATGAAAAACGCAATAATAAATCCCCAACGAATTTTATTCATAAAACTCTGCTGTATTGGCGATGTGTTGTTCAGCACTCCCACAATCAGGGCATTTAGAAAGAGTTTTCCGAATGCGCATATTGCATATCTGGTAGGAACCTGGACGAAGGATGTCATTTCAGGCAACCCGCATGTAGATGAAACGATAATCTTTGACGCACCCTACCTCCGTGTAAGCCGTATCAAGCGCGTCTATTTGACAGCGAAATGTATCCAACAACTTCGTCGCAAAAAGTTTGACACGGCTGTTGTATTCCACCGAACCGCTTTCGCAGGATTGCTCACTTACCTATCGAATACCAAACATCGCATCGGATTCGACTACGGTGGGCGTGGGGTTGCTTACACTACTAAAGTCTTCTACGATGATAAAATGCACGAAGTTGACCGGTATCTCGCACTGGCACAGGCTGTGGGGGTTGAACCTGCTGGAACCGATATGGAGATGCAGCCCACACCCGAAGCTCATGATTATGTGGAAAAGTTATTGTGCGATGTTGGGGTTTCAGAGGGTGATGTATTCATAGCAATGCAACCGGGCGGAGGACATAATCCCGGCGCGGTAATGCCCATCAAACAGTGGGGTTGGGAAAATTTTGCAGAATTGGCGGATGAACTTGCTGACAAATACAATGCCAAAGCAATCCTCATCGGTGGCAAAATGGACTCAAATTTAGCCGAGCAAATTCTTTCAGTTGCGAAGAACGAGCCAATAAATTTTGTAGGCAGAACCACCTTCCTGCAACTGGCCGCTCTACAACAGCGGTGCCAGCTTTTCATCGGCGGCGACTCGGGCCCGCTGCATATTGCCGCAGCCGTCGGCATCCCAACCATAGGACTGTTCGGGCCGTCTGACCCAAATTTGGTCGCTCCACGGGGTGACAAACACACCTACATCTGGAAACAACCAAACTGCGCGCCCTGTTATACCCCAGAATCGGTTATGAATGGCGATTTTGAAATATGTTCGACTGGCAAACTTGAGTGTATGAAATCTATCAGCATTGAAGATGTCATGCAGGCAGCCAGCGCATACCTATGATGTTCCCTGATAAACTCCACAAATTTCTTGATAGATATTTAGGCATACCAATTGTCCTTTTTTCAGGCGTTTGCTCGGAGCGCGCAAAGACGGTTTTCAGCCCGTCGCGAGTTTTATTGATTCAGATTTCCGCCATCGGCGACGTGATTCTGCTGACGCCCGCGCTCCGAGACATCCGCCGGCGGTATCCCAGTGCGCACTTTACGATGGTAACTTCGTCAATCAACCAACAACTACTCAAGCATTGTCCCTACCTTGATGAGACGCTCATGTTCAATTTGAAAGAGTGCGCAAAATCGCCTGTGAAATTTTTCCGGTTTATTCAATCCCTGCGCGAGCGACGGTTTGACTTAGCAATTGATTTTGAGCATTGGCCGCGACTTAGTGCATTATTGGCTTACGCAAGCGGAGCGAAGCGTCGTATCGGTTTTAGGGCGGACGGGCAGCATCGGCATTATGTTTTTACGGATGTTGTGGAACACGTTCGCGGGAAACATGAACTGCTCTCCTACATGGAGATTGCTAAACTGATGGGCTGTAAAACGGAGGATGCTTCACATTGCAGGTCAATTTTCCAACATCAACTATCACAGTCAACATCTGAATTTCGACCTGAAAATATAGAGAATTGTGGGGGACTGGAACTGGAGGTTTGGGTTGGCGAGGAGGATAATCGGTGGGCAGGGAGATTTCTGAAAAGTCATGGGGTAAAAAAGGGCGAAAAGGTTGTGTGCATTCACCCCGACGCAGGGCGTACTGAACCTCGCCGGCGCTGGACGATAGAAGGATATGTGGAGGTAGCCGATGCGCTTACACAACGACACGGCATCCAAATCCTCCTGACAGGCGCGCCATCGGAGGTGACGCTCTCCCAACAAATCGCCCAAAGAATACAATCGAAAGCCATAATTGCAACTGGCAAAACCGACGTCAACCAACTTGCCGCCTTATTTTCCCGTTGTGCATTTGTCCTCTGCGGCAACTGCGGACCGATGCACTTAGCCGCCGCCGTCGGAACGCCCGTTGTCGCCCTGCATGGCCCGACAAATCCTGCTCAATGGGGTCCGTGGGGCAAGGAACACATCGTCATTAAATCAGACATAGTGTGCAGTCCGTGTTTGAATTTAGGGTTTGAATACGGCTGTAAATCGCTTCCAGATGGCACTTCGATGTGTATGAAAAATATCCCCGTTGAGACTGTGCTGATGGCATGTGAACGACAACTTCAAGCTGCACCTATCTAAAGATTGAAGTATAGGTGTTGGTTTGTTTTGAAACAGAGATGTACGAACCAACACCGTGTCTTTAGGCTTTGTTTTAACTTGACTTTGGTAAATCGGATGTAGCCGTAGTGACAACCCGAGGTGGTTGTCAAGCGGCTACCACACAGGGTAGCCCCTACAGTTGAATTCTGTTTTTAATCTACCAAAGTCAAATTAAGGGGCTGTGAATTTTTGCAGAAAGTGAAAACCACATAGATGAACAAATTCAAACTTGAATGGAATAGAGATTTTAGATTGCTTGCAGTAGCGACGTTCTGTTTGAGCGTTTGCTTTGGTATTCATTCGGCAATATTCAACAACTTCCTCGTTGACAAGCTACACATACAACCCGAACAGTTTGGGATTGTAGAAGCCCTGCGCGAAGTACCTGGCTTCCTCACCGTCATCTTTGCTGCCATCGCCATGCGCATGCCAGCTCCAATTTTAGCGGGGTTGTGTCTCATAATCATGGGAATTGGCATGAGCAGTTATTACGGTGTCTTTGGCATTGGCAGTCTCATTGCGGTATCCGTTTTTTGGAGTCTTGGATTTCACGGCTGGATGCCCCCGCGCGAAGCCTTAGCGTTAGGTTTGTCCGATGAACACAAGGGGAAGCGTCTTGGCGAACTGCGCAGTGTGGACAGCGTAGGGATGCTGATGGGGATAGGGCTTGTTTTTCTCGCAATCAGCATGCTCGGCTTCAGGTTGATGTACATTTGCGCGAGCGTTATGGTTATAATTGGCGGGTTGGTAATGTTTCTGATAGTTGATAGAACGCGGGTTGTCAAACAACCTCGTTTCGTCTTAAAGAAACGTTATGCGATTTACTACATTCTCGCCTTTTTGCAGGGGTGCAGACGGCAGATCTTCATGACTTTTGCCGTATTTGCTTTGGTCTACAGGTACGGTACGAGTGCCAGAAGCATCTCCGTTTTGATGTTTATAAACACTGTTGCGAACATGATTTTAGCCCCAGTCGTCGGGAGAATTATCGACAGAATAGGCGAACGCAAGGCGCTCAGTGCAAGTTTTATGGGGTTGGCTTTGATTTTTTGGGGGTACGCTACGATTAAGATTCGGCCGATACTGTATGTTTTGTACTGCGCGGATAATCTTATTTTTCTGCTTGGAATCGCCATGACTACCTACTTAAATAAGATTGCTGAACCTGAAGACATTCGACCGGCGCTGTCTATGGGCATAACGGTTGACCATGTGGCAGCGGTTATTATGCCGTTAGTTGGTGGGATTCTCTGGGCGCGCTTTAGCTACGTTTTAATATTTCAGATAGGCGCTGTAGTTGCGTTAGTTTCGCTGGCTGTTTGCCAAAAGGTGACTTCTGAAGGCTCTGCTCCCCGACAATCTGGGTAGTTTTGATGATTAGGTGTGTCATATCTTTTAGCCAGATTGACGGGCTTAAAATTTTGCAAAAGAGTTGCTTTCATTGATGTTATTTTGAAACAACATCGGCGAAAATAAATTCGAGAAAATTCAAAATATGTGTTGTTTTTTTCTTGACTTTTAACAAGCGTTATAGTATAATTAACGTGTTAATATCATTACATGGCAGGGCATATTTTAAACACAAAATTCAATTAATTTGTAGGTCAAGATTCATATCTTGACTGTTGAGTTTAGCAACTTAACCTACAGTTGGGCTTGGAAACTTGACCTACGACTCATTTCGATAGGGGAGTAATTAATCATGGGTGTAAACACAGAAAAAGAACAGGCGATGGAATTGGCTATAACCCAAATTGAAAGGGAATACGGCGCAGGCGCTGTCATGCGCTGGGGAAATGACAAGGTAGTTGATGTAGATGTGATTCCGACTGGTTCGTTGGCTTTAGATTTAGCATTGGGAGTGGGTGGAGTGCCGAGGGGACGGGTGATAGAGATTTACGGGCCAGAAGGCTCCGGCAAGACAACGCTGGTATATCACATCATCGCTGAAGCTCAGAGGTTGGGGGGAGTTGGCGTGTTTATCGACACTGAACACGCTATGGACGCCCGCTATGCGAAACGAATCGGGATAGATATGGACAACCTCTTGATTTCACAACCTGACACAGGCGAACAAGCTCTTGAAATCGCAGAAACGCTTGTCAGAAGCGGAGCTGTGGATATCGTCGTAGTGGACTCCGTAGCCGCTTTGGTGCCGCGTGCAGAAATCGAAGGACAGATGGGCGACTCTCACATGGGACTTCAAGCACGTTTGATGTCTCAGGCGTTGCGAAAGCTGTGTAGCATCGTCCGTAAGTCCAACACCTGTTTAATTTTTACGAATCAAATCCGCCACAAAATCGTACCGTTCGGCAATCCTGAAACTACTACAGGTGGTTTGGCGCTCAAGTTCTACGCCACCATACGAATGGAAATACGCAGAAGCACGGCTATCAAGGACAAAGACACAAGTTTGGGCACCCTTACGAGGGTGAAAGTGGTCAAGAATAAGGTAGCGTCGCCCTTCAAAGAAGCAGAATTCGACATCATATACGGCGAGGGCATATCGAAAGAGGGGAATCTATTAGATGTGGGCGTAACTCAAGACATCATTGAAAAAAGTGGTTCGTGGTATTCTTACGCCGGTGAGCGATTGGGACAGGGACGGGAAAATGTTAAGGCGTTCTTGATAGAGAATCCTGACATCGCCCAACGATTGGAAGCTGAAGTTCGCAATGCGATTGGTCTGGAGCCAATCGAACCTACGCCCCAGGCGTCGGATGAAAGCGTTGACACAGAAGAAGATGCTCTTTCTCAGACGCCGGACGAAGTGGAAGCAGATGTGACGCTTGATGAATCCGAATTTACTGAGAATGAGGAATCACAAATGGAAGAGGAAAAATTCGCTGGCGCACCGTCAATTAGCGAATGAGCGCAGGCGGTGAGGATGCGTACAAAACACGGTACTTATCAAAAAAATTCAGTGTGTGGTGAATTTGGGTGCGGCGTTTGCGCAAAAAGAGCCGAAATTTTTGCCTATCAAAATCAGGTCAATTATGTCTACACTGCCTGACTTCTCCCCAACTGTTGTAGACAACCATACCCGACGATGATTTTTTCAGCAGATTAATTGGCGCTTCTCAATCTTTGCAATTCTTCCCGAAGCAGAGCCAGCTCTGCTTCGGCCTGCCTTCGGGCTAATGCTTCCAGTTGTGCTTTCTCCTCTGCCTGTCTTCTCGCTTCTGTTTCGCGACGGAGAGCTTCCGCTTGTTCAGAAGGAGTCAACAACCACTGTTTTGTACTCGGGCTATACAACCGCAACCAACCATCTTTGATACCCAACTCCAGGTTGAGCGCGTTACTGGGCAATCGTTTATCGACAGGCAGAATAGGGCGATAACGTCCCCTTACCAGCCGATACCCCTGAAATGGCGGAGCTAAATATTCCTTCAATGGGTCAAAAAGGAAATACTCTCCAACCCGCAATCTGCGCTCATAAATTGTCCATTTAGCGTTTTGGTCGGCAAACGTTGTGCTTTTGGAAGAGATTTCAATGACAACGTCTGGTGTCTCCTCCTCTTCCTCGGACAAGAGTTTTTTTGCAATAACTGTCATTTTGCATCACCTTTTTGAACTGTATTATCACTAACACTGCTGCGAGACTTTGTAGGGCGGAACGGCGCTCCACTTCGTTCGCTACGCACTCAAAGCGTGTATTTTTTTCTCAATCTCATTCCTCTCAACAATAACAGCTTGCCGATGGAGATAGTTTAATGTCTCCTCGTCCTGGATGGATGCTAAACTATCTTTGATAGCATCATCAACTTCGCCAAACCGAGCGTCTAAGACGGAAATGATGTATTGAGTACTTTTCTCTTTCCGTTCTTTATCAAGCAATGCTTTAACTACAGATGATTCTCTCATGATTTCCTCCGATATAAAAGTTTGCACAAAATGAACGTCGTGGACTAGACCAGCCAAAACACTTGTGCTGACGAGCAAGTCTTTTCTATCCTGCTCATTTGGCACGGAGTCCTCAATTGTTCGGACGCATTTTCCAAGCCATTCTTCATCGCTGACACCTTCGGGTTGCATCAGTGGCGTGAATGGCAACAATCCCAAGATGCGTTTTTCCAATAACTCTTCTCCATTAAGTTCCCAAATCTTTATTACATTATATATCAACACGCACTTGTTTGGGAAGGTGTATTGATAAACTCCCGGGTCAATAATTTCCTGCGGACGCAGATAGATTACGGACGCATGTATCGGCCGCTTGTACATATCAATCAGTCTGCCGATGTATCCCGCCATTCTGACCGGCATTGTATCATCATTGTCCGTCTGAAACTCAATGTGGACGACGACTTCTGTTTCAATGCCTTCTGGTGATTGAATTGTGGCGTAAGCGGTAGCATCCGCTTGGCGTGTTTGTTTCAGAACCGGGTCAGCAAGTTTTATATCTTTTGCCGTGTCGCCTGCTATAAATTTCACAAAATCATCTGGAAACTGCCGAAAAAGATAGCCCGTTGTAATATCATATTCACCCATTCAAAATGCTCCTTTTGGTCTTAGTCTTCGCGGGGTAAGGCTTTCGTCATGAAAAGCCGATTTGCCTCTCCGATGAAGCCCAACGATTTGCGTCTTGTGGCACTTTGTTCTGAGTAACAACACACAACTCCCTATAGTTGCCGTGAAGCGACAACGCCCAATTGAATTAACTCCTCCAAACTGAGACGCTTATTGTCCTCTTGATTCATTTGCTCTCCTTTTTTCGCTTGTTTTCTTCACGTTAAATATTTCCTTCCTCCGGAAGGTCAGAGACCTTGACAAACCCACTCCTATATGTTACACTTCATACCGTTCTCATCCGTAGCGACGCCCCTCAGTGGCGCCAACCTGAGTGACCGGTATTCCCGGTGCGGGCTGGAATAGGGCCAGGCGGGCGTACTCAGGTTGAGAACACTAAGCTGCGAGGATTGGGCAATGCTCAATCGCGCTGTACAGGTACGAACTCGTATAACGACAGAGCGGTTCGGCCGCTAAGTCAAATTGAACTTATCTAAGGACCGGGATGTTGTACCCGCCCAGAACATCGGTGAAAGAGTGCTGACGATAAATGCGGCTGTTAGGGAGAGCCTGGGAGAGGATGAGGAATTAAGAACCTGCCACCCTACAGGTGTGCAGTTATTCAGGTACCTGTTTTATAGCGTCATTGATAAGATTCGAAATTATCAGGTATTCGGTAGGGTTGTATGCTATACCGTGTTTTTCACACCATTCCTTCAGTTTTTTGTCAGCATATCGCTTTGCTTCCCTTCTACGTCTACTTGAGTCAGTTTCAAACTCACGGTCAATTCTATCCATGTCTGTGATGAGTTGTTGCAATTCCTCATTGGTTGCGCCCTCCGCAATCCGCTGGCGTAAATAGTGTTCACGCATAAGTGCGCGCTTTGTAGCCTGTTCAGGTGCCGGTTCGCCTTCCCAAAAAGTCACGAGGACTGCGACTTTGTTCTGATACGGGACATCTTCTAATAGTTCCACCGTTTTGCCGTTAAAAATGCCTTTGACAGATAATATAATTCTCCCCTCCTTACAAAATCCCGTAGGGGCAACATGTTTATAGAATGTGCTACAACCATTGCTCTTAGTTTTCTCGTCCCGATGGGGCTGAGGCTTGGCAAGGCATCGGTTCTATAGACATACCGCCCCTCTGGGGTTACGCAATCTCTACAGCTTTGCGAGAATATCGCTCACAAACTTCAGCGTAGACTTAACGTTCCTGTTTATCTCATCCAACTCTCTGCCACCGACACATTCGACATAGAGCGGACCGGTGAACCCACCTCCGACAAGCCCGCCAAGTACCTTTTCAAAGTCCACGAGCCCTTCACCAGGCCTTACCATGACATCAGTCTTTCCATCTAC
>CAZRLY010000179.1:0-12969 GCA_964601015.1 uncultured bacterium
GAAGTAGAAGAGTAGCAAACCCCCGTGAATCCTGCATCTTGCAGCTTGTATCAATTAATTTTCATAAAAAGCTTGACATAAGGAGTCTTGTATAATATGTAGGTCGAAATTCAGATTTCGACTGTCGATTTGGGAAAATCGCCCTACGGGGTTTCATATTGAAACTTCCTTAGATTGACAATTGCAAAGAAACAATCTTCAATATTCAATCTTTTTGTCGAACATCAGTAGATTTGTCCTCACTATTCAGCTTAATGATTTATATTATACTAGCATTGAGAATGGATATGCAAGGAAAATTGATTTGTTACAGAAATTCTCAACGAATTATATCTTGTTTGCATTTCTTTGTTGACATGAAGTAGAAAGTATGTTAAATTATGGGTTAAAGGAAAGAATTTCCCAATATCAGAGAGGTGTGTGTATTATGTTTGGAATAGGTTTTTTGACCCCATTTTTCTTTTGGACAGCTTTTGCGGTGGGTACGTTTCCGATAATTATCCACCTGTTAAATAGAGAAAAAGCGCGGCAGGTGTTATTTAGTTCGTTGAGATTTATTTTGAGCGCACATCAGGTAAATATCAAACGGCACAAACTTAAACAGATACTACTGATGCTGATGCGTATTTTGATTATGTTGATATTGGCATGGGCGTTCGCTCGTCCATTCTTTGCGGGAGATGTTGACGCTACGGGCAAAGACGGCATACGTCGAAACGTTGTCATCATTCTTGATAACTCTTACAGCATGGGATATGACGATGCACTCTCCAAAGCCAAAGACGAAGCTCTGAAAGTCGTTACAAAATTAAAATCTCAGGACACGGTTGCGTTGATGTACGCTTCCAACACGGTTCAGGTTGTTAAGGAACTCACTTCTGAACACGAAGCCGTCAAAGCGGCCATAAACACTCAGACGAAGTTGACGAATAATCCCACTGATTTTCTCAGCGCGGTTTTTGCCGCCGACGAGATATTAAAAGGTGTGAAGGTGGGCAAAAAGAAGATTGTTTTGATTTCGGATTTGCAGAACGTAGGGTGGGAGAATTTTATCGACACGGATAAACTCAGCTACGGCGTTGAGATAGAGTTGATAGATTTGAGCGCTAAAAAGATGGAGAATCTTGCAATCACAGGCGTAATAGCTCCCGAAATCGTACTGAAGGAAGAACGCCCATCACGTATCACCGCAAGGGTTGCAAATTTCGGCGACAAACCTGTAGAAGGTATCCCTGTAAAACTTGTGATGGATGGTAAGGAGATGGGCGTGGAGGAGATTGACATTGAGGCAAACGATGTCGGTGATGTGGTGTTCGATGTAAAATTGACCGGTGAGCGAACACATACGGGTTATGTAGAACTGCCCAAGGACAAGTTAAGGGTAGATAACAGTCGGTATTTTGTGATTCGCAGCTTAACATCAATCAAGGTATGTTGTGTGGATGGCGAGCCGGGCAGGAGAAACTACGAGGATGAAACATTTTTTGTAACGAAAGCTCTGCGTCCCAGCAAAGAGGAGGTTTCAATTGAGGTGAACACATCCACCAGTTTGCCGCTGGAAGACGAAATAAGCAAATATGATGTCATTATTCTGGCGAATTTGAAACGTTTGAGCAAGAGCGAAGTTGAATGGTTGCAAAATTTCGTGAATGCAGGCGGGGGGCTGATTGTATCGCTTGGCAACCAAATTGACCCATTACTCTACGCAAAAATTTTTAACAGCGGTGAAAAACCGTTTCTGCCCTGCAATCTCACCGCCGCCGTAGGCGATGCCGCCAATCACGAACAATTCAACATCATTGCCGTCGTCAAATACGAACACCCCATATTCGCCCCCTTCATTGACCCAAATCACGGCGATTTCGGCACAGCGCACTTCTACAGACATTTTCAAACCGCATTGTTTGCTGACGCTAACGAATTAGCCAGATATGACGATGGACAGCCCGCCTTAATTGAGCAACAATACGGCAAAGGGCATGTGTTGTTATTTACCTCAACCTTCGACACGGAGTGGACGGACTTCCCGCAACATGGCGTGTTTTTGCCGTTCATCCACGAAAGTGTGAAATATCTCGCCCTTAAGAAATCAGAGGAGAAGAAAGACTACCTCGTAAATGAGCCGGTTGAGTTGAGCGAATACGAACAAACCCCTCGCGCAACGGTGGCTATCTTCAATCCCGCCGAAGAAGAATATCGGACAAATGTAAACGATGAAGGTGCTGTGCTTTACGAACAAACCGATGCGCCCGGCATCTACTCAGCACACACGGAAGGCAATACACGCTACTTCGCCGTGAATGTGGATACAATCGAATCGAACTTAACCCCTCGCGACGCCGAAGAACTGACAAGCAGCCTCATCAATAAAGAGACTACTAAAGTCGCTTCCCTGACACCAGCGGCTGAAATCAAAGAATACCACAAAGAGGTGGAAGGGAATCAACAGTTCTGGTGGTACATGCTGATGGCACTCCTGTTGCTGGCAGTTGGGGAGATGTTTTTGGCGAATAGGATGTAAGTGATGAGTGATAGACAAATCACTCATCACTTTTCATAATTAACATATAGGTGATTGAAAATGTCTCAACAAAGTATCCGAACAACCGTTGATATTCCCCTTCAACTGCTAAAAAAAGCCGATGAAGCTGTTGGGCAAAGTGTTGCTGAAAGCCGCGACGCTCTGATTTTAAAGGCCTTAGAAGAGTTTTTAGTGCGATATGAACAACAAAAAATTGACGAACAGATTGCCCAGATGGCGCTTGACCAAGAGTATCAGAATATTCAACGCGAAATGGTACAAGAATACGAGCAAGCTGGCTGGGGAGCTCTGCAAATATGTTATTCAAAAATTACCTGACAAAGCACTACTTTGTTACTTTTTATTTGACGGGTGACATAACATATGAGGTCGGGTATGTCCGCAAGACTACCCGACGTTCGTTACACCAATTGTCGGGTAGGTATCCCACCATACCCGACCTACCACAACTGCTCACCTGCTTTAAAAGTCCGTGTAGGGTTCAAAAGAGAGTGGACGGACGGAGAAAGTCCTCTACGACAACGATACAACACGCTGCCCGTTCTACGAAGGGAGAATTTTCATCATGAAGCGTTTAACATTTCTCATCATTTTTATCTCAATTCTTCTGTTTTTCAGCGTTTCGTTTGCCCAGAAGGGCATAAGGGTAAAGGGCAAAAGCCAGGCAAAGCTACCCGGAGTGGTTTACCGCACGGGATGGGCTTTGCTTGTCGGCATCAACAAATATCCAAACTTACCAGCACAACACCAACTCCACTACGCCGTTGCAGACGCAGAGGCTTTATCACGTCTGCTCAAGAAAAAGTTTGGGTTCAATGAAAGCAAAATCCTCAGAGATGAGAAGGCGACAAAGAAGGGCATTCTGGATGCACTCGGCGATTTAGCAGATGGGAACAAGGTGAAAAAAGACGACTGTGTGTTGATATTTTATTCGGGACACGGACAGACGGTTCCGCTTTCGAGAGGCGGGGGAGATATGGGCTTTCTCGTTCCTTACGACGCAAAAGTCAATCTTTCCGCTAAACCAAACTTCTCGCAATATTTCAAAAGCTGTATCGGCATGGACGAGCTTAAACGAGTGTCGAGGGGAATTCCAGCGAAGCACATCCTTTTCATCGTGGACGCTTGCTACAGCGGGCTGGCTATTCAGGCGTCCAAAGGGTTAAGCTCTGACGTTCCCGGCTATCTGAAAAAGGTAGTGAGGGCGGATGTTGAGCAGATGATAACCGCCGGCGGCAAAGGTGAGATGTCAATGGAGAGTTCGGAGCTGGGACACGGGGTTTTTACGCACAAGTTACTTGAGGGACTGGAGAAGGAGATAGCCGATTGGAACGACGACGGCGTGATAACTGGAATGGAGTTAGGGACATATCTTAGAAACACCGTCTCGCAGATGGCGAAGCAGACGCCAAACTTTCGGCGGGAAGGCGAAGGTGAGTTTCTGTTCCTGCCTCAAGTTGAGGTGATTGTGGTGCAGCCGGAGGATGAGCAGTCTGATGAAGGGGGAAGCGTACAGCCGATAAAAAGCACTGCAACCCTGTTTGTGGATGCTGTCCCGAAGGGTGCATCCGTGTCTGTTGACGGACGAAACGTCGGCACAACACCGTGTACCGTCAAAATCGACACCGGATTTGAAGGAAAACGCAAGGTAACGATAGCCGTTTCAAAGAAGGGCTATCTGACGCAGAAGACATCAACCAATTTAGTTGCTGGAAAAAGGTCAGAATGGAAAGATGTCAGGCTAACAAGGTTGGTTGCAACGTTGGGCGTGGAATCCAGTCCAAAAGGCGCATCGGTTCACATTGACGGGAAACTTAAAGGCACAACGCCGTGTACGATAAAGGTTGACGTTGGCGTTGATGGGAAACTTGAGGCGATGGTGACTGTTTCAAAAGAGGGTTATCTGACGCAGAGGGCAAAGGTAAAGCTCATCGCCGGCAAAACGACAAGATGGACAAATATTCGCCTCGAAAAAGCGCACACTCCACCACCTGAACCGTCTCAAAGCATCGACCAATTCGACGATTCCGGGGTAGACGAAGTCCCTGACTTCGCCCCGACCAAATTCCGCCAGAAAGACGGCATGAAAATGGTGCTTATCCCAGGCGGGAAGTTCATGATGGGCAGTAATGACGGTGATTACGACGAAAAGCCAGTCCATGATGTTTACGTCGACTCGTTCTACATGGACGAACACGAGGTGACAAACGAGCAGTATTGTAAATTTCTGAACGCTATCAGCGTGAAAGTTTACGGGAAAGATTGGCGTGATTCGTCCGGGAAAAATTTGATTTACAACGGTCCATCTCTCAAAATTGAAAAGAGTGGTAACCGGTTCAAACCGAAAGCTGGATACAAAAACCATCCAGTAATTGACGTCTATTGGGCTGGTGCAAAGGCTTATGCCGAATGGGTAGGCGGCAGGCTGCCGACTGAAGCCGAATGGGAGAGAGCGGCTCGTGGCGGGTTAGTTGGAAAGAAATACCCGAACGGGAATTCCATCTCCCACGATGATGCTAACTACGAAGGAACAGGCGGCAAAGATAGATGGGAACAAACCGCGCCCGTCAAGAGCTTTGCGCCAAATGCCTACAAGCTCTATGATATGGCTGGAAATGTCTACGAATGGTGTTCCGATTATTGGAATGCTGACTACTATTCTAAGTCTCCGAAAAACAACCCAACCGGTCCTTCGTCTGGAAGTTATCATGTTATTCGTGGAGGCAGTTGGTGGGACGATTCCAACCGTGCCCGTTGCGGTTTCCGTCTCTACTACTACTTCTCCTACGACCTCGTTGGTTTTCGAGTTTTAGTCGCCAGGGGGGGCTCTGAGTAGTTGGATTCCTGGGTTTCTGGATTTTTGGATTTCTGGATTAAGGGACTATCCGAAAAATGTAGCCCGTTGGGGCAGTACGTCTATAGAACCATCCCTGGGCAGAAAGGATGACCAACAATGTCTCAACAAGAATTAAGCAGAGAAGTACAGGAGATTTGGGAATTATTTAGAGAATCAAGCAATCAGATAGAGAAAGTTGCAAGGCGGCAAGAGGAAACAGCCTTACAAATGAAGGAAACAGACAAAAAGATTGAGAGACTATCTGAAACCGTCAACGCTCTTACTGGCAAGTGGGGCAGATTCGTAGAGGGGTTAGTAGCGCCCGGAGCGGTGAGGATATTCCAACAAAGAGGGATAGAAGTAAAGCAATCCTACACAAGATCGGAATCCCAAAGAAACGGTGAATCAATGGAGCTCGATGTCCTTGTTGTCAACGATGAATACGCCATCGCCATCAGCGTAAAAAGTACGCTCAAGGTGGAGGATGTTGATGAGCATATTGATGACTTGAGCAGATTTCGTGAATTTTTTCCTGCCTTTGCGGATAAAAAACTGATGGGAGCAGTCGCAGGAATAGTCATTGACGAGGGTGCAGATAAGTACGCTTATCGGAAAGGGCTATTCATCATTACTCAAGCGGGAGAGAATATCAAAATCTTGAATGATGAAAAATTCAAGCCTAAGCAGTGGTAGGTTGGGTTGAACGAAAGTGAAACCCAACGGATGAAGAGCTTGTGTTTCGTTTGGTCTTGTGCCTCAACCCAACCTACCTAAGTGATCATCTTTCCCTAAATTTTATTAATTCCCCCTTGACAAATCATAAGGTTATATGTATAATTATATATGTATGAGTTTATATTTCTAAAACAAGGGGGTTTATCTAATGGAATCACAGGATGTAAACTTGGTCGATAAGCTAACTGGCGTTCCCAATCATCGTGCGTTCATGAAGCAACTGGACACTACGGTTGAAGAGGCAGCGCGTAAAAATGAGAGCTTATCGTTGGTGGTATTCGATGTCGACTATTTCAAGAATCTCAACGATACTTATGGGTATCAAGCGGGAGATGAAGTGTTGAAAAAGTTGGCTAACATCTATCGGGATAATTTTACAGGGGATAATTTTGTAGCCAGGTATGGCGGCGAGGAGTTCGCAGTGATTTTGCCGCATACTCGCGCTGAAACAGCTTTTGTGCTTGCTGAAGAGGTACGAAAGCTTATAGCGGATACGGAATTTTCCGTTGACGAAACCGAGAAAGTGAGTTTTACTGTTTCTGGCGGCGTAGCGTCGTATCCGAACGATGCAAAGGAGAGCGGAGTTTTACTGCGCAAGGCTGATGAAGCTATGTACCGCGCCAAGCGTACAGGGCGCAATCGAATCTGCTTGCCTACGGATGAACAAATGGTTACAAAGACCAATCACTTCACTACTACCCAGTTGGAACGATTATCAGAGCACGCTCGCAAACTGGGTAAAAGTGAGGCATTCCTTCTGCGGGAAGCGTTGGATGATTTGTTCCATAAGTATGACGATAGCTTGCGCGTGGACGAATAGAAGGGACAAGGGCATGTTTCAAAAATCCCCCGTGGTGGTTGCTCTCTGTCCCTGACAAAGAACGGGCGGAGAGCGTCCACTACAACATTTTTGTTGGGCTGGCAGTCTGAATTACAAACCACATTTTTAGATTGACACTTCCTTCGCATGGGTGTATAATATTAGCTGTAGGTGTTCAAAAAGCACTACATAGAAACCGAGTTTTTCCAAAAAACTCGGTTTCTGACACGCATGTTATGAAACCAGATTACTCTGAATACAAAAGCGCATGGCACAAACGTTTCGAGAAGAGGCGACAAAAACGGTTGATGCTCAAAAAGCAGGCGCATGAAATTGCCATTGAAGCGACTTCTGCTATTGCGGAGCACTTTGATGTGCAGAAGGTTTATCTCTTTGGCTCTGTTTTGAGAGAAGACGATTATTTCTATGAACGTTCAGACATCGATTTAGCAGTCGAGGGCTTAGTGCCAGAAAAGTATTTTCCCATGTTAGTTACGTTAGACCGGAAAATTGAATCTCCTTTTGAAATTAACGTTGTTACTCTGGAAACATGCGACGAAACTTTAAAGCAAATAATCTTATCTGAAGGAGAGTTGCTTTATGCCCGACGAATCCGCCCGGTATCTGCGATTAGTTAGTGAAATTAAACTGCAATGGAGTAAAGTCAAGACGCTTCAGGATAAACTCAAGTTCATATTAGGTCAAGAACTATCTGAATTCATCCTTACCTCTACTGTTGGAAAAATTCTCCATGATTTCTACACCGGACTTGAGGATATTTTTGAAAAGATAGCGCGTGAAACAGGCGAAGGTATTCCCAACGGGGAATCATGGCATAAAGAATTGTTGACTGCAATGTCCCTGGATATTGAAAGTGTAAGACGGCATGTAATAAACAGCGAACTGGCAAGCGAATTAGATGAATATCGTCGCTTTCGCCATGTATTCCGAAATGTTTATGGTGATGAATTAAAATGGGATAACATGAAACATTTGGCTGATAAAATGCCTGAAATCCTGAAACAGTTGGAAGAATCTATAAGGGAATTTTGTCACTTCTTAAAAATGCTTGCTGAGTGAGTGAGTTCCGTAAACCGTAGAAACCGAGTTTTTTCAAAAAACTCGGTTTCTGACACGCAGGAGGAGGTAAATGTGGAATATGAAGATTGAATTTGATAGCGAAGCCGACGCTCTCTATGTCGAATTTCACGATGGACAAGTCTACGATTGTCTTGCTATTACCGAGGGTGTCAATGTTGATATTGATGAAGATGGAAATCCTTTGGGCATCGAAATTTTGGATATCAGCAAGCGATTTTCCCTAATTGACCTTTGTAACTTAACTATTCAAAACATGCCCCTTAAAGAAATATCTGACGCCGGAGTGTTGCAATCATAATTTCTGGAGGTAATAAAGAGCAGGTGACTGTTCGATTGGACGGATGGAAGATTGGCTGGACGGATTCCTTCCAGCCAGCAGATTTATGAAGCTAAAAAATAAAGACCAAAATGTCGTTGTAATACTAATACCATGGAAGAAAACGAACAAGTAAAAGTAGATGTAATCGTCGTCGGTGGCGGGCCGGCTGGACTTTCAGCCGCCTATACTATAGCAAAAAGCGGGTTTGAGGTAGTCGTCATTGAACGCGGTGAATATTCTGGCTCTAAGAATGTGAGCGGGCTTTTGTACGGAACGGTGATGGATGAACTTATCCCAAAATTCTACGAAAAAGCACCGATAGAAAGACCGGTTTCAAAGAGAAACATAACCTTTTTGGGAGATGAGACACATTGCCATATCAGTTTTGGTGCTGATGAATGGACGAGTCCGCCGTATAACAATGCGTTTATCGTATATCGCGCTCAATTTGACAGATGGTTCGCAGGCGAGGCGGAAGATGCGGAGGCGTCTTTGCTGGAAGGGATGGTAGTCGACGGGTTGTTGTATGAAGGGGAAGGCGAGAATAAAAAAGTCGTCGGCGTGCAAATCCGAGATGACGAGCCGATTTGTGCGGATGTAGTAATTCTGGCGGAAGGCGCTCACGCTATCGTTACTGAAAAAGCCATCGAAGAGTTGGGCATGAGACAGGGCAAAAGAGAGCAGATTTACGCGTTAGGCGTGAAAGAGATAATCGCCCTGCCAAAGGAAAAGATAGAGGATAGGTTCAATCTCGACGAAAACGAGGGAGCGGCGCTTGAGTTCATTGGAAGTCCGTTTGAGGGTTTAGTCGGCGGGGGTTCTATTTATACCGGCAGGGAAACCATTTCGGTCGGTTTTGTCGCGAAGGTTGAATCCATCGCTCGAACTAAGCTGACACCCAATGACATCATAGATGGATTTAAAAAACACCCTGTAGTCAAAAAATATTTGCACGGCGGAGAAATAGTTGAGTATTCCGCCCACCTCATCCCAGAAGGCGGGTATCTTGCCCTTGGCGAATTAACCGCAAACGGATTGGCGATTGTTGGGGATGCGGCTGGACTTGTAAACATGTCGCTCTATCACGAAGGCTCAAACCTCGCCATGGCATCGGGAAAATACGCAGGAGAAACCGTTATTCTCGCAAAAGAACGCGGCGACTTCTCGAAAACAACCCTCTCCACCTATGAGGATAAACTTCGTCAGGGATTCGTGATGAAGGATTTGAAAAAGTACAAGTCGGTGCCGAAAATCTTTGATAATCTGCCTGAACTGGTTTCTCTGTATCCTAAAAAGGTTTGTAAGCTACTCGTTGACTATTTTGCAGTTACTCAGGAATCTAAATCGGAGATTCAGAAAAACGCTAAAAAGAATTTCTTCCGAGGGCTGTCAAAATTTAAGCTGGCGAAAGATTTACTCAAGGCGAAAAAACTTCTGTAGATTTCGTGTGGTAGGTTGGGTTTTGTGCCTCAACCCAACCTACTTTTCACACATCCTCTAAGAGCGTGTGTGAGAAGTCCCATGAAGCAAAAAAACCGAGTTTTTACGTAGAAAATAGGAGGTATTTGCACCCAGACCCGCTATCTTTGTAGGTTTGATAGTGTCCTGAATGAAAAACTCGGTTTCTTATTCCACTTTTCACACATCCTCTAAGGCAACCTTTTGAGTTTTTCATACGCGTCTTTAGCTATGCGTTTGACATAATCTTCGCTGTCTTTTTTCGCCGCATCATTCAGGTGAGGTTCTGCTCCCTTGTTAGCAAGGAGTCCCAACGAGTAAGCCGCGTTTGCCCGGACTTTTAAATCTGTATCTTGGGCTAACCTAACTATCAACGGTTGGACTGCGTCTTTACCGCCGATTGTACCGAGAGCAAGAGCGGCAGATGCCCTAACCAGAGGGGACGCGTCATCATTTAGGTCATTTATGTATCGGGTAACCTGGTGTTCTAAGGCCCTGTCCGGGTCAACTATTGCTAATGTATTGGCGGCGTTGCTGCGTACAATGGCATTTTTATCGGCTAACGCTGCTATCAAAGGCCCAATTGCTGGTTCGCCTATGTGGCCTAACGTTCGGGCGGCAATTGAACGCGTTGAGCTGTTCGTATCCTTGAACAGAGCAATCAGCACATCAACTGCTGGGGTACCAATTTCCGCTAAAGCGTTGGAAGCCACAATACGGATAGAGTTATCTTTATCTTTGATAGCGTTTGTCAGAGATGTAACAGCAGATTGCATTACTGCGGTATCCATGAGAGAAGCGGCAATCTGTCTCAGCATATTGGCAGCGTACCATCGAACTGTAGCGGTAGCGGTGCCATCTTCGAGCGCAGCAGCCAACGACAACACCGCGGGTTCACCGATATTCTTCAGAGCGTTGGCAGCATTGTTGCGGACGACGCTATTTTCATCGCTCAAGGCATCAATCAAAGGTTTAATAGCATTCTCATCTCCAATTTTTCCAAGGGAGATGGCAGCGTTGGAACGGACAAAAATATCTGCATCCTTCAAATCATTTATGTAGCGGGTAAGGTGGTATTGTGGCGTTTTGGCTGGTTCAATTTCCGCCAGTATGTTGTCAACTGCGGCGCGGACGATGCTATCCGGGTTGCCAAGTGCGGTTGCAAGGAATTCAACAGCGGGCAAGCCAATCGCTTTCAATGCTTCAGCAGCATTCCCGCGTACCGAACTGCTATCAGATTTTAGAGATGCTATCAACGGCTCGACAGCGGGGCGTACGATGGTTTCGTCTTTTACGCGTGCTCCAAGTTTGCCCAGCGCGTTAGCAACGGACACGCGCACAGCGTCGCTATCGTTTGTTAAAGCTGTTATCAGCGTCCCAACGGATTGCGCATCGCCAATATTACCCAAAGAGATAGCAGCAGTCACTCGCACGGACTCATCCTCATCCTTGAGGGCGTTGATGTATCGAGTTATCTGGTATTCCCGCGCTTTGTCAGGTTCAATTTTTCCCAGAACACCGGCGGCCATCGAACGGACTGCATCGTTTTCATCTGCAATGGTAATGCCGAGTTGTCCTACTGCGGGAGAACCGATATTCACTAAAGCGTCGGCGGCATGTTTTCTGGCGAGGGCATCCTCGTCTTTTAGAGCGGCTATTAGTCCATTGACTGCCGAAGCGCCAACCTCTCCCAAGGCGTTGGCGGCATGTTTCCTGACGTTAGCATCCTCATCCTTGAACGCTTCTATCAGCGGGGCTATCGCGTTTTGCATCGCAGATGCGTCCTCTAACTGCACGGCAATCAAGCCCAACGCTCTGGCGGCATTTTTGCGCACGGAAACGTTTTCATCTTTGAGCGCGTTTGCCAGTGGCTCTACCGCTTGTTTGTCTCCAAGAAGTCCCAGTGTGACGGCAGCGGTAGCGCGAATTGCGGAATTTTTGTCCTTCAAGCTGTTAATGTATCCAAGAGCTTGATAATGCCGTGCTTTGTCAGGATACATGTTTCCCAGTTCCGCAGTTGCGCGAAGACGAACCGCATTGTCACCGTCCTTCAGATCATTTAAGTACCGGGTTTGATATTGTTCTACTTTTCCACCTTCAATTTTACCCAACGCTTTGGCGGCGGCTGCGCGAACTATATGGCTTTCATCCTCCAAAGCAGCCCTCAGAAACTCTATCGCTGATGAATCGCCTATTTTCCCCAAAGCGTAAGCGGCAACCGAGCGAACGAACTTATCCTCATCTCTGAGAAGCGCGCTCAACGGTTCAACCGATTGCTTATCGCCTATTTCGCCAAGCGCATAAGCGGCGTATGCTTTGTCAGATGCGTTAGCGCTACTTAATTTCTCCACATATTTTGCTACATCGTCATCTTGAGCTAAAGCAAAACTCAAACATTGTGTTAGCACCACAGCGGTGATAACAAAAACTATTTTCCTCATTTGACTCTCCTCCATATCGTAAGCTATAATAATATTGATTTTAGCATATAGGGTAAGCTATGTCAAGGTGACATTCTCCCCTCCTGAATCAAAGATTCAGAAGGGGCTTCATGCAGCTTCGAGAGCTACAGAATGTTTATAAGTGCGTAGACAATGTGCATCAGTCCGAGAAAGCACCAATGTTACTACGGGTAGTGCCACACTACCACTACTCCGATGACGGAGATACTTTTGTAGGATGTTATTTGCACCATTGCGGTCAGCATTGATCCGATAACCACAGTCACAGACATACAAACCACGTGTCTTACGATTGTTCTTATTAACAGTTCCACAGGCACAACAAGTTTGGGATGTGTACCTTTCGCTGATACACTCAACGACAATACCAACTCTCTGAGCTTTGTAGGTGATAAAGTCAACAAGTTGTGCGAAGTTCCAATTATGCAACTGTTGATTCAACCTCTTTGAATATTTGATTTTATCACGGATGCCGCTCAAGTCTTTGTTTTGGGTGCAAAAGAGACTTAATGTCAATGGCATCAATACCATTGAAGGCTCACTCTCAGTTGCACCCAAAACTTAGTCGCCAAAGACGATATTCGTTACGCACTTCTCTGCACATAGTTTAACAAACTCTTTGGAGATAATATGTAGTCTGTGGCGTATCTGTCTTGATTCTTTGCGACAGATTTGATTGTATCGTCTTGATGGCTT
>CAZRLY010000180.1:0-12871 GCA_964601015.1 uncultured bacterium
CCTCCCTTAGAATGTCCCGGATACCTATTTTCAAAGTTTCGGCGTTTTTGAATTTCTTGAGCGTTTCAAAAGGCGTTGACTGGCTCTGACTCAGGGATTTTTTCAATCCTGTCCTGATATTTGCTTGAAACGTCGGTTCAGCCGTCGGCTCAAAACGGGTCAAAACGTCAAGCAATTCCGGCTGTCTTATCAAAATTTCCGACAAGAATTTGCTGCTTCCGCAAAGTTTAGTGAACAACTCAACCGTAGATGATGTTTCTAAGAACATAGAGTAGTAGGATTCACGGGCACCCGCTATTTGTATAAAACTTTCAAAGTTGCTCAACGCCATATCTTGGTCAGGCGATTTACCGATGAATTTAAGCAAAGAGGGGGCAAGTTTTCTAAATAACAATCGAGTTTTGGGAGAATATCGGATATTAGCCGAACCTGTCGCTAAAAGTTTCAGCCGTCTTAAAGCCGCACTGCAATCCCTGAATCCGTAAGGCTTTAGAATCCTTTCAATTTCGGATTTGTCGTTAGATTCCAGCAATAATTCTAAATCAAACTCCCCTGTTACACAATCGGACTGAAATATCTTCTCAAAGATTTGTCGTACTCGGTTTGTGTGGGTTGTATAATCTCGCATAAAATCGCTGGTGGTTGAATATCCCGTTCGCCTTGCAAGTTTATCAAGTTCATCGGGTTTGTCGGGGAGTACGTGCAATTGCCGGTCGAATTCTATCTGTATCCTGTGTTCTACCGTTCGCAGAAAACGATACGCTTCTGACAATTGGTTTCTCTCCGTTTCATTAAAATGTTCTTTAGCATGTAATTTGTCAATCGCCTTCAGGGTGTTTCGCTCTCGCAGTTGTTTATCCTGTCCGCCTCTCACCAACTGCATCATTTGCACGATAAACTCTATCTCTCGTATGCCCCCAAAGCCCAATTTAACGTGAGTTGCGTTCTTTTCGCCGATGCGTCTTTCGATGCGTTTTTTTGTTCGAGCAATCTCCTCTCTTATCAAACTGATTGAATCCTCGTCAAGATACCGTTGATAGACGAAAGGTTGAACCATCTCAATAAACATCCTGCCCAATTTTTCGTCGCCCGCCACGTGGCGCGCTTTTATCAACGCCTGCCGGTCAAAGGTTTCCCCCCACCCCTCATAATACGCTTCGTAGCTATCCAGCGAACGCGCTATGCAGCCCGCACTACTCTCAGGACGCAAACGAGCATCCATCCGAAATACATATCCTTCCTCTGTTATCTCACTCATCGCCCTGATGACGAATTCGCTCATCTTATTGAAATAGTGTCTGTTTTCAACCCCTTTGGTGGTTTTTCCTTCGTGGGAATAGACGAACATGACATCGACATCAGAACTAAAGTTTAATTCACTTCCCCCCAACTTTCCCATACCTATCACAGCGAAAGTCGCAGTGCCTACATTTTCTGGACGGAGCGTTTCGGGAACCTCTTCGTCCAACACAAACTGTGGGATACCGTATTTTTCCGTGATGTCTGCTTTCGCCAGTTCGTAGGCTATCTGTAGGGATGCTTCGGCAAGGTTCGACAATTCCAGCGTCGTCGTTTCCAAATTGGCTGCGCCCAACAGATCTCGAATACCTATCCGCAACGTTTCACGCCGCTTGTAACGCCGCATGGCACTGAGTTTTTTATCCACCGACTTTGTCAAACATACCATCCGGGAAAGCTCCTGATACATCGTATCTCTGTCTTTAGTCTGGCTCATGACACCGGGTTCCATCATCCACTCAAAATATTCCGGGTGTCGCATGAGCGTATCCGACAAATACTGACTGGAGCCAAAACTGATGGTAAGCAGGGGAACCAGAGCAGGCGCGTCTCTCAAGATTGTATAAAACAGGTTGCGGTCAAACACTGTGTTAGCATAGCGTTCAAAGTTGTTCAGTGCGGCATTTAGGTCAGACGACTCCGACATCGCTTGCAGCACCAACTCTGCAATCTCAGCAAATATTTCACGCGTATATGTGTTGTCACCCGCAAGACTTTGCAGATTGTGAGTTGCTTTAGCTAAGTCGGTAAAATTATACTGGGCTAAAGTTTTAGTGTTAATTAAATCGGATAGGTTATCCATAGGCCTTGCCTTCTACCTTTTCGTAACGAGTCTTGGCTCCATTACATCCCTGAGTCCATCGCCAAGGAGGTTAAATCCCAGTACGACGAGCAAGATTGGTAATCCGGGCGCGGTGACTGCCCAGGGTGCTGTCAGCACAGCCCCTGCTTTGAAATTTTCGTTAAGCATAGCTCCCCATTCCGGAGTTGGGGGCTGTGCTCCCAATCCCAGAAAACTCAATCCTGCTGCTTCGAGAATAGCGATGCCCATCTGCAATGTCGCCTGCACAATTAGTGGCGCAAGACTGTTCGGCAAAATGGCGGTTGTAATGATGCGGAAGTCCGTCGCGCCCATCGCTTTAGCGGCAAGGACATATTCCCGCTCACGCACGCTCAACACGGAAGAACGCAGAATTCGGGCGTACGCTGGTATGGAAACGACGGAAACGGCTATTATTGCGTTGAATAAACTCGGACTTAAAATGACTACTACCACCATCGCGAGCAGTATGCTGGGAAGCGAGAGTATAATGTCCATCAACCTCATAATGACATTATCCACCCAACCGCCATAGTAACCGGACAACAATCCGAATGTCGAGCCGATTATGATGGCAAATCCGACGGCAACTATCCCCACCATCAGCGAAATGCGTGAGCCGTAAACGATTCTGCTGAGTATACATCGCCCAACCTTATCTGTCCCCAATGGAAATTGGAGCGATGGGTTTTGAAATATTTTATCCAAGGCTATCGCTGTCGGCTCATGTGGCGCTAAAAACGGCGCGAAAATAGCAACTATCACAAAAAATAAAATCACCCAGGCACCGAAGGCTGCCGTTCTGTTGCGCATAAAAGTTCGGATGAGTTTTCGAGGGTTGTCCATCAATTTGTACCTTTCCACAATCTTCAATCCATTTACGCTTTGCCACCTACTCTGATACGTGGGTCAAAATACGCATACGAAACGTCAACAATCAGATTCACCAGCATAAACAACACTGCCACAAACAACACCCCACCTTGAATCTGCATTATATCTCTGTTTTTAAAAGCGGTAAAAAGCCACCCACCCAGTCCTGGCCAGGCGAAGATGCTTTCTGTCAGAACAGCGCCACCAAGTAGATACCCGAATTCCAAACCAATAACTGTGATGACGGGTACGATGGCGTTTTTCAGTGCATGTTTCAGTATGACAATCTTTTCGGATAATCCTTTCGCCCGCGCCGTCCTGACATAATCCTGGTGCATAACTTCCATTAAAGTTGACCTTGTCATTCGAGCGATAAAAGCGAGTGGCACGGTTCCCAGAGTTATGGCTGGCAAAATCAAATGCCGGATAGAATCTACCAGCGCGTCAAAACGCCCTGAAATGATGCTATCCAAAATATAAAAGCCTGTTTTCTTAGGCAAGGGCGGGATGTCGCTGATTCTACCTGAAATGGGGAGGATATTTAGCAAGGACGCAAATACGATGATGAGCGTCATCCCTAACCAGAATATCGGCATGGAAACGCCCACTAAAGAACCAACCATACTGGCATAGTCGAATACAGAGCCGCGCCGCGTTGCTGCAATAACGCCCGCGGCAATACCGACAATGACGGCAACAATCATTGCGGCGATGGTTAATTCGCAGGTGGCGGGAAAATGATTTATTATATCTCTGCTGACCAATTCGTTGCTTGCGTAAGAACGTCCTAAGTCAAATCGCGCTATGTTCCCCAGAAATACTAAATATTGGATGGCCAAAGGTTTGTCTAACCCAAATTGTTCCGTCAGTTCTTCAATCAATTTTGGGTCAGTTTTGCGCTCACCGAGAATGAGAATGACCGGGTCACCCATCAAGTGTACCATACTGAATACAATTATGGATATACCCAATAAGGATAGGAGTATGGAAAACAAGCGTTTGAGAATGTATTGCAGCAATTTGTATCCTCTACTTTTAGACGTTTTTCAAAATTAACTTTCTAAGAGCGTGTGTGAGAAGTCCCGCCCACGTAGGTTGGGTTGAGCGAAAGGGAAACCCAACGGGTGAAGAAATGGCGTTCGTTGGGTTGAGGTACGAAACCCAACCTTATATGTTATAATTAATGTCAAAACAAATTCATCAGTCCACGAGACACCAGATGCCAGACTCGTGGCAAAAGTTGGTCAGCGGTGGGAGAGGACCCAGTTGGGCTACTAAGATTGGATGGGCGGATGATTAGCCTACTTCCATCCGTCCATCCATTGAAAAATAGCATTCAGGTATTATTCGACCAACTTCGCTCTCCAAAGATGTTTCCAGGTTATCGGGTGAATCTTATAACCTTCGACTTTTTTGGATATGGCGGCTACCTGCTTGGCGTGTGCCACGCAAACCCAGGGGACATCTTCGTGTACGATACGTTGCGCCTCTTTGTACAATCGTATCCGTTCAGCTTGGTCAGTTGTAATTTGAGCTTTTATTAAGATGTCGTGAAGTTCATCGCTACGATAGAAAGCGATGTTGCCAGCGGGTTTTTCCGCGCTCTCTTTGTCTAAGAGAAAATACAAAAAATTATCCGGGTCAACATAGTCGGCTGACCAACCGAGCATTGCCATATCGTGCTCTCCGTTTTTCACCTCTTCTAAATACTTGCCCCACTCACGGTTCACAAGTTCCGCTTTAATCCCGATGTCATCCAAATTGGATTGAATGGTGGCAGCAATGCTATCCGGGATGGGAAAATATGGGCGCGGGTTGGGCATCGCCCACAGGGTTGTGCTGAATCCATTCGGATAACCAGCCTCTTTTAACAACTGTTTTGCCCGTTCCGGGTTATAAGTAAAATCCTCAATGGTATCATCATATCCCCACATCGTCGGCGGTATGGGATTCTTTGCCACTATACCAAGCCCTTTATACAGATTATCTATGATGGATGCTTTGTTGATGGCATAATTGACAGCCTGCCGAACTTTTTTGTTATCCTTAAAAGGCGCCTTATCGAGGTTCATGGCGACATAGCCTATGTTTAACCCCGCTTCCTCTAACAGAACTAATTTGTCATTCTTCTTGATTCTGTCAACATCAGCGGGATTTATCATGTCCATAATATGGACGTTCCACTTTTCAAGTTCGAGCAAACGCACTGAACTGTTAGGAATAACTCTAAATATCAGCCTTTTTACGGCGGGTTTGCCTCCCCAATAGTTTTCATTAGCTTCCAGCACAATTCTGGCGTTCCTTTCCCAGCTTACAAACTTAAATGGGCCGGTGCCCACGGGATGTGAAGTAAAATCTTCTCCCCATTTATTCAGAGCTTTGGGACTGGCGATTGCGAAGGGAACTATCGCCATAGCGTTGAGAAAAGGCGCATACGGACGCGTTAAAGTTATCTTCACCGCGTATTTATCCACCTTCTCTATTTTAGAGACAATTTCGTCCAATCCCAGTGTACTCCAATAAAGGTACGCCCCTCCAACATTATGGAAGGGATGTTCTGTCTCATGCTGACGTAAAAGTGAGAGAACCACAGCGTCCGCATCCAACTCGGACGGCTCTTCAGGCGTATCATCATGAAATTTGACGCCCCGCCGCAGATGGAAAGTCCACTCCAGCCCATCCTCGGACGTTTCCCAGGATTCAGCGAGCCCAGGTTCTATTTCCGTGCTGTCCTGCTGATACTGAACGAGCATATCGTAAATGCTCTCGCAAACTTTGAAGGATTCTCCATCTTCCTGATGCGCCGGGTCAAGTCCGACGGAGTCTTGTGCCCGCCCATAAATCAAGGTAGACGGAATTCTTTCACTACAGCCTGTTATCATAATGGTAAAAAAAGCGATGATGAAAAGGTACGTTCCTTTGCGATTCATATTTTTGCGGCAGGATACCCCGTCTGATTTGGAATGAAATGGAAAATCAGGCGGGGAAGCGGAAAGGCTTTGCCTTTCCTTTTGCCGCTTTTCCTTTCTGGTAGGCATAACCATCAGTTTGATGCAACATTTGGCAGTGCCGATGACTAATGCCCTGTATAGTACCACTCTTAGTTTTGATGTTAAAGTTACCGGTAGCCCGAACGGCTACTTGTCCGATATATGTTCCTGTCTTCTTACCAGTTGGCACAACAGCCTTAACTATATCGCCAGTCTGGAAACCATGAACCCGTTTGAACTTCTTAGCCGATGTGCGTGGAAAGCCATACTTATCAACCCTGCACATTTGTCTTGAACCATGCCCTGTGGCAATGATAATCAACGGGCGTATTCCTTTAACCTTCAGTGATTCAGGCGTTGATGCACCTACACAAGCGGCATCAAGCCAGTGTGTCTTTGGTAGCTTCCTGATACTACGATTGTACTTTGTTCTACCACCAGTACCTACCTCAACTGGAAGCTCTGTAGCTTGTACCCGTCGATATAACTCCCATCGAGTGACATTGACAGCAGCGACATCCTTTAGTGGTTTTTTAGCCTGTGCCTGTACTTTTGGATGCCCGAACTCCTCTGCGGTACCATTGCCCTTCTTCTTATTACACGGCTCGCACGCAAGAGTTAAATTACTAACTCTATTAGTGCCGCCTCTTGCCCTCGGTACTATATGCTCTATCTGAAGTGGTACGTTTTCTGTACCACAGTAGGCACACTTGCGCTCGAACTTCTCTAAGAGATATTCCCGCACTTCGTAGCCAAATAGCTCGCCTTGTTGATATTCAATGCCACTAATCTCTGGATTTTGCATCGCCTGTGTATCGAACTTGACTAATTCCAAGCTAATTGCTGATATCGGACATAGAGAAAGTAATCGTCTTATCCATGCCTCTATGTTCAATACTCGGCTTAACAAAGATGGTGGCAACCATCCCTTTGAGCGTCTACGATTGTTAAATCGTGGTTTGCGGTAGCGCGTCTTGCGGCTTCTACGACTACGGCGTGTGGCTCTACGGCTATCTAATGACTTTTTTATCTGCTGTCCCCTATGTTCAAGTTCAGCAGCGAACACAATATCTCCGTTAGTGTCATTGACTATAGCAAGTCCAGTTCTCTTACTGCCCGGGTCAATCTTCAGGCGTAATCCCTTCGCTTCGCTCAAGGGCAGGGGTTGAATCTTCGCATCTGGAACTCCGTACTTGAGGATAATAGTGAATGGGTAATGGCGATACACAGCCGCTTTACCCTTCTTGAGCAGTTGCCTTGCCCGTGCCTGATGAGTTGGCTGTAATGGTTGCTTGTTTGTGTCAATTACAAATACTTTAGACATAATGGGATAGTCTCCTATCAATCGTTGAATCAACCGAGGTTAATTCAAGTAATGCTCACCTCGCCAATGTTATGGAGCAGTTGTATACACATGCGACACCGGCTTCGCCCCCGTATGCCTTTTAATCGTATTCAGCGTGTGAACGCTTTGCCGCAGAGCCTGGGACTGGTGAAGTATCTCCAGGGTGCCTATATTTTTGCTCCTAACGTAGCCCATAAGTAGGACTTAGGCTGGTCAACTCCGGGACTTGCTTTCACAAGCCCCTCCTGAATTACAGATTCAGGAGGGGTAGTTGACATTTACCTCCTGTTTTGAGTTAATGGGGTGCGAAAGTTTACTTCCATTTTTAGTTTAACATCTCACGCGTGGATTGTCAAGTGAAAACTGTGTTCTGTGGAAACGGCCTTGTCTTTATTTTCGACTTGACCAAACTTTCACGATATGGTATGTTTTAATGTGAAATATACTGAACGCGATAGGGGGTTTGTGAATTTAGGAATGAGAAGTAAAGAGTAATGAGTAAAAAGTAATATTTAACGTCAGTTCGGGATAACGATGATAAGTTCCACGCATTTATCATAATTGACTCTAAGAATCAACACAAATTACACAAATTGGACAAATTACACAAATTCTTTTTAGTTCGTGATATTCGCTTAATTTGTGTCATTCGTGTTCTAATCTTTACCCCAAATTCACGTTACTTAGACTACCTAACACCCACTCTTTACAGAAAACACTCGTTTTCGTTTTTTCACTTCAGATGTATTGTCGTCGAATATTTAAGCTGCTTGTTTATTGTCTAAACCTAATGATATGGCTCATCGCCTCTTTTTGCGACGCCTATGAAATGGGATTTAATTGTGGCGCATCTAAGGCTACCAAAACGCATAACGGCAGATACTATGCAAGCGACCAAACATACAGTAATACGACAAAGGCTGGATACATCGGCGGATATGCTGGCGCTTCCCCATATTCTTTTAAGTCAGGCGGGACGTGGGAATACGATTTATATTTGAAGGATAGGCGTGGATTCAGCGAATATCGGTTTGATGTCCTTAACGGCGCTTACATTGTAAAACTGCATTTCAGCGAAACCCAACACCATTGGCGTACACTGCGCGTATTCGACGTTTGGATTGAGGGCAGGAAAGTGTTAAAAAATTTTGACATCTTTGATGGGGTTGAACGAAATTACGCCATTGACTATCAGTTCGCCACCGTAGTTACAGATGGGCAACTGAACGTCACGGCAAGGGCAACGAAGGGCGAAACTTTGCTCTCTGCGATTTATGTGTTTTCACGAGCGCAGGATACCGTATCCCCCAGAAAACCGCAAAAGTTCTCGGCAATGGGCGGATACAAACAGGTAATTCTCGATTGGTTCGACAATCCAGAAGACGATATCGCTAACTATAACGTTTATCGTTCTGATGGGGGAAACTTCATTCGCATCGCCAACGCACCGATGTCGCGTTACATAGATAACGCTGTCGAGGAACACAGGACTTACAACTACTATGTGCGAGCGGTTGATGTCTATGGCAATGAAGGTGAGAGAACTCAAATTCTATCCGCTACAACCTATTCCAAAGAAGATTCAGGATTGCCCGTTTATGAGCTTTTTGTCACAGAGAGCGATATGATATATTTGAGCAACCATGCCCAGTATAATGAATATATTCCCGTGGTATTCCGCCATCAAGGGGTAGAATACATGAATGCGAAGATGCGCTATCGCGGAGGAGTGCGCCGTCGCGAAACGTTGAAGCCAAGTCTGAAAATATTATTTGACGATGATGAGTTGTTTCGCGGACGGAAGAAGATAAACCTTCATGGCGATAGTCAGGATTCATCGGTTATGAGAAGTAAACTTGCATTTGACCTTTACAGGCGTTCGCATGTCTTAGCGCCCACCGCTGATTGGGTACATCTCGAACTGAATGGCAAATTCATCGGTGTCTATACGGATGTTGACCAAATCAATGGGCGTTTTCTTTCGATTAATGGGCGTGCCCCAACCGGGAATATCTACAAACCTGATGATTTTTTACGTCTACTACCCAATGAAGAAGCATATCGAACTCAATATGAGAAGGAAACAAACGAGGGCAGCAGTTACTTTGACCTAATTGAATTCATAGAATTGATTAACCTAACGCCGGATAATCTGATTCGGGATGTCCTATGGGAGGTACTCAACGTCGAAGAGTATTTGGATTGGTACTGTGTGAATCAACTCATCAGCAATTGGGATGTGGCGGGACATAATTACTATCTTTATCTTGACCAGAAGAGAAATAAGTGGGAGATTGTAGCGTGGGACTTAGACTTAGCTTTTTATGAACGGGAGATGCCGATTGATATATGTACAAAAAATAACCCGATGTTGGGCGTACCGGGCTGGTGGGGTAGATTACTTGACCGCGTTCTGAACGTCCCCCAATTCCGAAGAATGTACTGTCTGCGGTTGATAGAGTTGATGGAGAAGGAATTCACCGATGAATTGATGTTTGCGCGCATCGAAGAAGCATACAATCGGATTCGCTTTGACGCTGAACGCGATATCAGAAAAGCCGGTTGGCAGGAGAACGAAAGGTGGTTCTATCCTGCCAAAGATGGACTAAAAAGTTTTGTTCCGGCGAGAAAAGCCTATTTGCGTGCGGTTGTATACGATTACATGCCCCCTGCTACCGTGAATCTGTTCATCAACGAAATTATGGCGATTGGCGCGGGTGACGAAGCTGGCGAAAGCTGGATTGAATTGTACAACTGGGGGAAGGAACGGATTAATCTCGGCGGGTTATATCTTTCCAATGGCAATACCAGATGGAAGATTCCAAACATTGAAATCTCTCCCAACGGTTATGTGTGCTTCTGGGCAGACGGAGAGGAGCGGAAGGACGAAGCGGCTTTTCACACAAATCTTGTATTGGATGCAACAGGTGGATTCATCGGTTTGTTTGACGGAGATAAAACCGTTGATGCGATTATGTTCCCTGCTCAAAATCCAAATACCTCCTATGGGCGAATTCCCGATGGAGGCGGCCGGTGGGAGTATTTGCAAACTCCAACACTAAGCGCGAAAAACAGGCGGGTTGTACCTGTGGTAATCCTTTCCCACCCCGATGTAGTCACGCGACGCGTCGTCAAGGGTGAATTTGTAATTCATCATCTTTCACTAAAAAATCAAACGAACACAGTACAAAACTTTGATATATGGATTGACCTGTTTTTGCCAGATATTTACCCCCACAATCCGATTTTTGAGTCGCGGCGATTACGTCTTGCGTCAAACGACACATCAGATAACATCATTACCTTCTCAGTACCAGCCGATGTCCCGCCGGGAACCGACTACAAATACTACATCAACGTTGGCGTGGAAGGGCACATATGGGAAAGATTAGCCTTTGAGCTTGCAATCTTTTCAGATGACGCGAAACCATATATCTACATCAACGAGTTCATGGCAGCCACTCAGAGGATAATTGCGGATGAGTTTGGAGAATACGATGATTGGGTGGAGTTGTACAACGCAGGCGAAGTGCCGATAAATTTGGCAGGGACATACCTTTCCGATGACTTACGCGAAAAAAATAAGTGGCGTATCCCCGATGTTGAGGTACTGCCTGGTGGGTATGTCCTCTTCTGGGCAGATGGCGATGAGGAACAGGGACGACAACATACAAACTTCAAACTCAGCGCCAGCGGGGAAGAGATTGGGCTATTTGATACCGATGAAAATGGCAACGCCACTATTGACCGGGTTGTTTACGGCGTCCAAAAAAACGATATGTCGTATGGGCGTTATCCCGACGGGGACGAACGTTTCGAGTGTTTCTCCAGCCCGACGCCAAACAAGAAGAATGCCAGCAACGGCAGCTTGAACCTGTACATCAACGAATTCATGGCATTTAACACTATAACCCATGTGGATGAAGCAGGCGAGTATGACGCTTGGATTGAGATTTACAACGCAGGATGTACTTCAATACAATTGGAGGGGATGTCCCTCTCGAATGGCGCTGTCAGGTGGTACGTTCCCGATATTGTCATTCCGCCGGATGGTTGTTTATTGTTCTGGGCTGACGGCGATGATGTAGAAGGACACGCGAATTTTAAGTTAAACCCAAACGGCGGCACAATAGGACTGTGCGACGCGGATGGGAAACCGATTGATGTAGTAGATTATGGCATACAACAGCAGGACATCTCGCTTGGGCGATACCCCAATGGCACGGGCGAATGGCGTTCTTTCTCCAATCCAACGCCCGGAGCGAAGAACAGCATCTCAAAGTTATTGTACATCAACGAGATTATAGCCGACAACAAGAAAACGATTGCTGACGGAACTGGCGAATATGACGACTGGATAGAAATATATAACCAGAGTGATGAACCCATCGCTATCGGCGGGATGTACCTCTCCGATGACATGAACGACAGCGTCAAATGGCGCATTCCTCAGGTCAACATCCCCGCTGGTGGGTTTCTGCTATTGTGGGCAGATAACGATGAACATCAAGGCGAACTACATACAAATTTTAAGTTGAACGCCGGCGGTGAAACCGTAGTGTTATTTGATACGATAAAGAACGGCAACGCACCTATTGATTCGATAGAGTTTGGCGTACAACAGCCAGACATATCCTACGGGCGCTATCCCGACGGTGGGACTGCGCTAACATTTTTCGACAAACCAACCCCAGGAACACCAAACGCCGGCGAAAGGTTTTTACCCTTCGTTCTCTCGCAAAATTATCCCAACCCGTTCAATCTGGAAACGTGGATACCCTATCAACTTATAGAACCCGCTGATGTCGTCATTAGCATCTACGACATCTCCGGGCGGCTTGTACGGCGATTTAATTTTGGTTCCCAACCGGCTGGCGAATATTTAGCCCTCACGCGCGCAACACGTTGGGATGGACGTAACTATTTGGGTGAACGCGTTGCGTGCGGAGTATATTTTTACACCTTGCAATCCGGGCAGTATACCGTAACGCGCAAACTCGCAGTTCAAAGATGATTAACGGTTGGTTCAAGAAGTGGGCATCAGATGAGCAAGAAGCCTACTTCTTTTGGACACAGATAAAAAATCTGTGTGTATCTGTGTTTATCCGTGTCCCAATCAATGACAAATCTATTTCTTATCCCGAATTGACGTTAAAACAATCAAGTGTAATAACCACATCATTGAGGTCAACCACCCCTCCTGATTCAGAGAATCAGAAGGGGCTTGCGGAGTAATCTGTAAGTCCCAGGTTAGACCAGCTCCCTTTACCATAACATCGTAGAGGAGAAGTTACTCGTTGCATCACACCTTCAGATGTTCTTCCAGTCGGAAGCTCTGTGGTTTAGTACTAAACAATTCTGTGGGGTAGGAATAGTGTGCTAAACATGACAACACGAGATAACAAGGGCGAGGAGGAAAAAAGTCGGATAAAGCCCCTTCGGGCAGGCAAAGCCTTCGCTTTTTCACTCTTTACACGTAGGAGGTTATAAAAAACATTATGCGTGTATATGTTATAAACAAAAACGGCAATCCGCTAATGCCCT